>NZ_MDGN01000054.1:0-201879 GCF_002742365.1 Maribacter sp. 4U21
AGTAAATCCGACTTGTAAAAGACTCTGAATTTGATACCTTTGAGATAGGGTCAATTGTTTGTAATGTTTCATGCAAGATCAATATAAATATTGAACCTAAAATACTTGGGGCTAGCCCCAAGTATTTTAAATATGCATGTTGCACTTATGACTTGAACTTAGATTATAATTAAAGTTTAAAAAAATTAAATATCATCTTTTTAAACTTTTTGGGTTTCTAGCAAGTTGCTATAAAATATTATTTTTTAAACCATAGCATATTAACTACATGGTTATAGCTCCTTAAAAAAACACATTGTTCGTATAATTTGAATGTGTCATAATCATCATCTTTTTTATAGAACTAGTTTTCCGGAATCATTTCCCTTAAATGCGATATTCTATTTTTAAATACATCAGCTACAATGGTATCCTTTAGTATTTTGGAACCGGATTAAAATTAGACCAAACATTGTTCTAAGAAAATTCAACAAAAACTATGTGATAGATACCAAGTGGAAAAACATATGTAGCAACAAGCTCTAGACCAACGATTTGCGTCGAATATATGTTTACAACAAATATTGGGATTCTTTTCGTTCGTTGCTGCTATATCCTTCGCTTCATACGGTAAAACCAAATTTTATTCGTTTTAAGGCCGAAGAACAAGTATGTGCCATTGACAGATTGAATATATTAGAGAATGGTGCTCTAAAAGAAGATTGTGGAGCAGAAATATTGGGTTGGTTCAAGTATAAAACCGCGTGCAATCTGCGTGCAACCTAGAAATAAAAAAGCTCCCAATTTCTTGAGAGCTTTTTGCGGTCTGGACGGGACTCGAACCCGCGACCCCCTGCGTGACAGGCAGGTATTCTAACCAACTGAACTACCAGACCGTGGCGTTTAGCGTGTGCAAATATACATTGCTAATCCAATACCACAAACATTTTCTTTTAAAATATTAATTTACTTAAATGAATTTCTGCCTTTCTACTAAAAAAGTGTTCAGAACAGTGGAAAAACTAGCATTAATGTCTACGGGGACGTATTCAATTCTGTACTGTGAACATTTAAGTTTTATCTGGGTAAAATAGTTGGTAATGGCCTCCTCATAGGCTTCTCTTACATTATCTGCATACAAGTCTAAATGCGCCCCGGTCTCTACATCTACAAAGCGTTTGGGAGTATTGTCAAAGTTGAAATGGTGTTCATGTTTTTTATCCAAAAGATGGAACAAGACTACTTCATGCTTATTATACTTTAAATGCCGTAGAGCTTCAAAAAGCTCATCGTCCGATTTTTCGGTTTGGAACATATCGGTGAACAAAAAAATAAGACTTCTTCTTTTTATTTTTTCCGCTATTTGATGTAAATAGGTATAGGTGGCTGTTTCTTTTGGTGCTTGTGCTACTTGGTTAATTTCATTCAATTTAGCTAGAAGCATTTGAAAATGCCGTTCGCTTCCTTTTTCCGCTGCGTAGTAATTGTAACTATCAGAATAGATGCTTAAGCCTACGGCATCTCGCTGGCGTTTAAGAACGTTCATAAGAGCGGCTATGGACAAAGTTCCAAAGCCAATTTTATTCAAATTATTCAGGCCCACCTCCTTCACTTCCGGGAAATACATGGAGGCGGAATTATCCAAAATCATATGGCAACGAAGATTGGTCTCTTCTTCATAGCGCTTGGTATAAAGCTTATCACTTTTGGCGAAGAGTTTCCAATCTATATGCTTGGTACTTTCGCCATTGTTGTAAATTTTATGTTCAGCAAATTCTGCGGAAAAACCATGGAAGGGACTTTTGTGTATACCACTTATAAAACCCTCCACTACTTGGTTGGCAAGTAACTCCAAGTTTTGAAACAGGGACGCTTTATTTAATGCTGATTGTAAGTTCACAAGAATAAAGATATGAAAAACTAAACCCTAAACGGATGGGGTAGGGGTTATAAATAAAAAGAGCTAGCATTGGCTGCCAGCTCTTTTTATTTATCTCTTAAGTGCTTACCCTATAATAAGGCATCTATAGCATCTGTATAGACTTTCTTTGGAGATACGCCGACCTGTCTGCTAACGATTTCACCGTCTTTAAATACCAATACGGTAGGAATATTACGCACACCATATTTTGCAGCGAATTCTTGATTGGCATCTACATCTACCTTACCTACAACGGCTTTACCATCATATTCATTGCTTACTTCATCAATGATAGGGCCTACCATTCTACATGGACCACACCAGGCTGCCCAGAAATCTACTACTACGGGTTTATCACTTTTTAAAACTACTTCGTCGAAAGTAGCGTCTGTTATTTCTAATGCCATTTTAATTTACTTTTATTGATTACACAAAGTTAGTCAAATAATCTGCTTGTTCCTTACTAACTACATATACGTTTTGACTATCAAGGTATTGATTTTAATAATGATGTTATTCCTTAGAAAATCAAAGGCAATAAAAAACCTTCCCAAAGTATGGGAAGGTTAAGGCTACGCAGTATTATAGCTACTACTAATTCAGTCTTTGGAACTACACGCTAATGTTACTTCGGGTCCCTTATCACATTCGCCTTCGTAGACTACTTCACCTTCCAGATTCGTTGCTACCCATCTATTTGACACAGGCAAAAAAGGAGTGCGCCGAGTAAAAGGTTTTTGGCCAAAAATCGCAAGCGCCAATAGCTATGCATCCTTGGTTTAGTTTAATTTAAAATGCACCTCTTGTTCTTCAAGGATATGTAAGAGTTCACTTGTAATCTCTACTTTTTGTTTTCTGCTGGATAAATTTACCTTTATCTCTTCTTCCATTTCATAAATGACAAAATTCAAGGGGTGGTTTCCTTTATGGGAAACCAAGGTGTCCTTTAATTGATGAATACCTTCTTCCTTTAATTCGTCAATATTTAATTTTATGGTAAGCTTTCTGGCGTAGGTCTCCATAACATCTTGAAGCAACATAAAACTATTAAATTGCATTCTAGGGTCCCCTTTCTTACCTGTTTCCCTATTTACCCAACCTTCGCGAATGAAAATTTTGACATAGGCAAAGGAATTTATCATAAGAAAGTGTCTGAATTTTAAATATTCTTCACCAAAAATCCGGAACTCAAATGAGTCCGTATAATCTTCCATGGTAAAGGCGGCCCATCCTTTACCGTTCTTGGAAATACGATGTTGCACATCTGTAATTACCCCAGCAAAAGTGAGCTCTCGGTTAACGTAACTGGCCATGTCGTTAATATGGGAAATACCTGCATTGCAGAACGCCTTTATTTCTGTTTTAAAATCATCCAAGGGATGTCCGGAAATATAAATACCTACCACTTCTTTCTCCCGTCGCAGTTTCTCCATGGTGCCCCATTCTTCACATGGCGGTACAATGGGTTCAGGGATTTGTGCCTCGCTCATTCCTCCGAACATATCCATCTGGGAAGAATTTTTATTCTCTTGATATTTTGCTGCAGACTTGATGACTTTTTCCAAAAAAGTGATACCATCGCCTTCCGTGTGAAAATATTGGGCTCGATGAGTGGTCCCAAAAGAATCGAAACCACCTGCAACGGCAAGGTTTTCAAAAGCTTTCTTATTGGCGGCACGTAGGTCTATGCGCTTGGCCAAATCAAAAACAGAATGGAAATTCCCATCTTTTTTACGATGTTCCACGATAGTTTCCACCGCAGAACGACCAACACCTTTTATGGCCCCCATACCAAAACGTACGGCTCCTTCTTTGTTTACCGCAAACTTATAGTAAGATTCGTTTACATCTGGTCCTAAAACGTCCAAGCCCATGCGCTTACATTCTTCCATAAAGAAGGTAACCTGTTTAATATCGTTCATATTATTACTCAATACCGCAGCCATGTATTCTGCGGGGTAGTGGGCTTTTAAATAGGCCGTTTGGTAGGCAATGTAGGCATAGCAAGTGGAGTGACTCTTGTTAAATGCATAGGCTGCGAAGGCTTCCCAATCTTTCCATATTTTTTCCAGAACCTCAGTAGGGTGCCCATTGGCTGCGCCTCCTTCCAAGAACTGAGGTTTCATTTTTTGGAGTACCGCAAATATCTTTTTCCCCATGGCTTTACGGAGTACATCGGCATCACCCTTGGAGAAACCGGCTAACTTTTGTGACAAGAGCATCACCTGCTCTTGATAAACGGTAATCCCGTAAGTTTCTTTGAGATATTCTTCCATGTCCGGAAGGTCGTACGCTATTTCTTCATCACCGTGTTTTCTGGCGATGAAGCTAGGGATATACTCCATAGGACCGGGTCGGTACAGTGCGTTCATGGCGATGAGGTCGTCAAAAACAGAGGGTTTTAAATCCTTCATGTGTTTTTGCATACCTGGAGATTCATATTGGAAAACCCCTACGGTTTCTCCTTTTTGGAAGAGTTCATACGTTTTTTTATCATCCAAGGGAAAATCGTCCGGTACTAGGTCAATACCATGTTTTGCCTTAACGATTTTGACGGTATCCTTGATCAATGTCAAGGTTTTAAGGCCCAAAAAATCCATCTTTAACAGACCGGCACTTTCAACGACCGAGTTATCGAATTGTGTGACGTATAGGTCTGAATCCTTCGCCGTTGCTACGGGCACAAAATTGGTAATGTCATCTGGTGTTATGATTACCCCACAAGCGTGTATTCCTGTATTTCTTACAGAACCTTCTAAAGTTCGTGCCATTTTTAGGGTCTGACCTTCAAGGTCGTCCCCATCATGTATGTTTAAAAGTTGATGGATTTTTTCCAAATCCTCCGCACGGAATTTCTTCTTCAGTTCAGCGTCGGACTTTCCAAAAATCTTCCCTAATTTAGACATGGTGGGAATAAGTTTTGCAATCCTATCCGCATCACCCAAGGGAAGGTCCAGTACACGGGCCGTATCCCTGATAGAGGATTTGGCCGCCATGGTTCCGTAAGTGATAATCTGCGCTACTTGGTTGGCGCCGTATTTATTAATGACATAGTCCATAACACGCCCACGACCTTCGTCATCAAAATCAATATCAATATCGGGCATGGATACCCTATCCGGATTCAGGAAACGCTCAAAAAGTAAATCGTATTTTAAAGGGTCAATATTGGTAATGGTCAAACAATAGGCCACTACGGAGCCTGCTGCGGAGCCACGACCCGGGCCCACAGAAACATCCATGTTTCTGGCCTCTCTGATAAAATCTTCGGTAATCAGGAAATACCCAGGATATCCTGAATTTTTAATGGTGTCCAATTCAAAATCGATGCGTTCACGTATTTCTTCGGTAATCTCTGCATATCGCTTTTTCGCACCTTCGTAAGTGATGTGCCTTAGATAGGCATTTTCACCGCGGTTACCGCCATCAATTGCATCCTCGGGGTCTTTGAAATCATCGGGGATGTCAAATTTAGGTAAGAGCACGTCCCGTGCCAGTTCAAATGGCTCAATCTTATCTACAATTTCCTGTACGTTCAAAATTGCTTCCGGAACATCTTTGAACTGTTCCTTCATCTCTTCTTGAGATTTAAAGTAATACTCTTGATTGGGCAGGCCATAACGATATCCGCGACCACGGCCTATGGGCGTAGCTTGTTTTTCGCCGTCTTTAACACATAGTAATATATCGTGCGCCTCCGCATCGTCCTTGTTGCAATAGTAGGTGTTATTAGTGGCCACAAGCTGTACGCCATGCTTTTTGGAAAACTCCACCAAGACCTGGTTCACGCGGTCCTCATCTTCCTGTCCGTGACGCATCATTTCTATATATAAATCGTCTCCAAATTGGGCTTTCCACCATAGAAGTGCCTCTTCTGCTTGGTTTTCACCAACATTCAAGACTTTACTTGGGACTTCCCCATAAAGATTTCCTGTAAGAACAATGATATCTTCTTTGTACTGCTGAATTACCTTTTTATCGATTCGTGGCACGTAGTAAAACCCGTCCGTGTATGCGATGGAGGACATTTTGGCGAGGTTGTGATATCCCTTTTTGTTCTTGGCCAAGAGCACCATTTGATACCCGTAATCCTTTACACTTTTGTTGGTATGGTCTTCGCAAACAAAAAACTCACAACCAATAATCGGGGTTATCTCCTTTAGTTGCGTTTCTGCTCCCGTTTCTTCCGCTTCCTTGTTTTTTTCCTTTACCGCTTTATTATGAGCACTGATTTCCTTTACAAAATGAAAGGCACCCATCATATTGGCATGGTCCGTTAAACCCACCGCAGGCATTTGATTATCCGCTGCTGCCTGTACCAGTGATTTAATATTGATGGTGGACTGTAATACCGAAAACTGGGAGTGATTGTGAAGATGAACGTAGGTCGCATCTTCCAGTGTTTTTATATTCTCGTTGATTTCCTCTTGCGAAACACCACCCGTATCTTTTTCCCAAAGGGCGTCCGCAATTTTTTTAGAGGCCTTTTTTAGGTTAATGTGTTTTAGGCCGATTAGCTGTATTTCCTCAGGATTGGCTTCGGAGAAGTTCTTAAAATAATCTGGCTGCACGTCTAGTTGCTCGGTGGTGTACTGCCTTAGGCGTACCAACTCCAAAAAACATCGCGTAGTGGCTTCAACGTCGGCAGTGGCATTATGTGCCTCGCCAAAGGGTTTGCCAAAGAGATGTTGGTGCAGTTCGGTAAGCGTGGGTAGCTTAAATTTTCCGCCACGGCCTCCGGGAATTTGACAGAGTTGTGCCATATGTTCGGTACAGGTATCTAGGACGGGTAGGTCTTGTAACGGGTTGTCAACGCCCATACGGTGAAATTCCGCTCCCATGATATTTAAATCGAACCCTACGTTTTGACCCACAATAAATTTGGTCTTGGACATAGCCACATTAAACTTTTCCAAAACCTCGCTTAATGAAATGCCCTTCTGTGAAGCTAGTTCTGTAGAGATACCATGTATTTGCTCCGCATCATACGGAATATTGAAACCGTCTGGGCGTACTAGATAATCTTGATGTTCAACAAGGCGCCCCATATCGTCATGCAACTGCCAAGCGATTTGAATGCATCTGGGCCAGTTGTCCGTATCTGTGTAGGGTGCATCCCAACGCTTTGGAAGACCTGTGGTTTCCGTATCAAAGATTAAATACATATGTTATATTCAAAGTGTTTAAAAGCCTTCCAATTCCGAAGTAGAACAGAATAAAAAAGGCAAGGTTAAAATTAAGCAAAAGGTACTGGCCTAAAAAGAGGAGTTACTAAGAGTTATTAACCTAGTCAATTACAAATATGACTATCTTGGAAAAGATATAAACTTTACCAAATGAAAATTAATAACCGTTTCACCCTCAGATTTCATTTTTCAATATGGTTGTATGCGATAAGTTGCACCATTTTATATGGTCAAGAGCCCCAAGAAAAACTTCCCAACTTTATCATCATCTTTGCAGATGACTTGGGGTATGGGGATATTGGGGTGTTTGGAAATCCATCCATAAAAACCCCCAACCTTGACGCTATGGCCTTCGAGGGTCAAAAATGGACAAATTTCTACGCTGCTGCAAGTGTTTGTACACCCAGCAGGGCTGGTCTGCTGACCGGACGGCTTCCCGTGCGTAGCGGCATGGCCAGCAACGGGAGGAGGGTATTGTTCCCTAATTCTAAAAATGGTTTGCCGGCTTCGGAAATTACCCTAGCTGAACAACTTAAAAAAGCCGGTTATACTACCGCTGCCATTGGAAAATGGCATTTAGGCCATAAGGAGAAATTCTTACCGACCAATAATGGGTTCGACTCCTATTTTGGTATTCCATATTCCAATGACATGGATAGGGTTGTTAAAAAAAGTGGAAAGGAGTATTGGAATCAACCTAATGATAGCATTAAAACAGAACATTTTAATGTGCCTTTACTTAGGGGGAACAAGGTAGTGGAGCGTCCAGCGAATCAAAATAATATAACAAAGCGATATTCCGATGAAGCTGTTGCTTTCATAGAAAATCAAGGTGAAAAGCCTTTCTTTTTATATCTAGCGCATAATTTACCACATATACCACTTTTTGCCTCTGAGGATTTCTTAGGTAAAAGTAAGCGGGGATTGTATGGAGATGTAATTGAAGAGATAGACCATGGGGTTGGGAATATAATAAGTGCCTTAAAGGCAAAGGGTCTTCAAGATAACACTATAGTCGTATTTACTTCCGATAATGGACCTTGGTTACCTTTTAAAGATAATGCCGGAAGTGCCGGGCCTTTAAGGGCGGGCAAAGGAACTACTTGGGAAGGAGGTATGCGCGAGCCCACGGTATTTTGGGGTCCAGGACTTATTAAAACGGCCGTAATATCGGATATAGGTTCTTCGCTGGATTTTTTTACTACGTTCAGCACCATGGCTAATATTCCAACTCCAAAGGATGTTTTACTAGACGGGAAAGATTTAAGCGAAACCTTAAGAAATGGTGCACCTAGCCCTAGAAACAGTATATTGTATTATCGTGGTACGGAATTGTTCGCCGTACGATTAGGTGATTTTAAAGCACATTATCGTACTCAAGGAGCGTATGGGCAATTTGGTGAACGCAAAGAGCACGAGGTCCCTTTGCTATATAACTTGGTCATTGATCCAGGAGAGCACTTCAATGTTGCGGACGATCATCCCAAAGTTATCGAGCAAATTAAAACACTTGTCATGCAACATACCAACCTTCTCGTTATGGGGGAGAACCAGTTAATTGATCGGGAATAGAGGGCATAAAAAAACCGAGCGTTTCGCTCGGTCTTTTCAAATCTTTCTGTGATGCGACTAGGATACTAGTTCCTCGTATCTTTTGCTTACATTCAATGCTGATTCGATAGCATTTCTCTGCTTCGTCAACAAATTCTCCGTGGATGGTGGTAATACCATATCGCTGTCATTCAGTATGGCATTATATTCTTCTAGACTTGCCTTTTCTCCACGTTCTACTTCTTCCAAAATTCGTTCTGTTTCATTTCCTGAGAGCGTGGCCGTTAAATTCATCCAAGTTCTATGTAAATCGCCTTTGATACTTCCTCCTTTTTCTGGCAGTTGTCCAAAATTGGCTATCTCATCCTTTAACTCGTGCCCAAAATTGTAACGCTGTTGCACTCTTTCGTTCAAGAATTTTTTAATGGACGGATTATCAATTTTGTCTTGTGCTAGTTTGTATCCATTTTCCGCATCGTATGTACGTGTTAATAAATCATTTAATCTGTTTGATACTTTTTCTGTGTACTTCATTTATCTCTTATCATTTTAGTTCAATTGTGTTATTGACTATCAATAACTACACTATTTAAATTAATAGAATATGTCGAAATCACGAGTATTTACAGGGGTTTAGCATGAGTTTAACGACTTTTCCCGTAAATGTTAAGGCTATTTAACAATAATCGATAAAATTTGAGGCATAATATGGGGAAGTATAAAAGTGAATGTTCTATATTTGCAGCCCTTTTAGGAAATAATAGAGATAGAATTAATAATCAAGGGTCGGGCACCCTACAAAATTAATGTGATATGCCAGTAAAAATTAGATTACAGAGACACGGTAAAAAAGGTAAACCATTCTATTGGGTAGTTGCAGCAGATGCACGAGCAAAAAGAGATGGTAAGTTCTTGGAAAAATTGGGAACTTATAATCCTAACACCAATCCAGCAACGATAGATTTGAATGTCGATAATTCTGTACAGTGGTTACAGAATGGAGCGCAGCCAACGGATACGGCTAGGGCAATACTTTCCTATAAAGGAGTGCTTTTGAAGCATCACTTACTTGGAGGTTTGCGCAAAGGAGCCTTAACGGATGAGCAAGTAGAGGAGAAGTTCAATGCTTGGTTAGAAGAGAAGGAAAAATCAGTTGCGGATAAAGTTGGTGGTTTAGATAAGGCTAAGGCCGAAGCAAAGGCTAAGGCGTTACAAGCTGAAAAGGAAGTGAACGAGAAGAGAGCTGCTGATGCCGCTGCTGCCGTATTACCAGAAACTCCAGAAGGAGAAAGTGCTGAAGAAGAAGTGGAGGCCTTAGAAGAAGCCCCAGCTCCTGAAGCTGCGGTGGAGGAAACTGAAGCTCCTAAAGAGGAAGCGGCAACTTCGGAAGAAGAATAGATAGGTAACGATGCGCAAGGAAGATTGTTTCTACCTAGGCAAAATCGTTTCAAAATATAGTTTTAAGGGAGAAGTACTTGTTAAATTAGATACGGACGACCCTGAAGTTTACGAAAAAATGGAATCGGTTTTTATTTCCTTGGGAAATAATCTGGTTCCATTTTTTATTGATAGGTGTCGCCTTCATAAATCCAATTTATTACGAATAGATTTTGAAGAAGTAAAAACAGAATCTGATGCGGATAGGGTCATGGGTGCTGAACTGTACCTACCGCTTACCTTACTACCCAAGTTAACAGGGAACAAATTTTACTTTCACGAAATTATCGGATTTACGATGATGGATGATGTGCACGGAGATATCGGTATCGTCCAGAGTGTGAACGATACTACCGCTCAAGCTTTGTTCGAGGTTTTGAAAGACGGGAAACAACTTTTAATCCCTCTGAACGATGATATCATCAAAAAGGTAGATAGAGCTAAAAAAGTAATAGAAGTACGTACGCCTGAAGGATTGGTTGAACTTTACTTAAGCTAGTACTTAAGATTTTATTTCCTTTCAGTACAAGATGCTCCTAGAATTTTTTAGGCGATAAGGGTTGTTTTTTAGCGATATAGTGCTTGGTAACGCTAATAGTATCAGGCCTATGAAAGAAATACAACTTAGCATAGCGCCAATACTAAAAGGCAAAGAAAACCAAAGTACAAGCAGTATGTATGTACCATTTCAATTTAAGCATTTTACCGTAAATCAAGACCGTTGTGCCATGAAAATTGGCACGGACGGCGTACTTCTTGGCGCGTGGGTATCTGTAGAGAATAACCCTAGTTCTATTCTGGATATTGGAGCAGGGACCGGACTTATTGCCTTAATGCTGGCTCAAAGAAGTAATGCCGACACTATCGATGCCATAGAAATTGATGCGGACGCTTACGAACAATGTGTAGATAATTTTGAAGCATCTCCCTGGGGAGATCGTCTTTTCTGTTATCATGCCGGTCTAGATGAAATGGTTGATGAAATCGAAGAGAAATACGATTTAATTGTTTCTAACCCGCCATTTTACAGAGAGGATGTTTCTAGTGGAAACACTTCTAGGGATACCGCTAGACAAAACAGTTCGCTACCGTTTGACGAATTGGTGGCAAGCATTTCAAAACTTCTTTCACCGGCGGGCATCTTCTCGGTCGTTATACCGTATAAGGAAGAGCGGAAATTTTTAGAATTGGCTCATGACTATGGGTTATATCCTAGACGCATACTACATGTAAAGGGCAATAGTACATCCAAAACAAAAAGGTCACTGCTTGAATTTAGTTTTACTAAGGTCAACCCGACTATCAAGGAGTTATATATTGAAATAAAAAGACGCGAATACACGTTGGAGTACATAGCGCTGACCAATGCGTTTTATTTAAAAATGTAACAATAGCGCGTTGAATCGTTATATTTCTTTAATTACCTTTGATAAAAATATTTCTTATGAGACCTGATTTATTTGAAGCTCCTGATTATTATAACCTAGACGATTTACTTTCTGAAGAGCACCTTCTTGTTAGGGATGCAGCCCGCCAATGGGTAAAGAGAGACATTTCTCCCATTATAGAGGAATATGCGCAAAAGGCGGAATTCCCTAATCAAATTATAGGTGGTCTTGCGGAAATAGGGGCATTTGGACCCTACATTCCTGAGGAATATGGGGGCGCGGGCTTGGACCAAATAAGTTACGGACTTATCATGCAGGAAATTGAACGTGGTGATAGCGGTGTGCGATCTACCGCTTCCGTGCAATCTTCTTTAGTGATGTACCCTATTTATACTTATGGTACGGAGGAGCAGCGAAAAAAATATTTACCAAAATTAGCGAGCGGAGAGATGATGGGCTGTTTTGGTCTTACGGAACCTAATCACGGGTCTAACCCAGGCGGTATGGAAACGAAATACAAGGATATGGGCGACCATTATCTTTTAAACGGTGCCAAACTTTGGATATCTAACTCTCCTTTCGCTGATATTGCCGTGGTATGGGCCAAAAATGAAGAGGGTAGAATACACGGTTTAATCGTAGAAAGAGGAATGGAAGGATTTTCAACCCCAGAAACCCATAACAAATGGTCACTTAGGGCATCTGCCACGGGAGAGTTGATTTTTGACAACGTTAAGGTGCCTAAAGAAAATTTGTTACCGAATAAAACGGGTCTCGGTGCTCCTTTGGGATGTTTAGATTCTGCAAGGTACGGTATTGCTTGGGGGGCTATCGGAGCGGCTATGGACTGTTATGATACGGCACTGCGCTATGCAAAGGAAAGAGTGCAGTTCGGCAAGCCCATAGCGGCTATGCAACTACAACAAAAAAAGCTGGCGGAAATGATTACGGAGATTACAAAAGCACAATTGCTTGCTTTTAGGTTAGGTCAGTTAAAAAATGAAGGTAGCGCCACCACTGCACAAATATCCATGGCCAAAAGGAACAATGTGGACATGGCCATTAAAATTGCCCGCGAGGCAAGACAAGTGCTCGGAGGAATGGGAATAACAGGAGAATATAGCATCATGCGCCATATGATGAATCTAGAGAGTGTTATAACCTATGAGGGGACTCATGATATTCACCTTCTAATCACAGGTGCCGACATTACGGGGCATCAGGCATTTAAATAAGATAACACACTCCTTAGATTCTTTTAACACTGAACCTATAAAGAGAACGTACTTTTGAACTGTTCTACAGAACATACGTTCATATTTTTTGAGTTAGTTAAAGCCGATGTTCGCATCGGCTTTTTTCGTATCCTCTTTGTAAAAAAAGGGTATATGTCGCTCAAAAGATGTCTAGATATCAAAAAAGATGGTTTTCACCACGTTTTTCTTCAAGTTCACAACAATTAGTTTAAAATAGTAAGGAAAGAAAGTACCTTTACTATGATAATAAAAGCGAATTACAATTTTTCATTTTCATATAGTGTTCTCGTAAAAGAGTCTGATTTTAATTAATCGGACTCTTTTTAGTTTAGGAAGGTTTTTAGGGCATTCTCATTTGATAATTATCATTCTACGAAAAGTGTTTGGTAAACTTTTCTGGTATCACTATGCCTGTAGTGCCGGAAAATGACTGGCTAGAATACGTTGTATTTCTTTCTGATTCCCCCATGCTTTTTCAGAAAAAGAAAACAGACTCCTGCAACGGTCTAAATTTTGATTCTCATAAGAAACTTTATAATACCTATTATTGTTCAAGTAATCGGTCAAGGCTCTTAAACCATGGATAAAGGGCATAAAAACGGTTCCTAAAGGTAAAGATTTCAACTCCTCCTTTGTGAGAAAAGATGAATTGTCCGAGAGGCCCTTTACAAAAGCTTCAAAGAGATCTAAATCAAACGTAATTTTACCGTGGTCCTGTTCGTCTTCGGCTGCCGTATTGACAATAGTGCGTACGGCATCTCCAAAATCATAAAAAAAATAACCCTTCATAATAGTATCCAAGTCTATCAAAGAAAGGGCTTTATTGGTTTTTTTGGAGAAAAGGATATTGTTTAGTTTGGTATCGTTATGGCAAATGCGAACCTTAAGTTTATCGACTTCAGTGGCCCTTAGTTTTTGTAAGGTAATTTGCGCATAATTAATGTCGTTTTGGGCTATTTCCAGTTTAGATGAATGAGCATTTTCGAGGGCATTTTTAAACGCAGCGGACCTATAGGATAAATCATGAAATCTAGGAATAGTATTAGCATATGCCGAAGGTTTTTCATGTTGTAACAAATCATGGAATTTCCCCACTATTCGCCCTGCTTCAAAAGCTATTGTAGTTTTGGTAGTCGTATTAAATGTAGTGCTATTCGGAATAAAAGTCATTAAACGCCAGTATCCATTCATAACTTTGATATGGTATTGGCCGGAGGGTGTCGAGACAAGCTTTATTTGAATGTAGTCACGAGCATTGAGTACCTTAAGAGCGCTTGATACGTTTTGCATTAAACCATCAATATCCGCGAAAATAGTATGGTTGATACGTTGTAAAATGTATAGGGGTCTATCGGTTTTGGATACCAGAAAGGTGTCATTGATATACCCGTCAGTTAAGGTCTTCACATGAAAAGAAGCCGCGTCAATAGAAAAATACCCTAGAACAATATGTAATTCTTCTAGGGTATAATTACTATTCTCTAATTCCATAAGGGAGATGTGTACTGACCTTCCTTGGTTTTTTTCAGAAGACTTTCCATAGCCTTCTCCTTGTCGCTGGCATAGGTAACGCCGAACCATTCACTACCGGAAGGGATACATTTTACGTTTATTTCCTTGCCCTGGAGCATTTCTTGGATCATTAGCGGAATATAAAGTTCGCTGTTTGCTATACGGTCCTCGTCCTTTAAGAAGATTCTGAACTCGGATTCTATTTTGTCAAAAATCGATGCTCTACAGACCCAAAAATTCATACTGGCCTGCTCCTCTCCCGAAAATTCTAACCCCGTGTCTTCATCAAGAATAACATCGCCTTTTTGAATCAATTTTAATCGCTCTTCTACCGAAAGTAAATTATCACCTGAAACTTTACAGACACCTCTTGAAACCGATCCATGTTCAGATAAGGTGTCTTTTAAGGTATAGCCCAATAGGCAATAGTCATTTTCATTAGATTTCATAAAATCAGCTGCCTTTTTGTAGGCAGATTGCCCATAAAAATCATCGGCATTGATGACTACAAAAGGTCCGTTTATTACGTTTCTTGCCGTCCATACGGCATGTGCGGTACCCCAAGGTTTTTTACGCTCCCCGGTAAAGGTAACCCCGGAAGGTAAATCCGTAATTTCCTGTGCTAGAACATCTAATCTAATGTTTTTAGGGAGTCGGGCGCTGAGGTAGTCGTTCAAGAAAGTGACATTAGCCGCTTTCGTAATGACGACAATCTGACTGAAATCATTTTTGATGGCGTCATAGATGGCAAATTCCATGAGGAATTCCTCCTTTGGTCCTAACTCGTCAAACTGTTTTAATTTTCCATATCTGCTACCGCTTCCGGCAGCCATTAAAAGTAGTGTCATGGTTACTGTTTTAGGGTGCAAAAATAAGAATTGCTTGGCTAAATCAATTTTATTTTGGTTGTACGGCAACGAAATTAGGGTAATCTTGTAAAAGGATTCCTAAGTTTTTCATAATTTACTAATCCAAACCAACAACACTGTTTTAATATGGGTACGAGACGAAATTTTATCAGAAATACATCGATCGCAGGAGCAGGTTTATTTGCGGTTCCAAGCTTTGCGAGCAAACTTTATAGTCCAGCTGATAAATTGAATGTAGCCTTGATAGGAGTTGGATTAAGAGGAACGAACCATCTTCAAAACTTGTTGCTTCGTAAAGATATCAACGTGGTGGCTATTTGCGATATTGACCCAAAGAGGATTTCCATTGCGAAAGACCTTATCACAAAAGAAGGAGCAAAAGAACCCTTGATATTTGGAGCGAACGATTATGACTATAGGAACCTATTGGAGCTTAAGGAGGTAGACGCTGTGGTGATTTCTACACCTTGGTTATGGCACACACGTATGGCGGTAGACTCCATGAAAGCGGGTAAATATACCGGGGTCGAGGTTTCAGCTTCAAACACCATGGAAGAGTGTTGGGATTTGGTCAATACGCACGAGGCCACTGGTTCACATTTAATGATTCTCGAGAATGTAAATTATAGAAGGGACATCTTGGCCGTTCTTAATATGGTGAAAGGGAATGTTTTTGGCGAACTGGTGCATTTTAGATGCGGGTATCAACATGATTTACGCCACGTAAAGTTAAATGACGGAAAAACTGCCTACGGCAAAGGGGCAGAATTTGGTGAAAAGGGAATTTCAGAATCTAAATGGCGTACCCATCACTCCGTAAAGAGAAACGCCGATGTATATCCCACGCATGGGTTGGGTCCTATTGCGGTAATGGCAGATATAAACCGTGGCAATAGATTTATGTCCTTAACATCGCATGCTACGAAAGCAATTGGTCTGCACAACTACATTGTTCAAGTTGGTGGAAAGGACCACCCAAACGCTAAGGTTAAGTTTAAGCAAGGAGATGTTATTACGACTACCATAGATACCGCAAACGGAGAAACGATAATTATTACCCACGATTGTAATTTACCTAGACCCTATTCCTTAGGGTTTAGAGTGCAAGGTGCTAACGGATTATGGGAGGTTGATGGTAATAGAATCTATGTAGAAGGTAAATCGGAATCGCACCAATGGGACGAGGCTACCGATTGGTTAAACAAGTATGATCATCCTTTATGGAAAAAGTACGGTGAATATGCTCTGGATGCAGGACATGGCGGAATGGACTTCTTTGTATTGAATTCTTTCGTTGAATCTGCCAAAGCCAACATTGCCCCACCTATGGATGCCTATGATGCGGCAGCCTGGAGTGCGGTAACACCGCTTTCGGAACTTTCCCTTGCCAATAATGGTGAACCTCAAGATTTTCCGGACTTTACCAGAGGCTTATGGATTAACCGTAAGCCGTACAAATGGTTAAAGGAAACGTATTAAATTTTAGCAGGTGGGTTAACCCTTGAAAAGATATTACGGCTATTTTCTTTAGGACTAAAGAATAGGACTTAGTATTATAAAGGTTTGGGCTACATGACATTTATCATATTTTCTGATGCGGGGAGCTTATAGATTTGTATAAAATCTTATAGTCTTATGTGCAGCCTTGTTCAAAAATACAATGTTCCCGGACCCAGATATACAAGTTATCCAACGGTACCTTACTGGAACGTAAAGGAGTTTTCCGGTAAGAAGTGGTCGGCATCAGTACAAAGGAGCTTTAGGGTGTCCAATTCTAAAGAAGGGATAAGTTTATATATTCATCTACCTTTTTGCGAGAATATGTGCACTTTTTGTGGCTGTCATAAAAGAATTACAAAAAGACACGATGTAGAGTTGCCCTATATTAAATCGCTTTTAAAGGAATGGTCTCTCTATTTGGACCTCCTTGAAGAAAAACCCAAGGTCAAGGAACTTCATTTGGGTGGGGGGACACCAACTTTTTTTAGTCCCGAGAATCTAAAATTGCTCATCAACGAAATCTTTAAAAAGGCAGATAGAGCAGAAAATTATGAGTTTAGTTTTGAAGGACATCCAAATAATACCACGAAGGAGCATTTACAGGCATTATATGACGTAGGCTTTAAGCGCGTCAGTTATGGCGTACAGGATTACAACGAAACTGTTCAAAAAGCCATCAATAGGGTACAGCCTTTTGAGAATGTAGCTAACGTAACGAATTGGGCAATAGAGATAGGATATACCTCCGTAGTCCATGATATCATTTTTGGTCTGCCACATCAAACCATGGCCCATGTGGCTAAAACTATACTGAAGACAAAATCCTTAATGCCCGATAGATTGGCCTTTTACAGCTACGCTCATGTACCTTGGCTAAAGGGAAATGGACAAAGAGGGTATAAGGATTCCGATTTACCATCACCAGAAGAAAAACGTAAACAATATGAAGACGGTAAGAACTTGCTAGGCTATTTGGGTTATGAGGAAGTGGGTATGGATCATTTCGCCTTAAAAACAGATAGTTTGTATGCATCTTCCGTTGAAGGAAGATTGCACCGAAATTTTATGGGATATACGGCCTCTAAAACAAAATTGATGATAGGTCTAGGTGCCTCAAGTATTAGCGATAGTTGGTACGGCTTCGCTCAAAATGTAAAAAGTGTGGAAGAGTACCAACACTTGGTGGCAAATAATGTAATTCCAATTTTCAAGGGCCATCTTCTTACCAAGGAAGACCAAGTAATACGAAAACATATCCTTAATCTCATGTGCAATTTTGAAACCTCCTGGTTTAACGAGGAGATGTTTTTTGCCGACTTACCCTTTGTTTTGGATGAATTGAACGAACTGGAGCGTGACGGATTAATAGAGATAACGCCGAGACAACTTAGGGTAAATGAAGCAGGCCAACCCTTTATACGCAATATTTGTATGGCATTTGACCGTAAACTTCATGAAAGAAAACCGGAAACGCGATTATTTTCTATGACCATCTAATTTTAAATAATTGACCTATGAAAAACATAATTGTTCCTATAGATTTCTCGGACCAATCGGATAATGCCCTACAGGTGGCCGCTAGTATTGCAGAAAAAAATGACGCAACGGTCTATGCGCTGCATATGTTAGAACTGAACGAGGCTATTTTATCTTCGAGTGAAGGTTTTCATCCTGAACAGACCGTATTTCTAATTAAACTTGCCGAGAAAAGATTAGGCGATTTTTTAGACAAAACCTATTTACAGCCTATTAAAGTGGTGCCCATCATAAAACATTTTAAGGTATTCAGTGAAGTAAGTCAGGTGGCGGAAGATCATGATGCGGACTTAATTGTCATGGGTAGTACGGGAAGTGATGGGTTAAAAGAGATCTTCATTGGGTCAAATACCGAAAAGGTAGTGCGCCATTCGGATATTCCGGTCATGGTCATTAAAACCAAAATGGAACATTTTAGTCCAAAAGAAATGGTCTTCGCCTGTGATTTAAAGGAGGAAAACATACATGCTTTTCAACGTGCAAAATATATAGCCGATACTTTTTCAGCAGAATTGAAATTGGTATACGTTAATACTCTAGGAGATGACTTTTTAAGTACTGCGGAAATTCAAGAGAAAATAGCCTCGTTCTGTAGTACTGTTGGCCATGATGTGTTGATAGCGATTTACAACGACTATAATGTAGAGCGTGGAATTCTCAATTTTGCCGCGATGAGTAATGCGGACCTTATAGGAATACCCACCCATGGTCGTAAAGGGCTATCCCACTTCTTCATGGGAAGTATTGGTGAAGATGTAGCCAATCATTCCGTTTTACCGGTGGTCACATTTAAAATCTGATGCTATAACAATTTCATTTTTGTTGGGTCCCAATCTACCGGTCTGTTTTTAAAATAACTCTCGTTTGCAAGTAG
The DNA here is from genome assembly GCF_002742365.1 of Maribacter sp. 4U21. Taxonomy (NCBI): domain Bacteria; kingdom Pseudomonadati; phylum Bacteroidota; class Flavobacteriia; order Flavobacteriales; family Flavobacteriaceae; genus Maribacter; species Maribacter sp. 4U21. Next base: position 19,010 of record NZ_MDGN01000054.1, read on the forward strand.
TGCCGCCCCAGCAGCTCTAAGACCAAAGGTAGGGTCTTGTATTACCGCTCCGTTAGTGCGAATAGCCGTAAAGAAGTTGTTGAAATGGTCATAATGGCCTCCCTTATAATTTTGGGGAGCCTCCCAAGTGGTAGTGCCCGTACTTAGGTTGTTCTTCCGTGACTCTAAATTTTTATTGCCATAAGCGGTTTTGATTTTCTCTTGCGTTTCTTCCGTATAGGCAATAAGGGAGTAGCTTCCGGGGACTCTGCCTAGCTTAGAACGGGTTAATTTAACCTGATTCTGGCCTACCTCCATTTCACCTTCCGTGCCAATTAACTTAAAACCGCCTCCCCCGCCGTTTCCAGCAATGAAGTTTATTCTAAAAGCTGCATTGAATGCCGCATGTGTTTCCGTTTTGGGATAATCATAAAGGGTAATGGTCACGTCGGGTACATCTCTTCCGTCTTTCCAGTAGCGTAGGCCACCTGTGGCGAGTGCCCTATTTGGTCCGTGTGAACTAATTACGTGGTTTAATGTGGAAAAGGCATGAACGAATAAATCACCGGCGACACCCGTGCCATAATCCTGATAATTCCTCCATCTAAAAAAGCGTTTTAGCTCATAAGGTACTTTAGGTGCTGAGCCCAAAAAAGTATCATAATCTATGGTGGTTTTATTGGCATCTGGCGGAATGGGATACTGCCATGCACCTTCTGCGGAATAACGGTCGTTGTACATATCGAGCATAACAATATCGCCTATGGCGCCATCCTCATATAACTGTTTTGCCTTTTCGTTTCCTAAGGACGACATTCCTTGACTACCTACCTGACATATTTTTCCACTTTTCATCTGAGCCTCGATAATGGCCTGGCCTTCTTCAAATTTTTGTACCATCGGTTTTTCACAATAGACGTGTTTCCCTGCATTTAGTGCGTCGATTGTAATCTTTTGGTGCCAGTGGTCTGGTGTTGCTACAATAACAGCGTCAATATCTTTTCTTTCTAAAATTTTTCTGTAGTCCTGCGTTACAAAGATGGCATCTCCCCACAACTCTTTCGCCCTGTCAAGTCTTCCTAAATAGAGGTCACAGGCCGCAACTAGCTTAACACCTTGAACTCCAAGTGCTGCTTGCGTATCATATATCCCTTGAATTCCGGCCCCGATTAATGCAAGATTAATATGGTCGTTCGCTGTGTAATCCAGAGCATTATATTTTCTTGAAATCAGTATTTTTTCATCCTCTTGTGAAGTAAGAATAAAAGGTGATGCTGTTAGCGCAGCGGAGGTGAGTGATGCTTTTTTTAAGAAAGATCTTCTAGAATTATTTTTTTTCATGTCAAGCGAATTAGGTGGAATACTACTGTACTGTCTATAGTTCTAAAATAGGGAATTTAAAAGTATTGGCTATACACGGTTTCTTTTAAAGATTATTTATGATTTTATAAGCTGTTTTAAGTGATTTGAGACGTAATTTTACCGATTCTTAAAACAACACTAGTGATACTTGATCTTATAATAGCTGCATTGTGGAGTATTTCCCCTTTTGGAGAAGCTAAGGTGGGTATTCCCTATGGTCTTTTAAAAGGGGTGAATAGTTATGCTGTATTCCTAGTATGTTTTGTGGCTAATTTATTGGTATTCCCAATTATGCACTTTTTTTTAAAATACCTGAACAAGTCAATGCTTAAATGGGATTTTTACAAAAAATCTGCAATTTACGTGGCCAGAAAAGCAAAAGTTGGCTCTGGAGATAAAATCAAAAAATACGGCTTTTATGGCCTTATTTTCTTTGTGATGCTCCCTGTGCCAGGAACTGGAGTATACGCCGGTAGTATCGCTAGTTATTTGTTCAAAATAGAGAAGAAAAAAGCTTTTGCGGCCAATGCTATCGGAATATTCTTTTCGTCGGTCATTGTCTGGTCTACTACCTTGCTTACCATGAAAGGTATGGGCTAATACCCAGAAATCTTGACTTTACAAATTTTGTGAATAAGTAAGTGCGGTCTTTCTTCCAAGAACCCTACACTGTTTTTAGTTTAGCATCTTTTTTATATATGGATAAACTTAAGATAGGAGATAAAGTCTATAATGTTGCCAAAGACGGGTTCGATGATTTTGCACGGTATTCTTTTTCGGAGGTTGTGGCACTTACCGAAACTTTGGCCGTTTTAAAAAATGGAGTACGATTGGTGAATAGACCTAAACCATCCTACATCATAGAAGATGTAGGTTATTCCGTTTCCAGAAAAAAGGGTACGCATTGGCATATCGTTTCCTTACAAGCTATTAGGAATGCTCAAATAGAAAATGAAAAAATTAAAATACATGAATGGTTTGCTTCCAAAGAGTTTACTTTAGAGGAGAAACGGCAAATTTTTGAAAACTTGAATGCGTCCGTAGTAGATGTAAAATAGTAGTAGGTAATCAAATATATAAATCTACTAGCTTTAATTACCTATAGGCTTTTTACTTGTTTTGATTCTGATTGTTGTACTTCAGTGTGGCAAAAACCATATCTTTATTTTTTCAAATCAGTACCTTCGAATAATGACAAAAGCCCTTTATGTTGCCACATTAGAATCCCACAGCGGTAAATCTTTAGTTGTTCTTGGTTTAATGCAACTTTTGCTAGGTAAGATGGCTAAAGTAGGCTATTTCAGACCTGTTATTGATGATGTGGCGAAAGGAAAAATTGACAATCATATCAACACGGTAATCTCTCATTTTGATTTGGATATTAATGCCGAAGATGCTTATGCTTTAACGCAAAGTCAGGTCGTAGATATGTTCAATGATGGTAGACAAGGGGATATTCTAGACATTATTATCGCAAAGTTCAAACAGCTGGAAGAAAGGTTTGATTTTATTCTTGTAGAAGGAAGTGATTTTTCTAGTGACGGTAGTATTATCGAATTTGATTTGAACATTGATATTGCAAAAAATCTGGGCACGCCCGTTATTTTAATAGATAATGCTAAGGGTAAAGCTCTTGAAGAGTTTTGTGGAAATCTAGAATCTGCGGTAAATACTTATATTCAAAAAGGAATAGAAATTCTAGGGGTAGTGGCCAATAAAGTGCGTCCGGAAAATACGGATGTGGTTCACAAAAGGCTACTTGAAGAATTGAAGGATAAAACGATTCCGTTTACAGTTCCGAGGGTTAAAAATCTATCGCACCCAACATTACACGAGATTTTAGAATCCCTTGATGGGAAAGTGCTTTTTGGAAAAGAGAATTTAGATAACCAGACGGGAAGTTTTGGAGTAGGGGCCATGCAGTTACACAATTACTTAACGCATCTTAGGGATAATAGTTTGGTCATTACCCCGGGAGATCGGTCGGATATCATTCTTGGTGCGTTGCAGGCCAACCTTTCGGATAATTATCCTACCATCTCTGGTATTGTGCTTACCGGAGGCATTTTACCGGAACCATCTATCATAAAGCTTTTGGAGGGTTTTGAAACCCATGTTCCTATCATCTCCGTGCAGCAGGGGACTTTTGAGACTACCAATTCCGTAGGTAATATTAAATCAAAGATCTATGCGAAAAGTAAGCAAAAGATCGCTACATCAATAGCACTTTTCAACACCCACATTAATGGTGAGTTATTGCTAGAACGCTTAAAAACGTTTGAACCCAAAAGCATTACACCAAGAATGTTTCAATACAATCTACTACAACGGGCCAAGACACAAAAGAAGCACATTGTATTGCCAGAGGGAGAGGACGCACGCATATTGGAAGCAGCTAGTGAACTAAGCGGTTTAGGAATCGTAGAGATAACGCTTTTGGGAGATCCAGAAAAAATAGAGAAAAAGGCCATGCAATTGGGGATAGATATTTCTCACCTTAATTGTATTGACCCGGCACGCTCTCCAAACTTTGAAAATTATGCGGAAACCTTTTGTGAACTTAGAAAGCACAAAGGGGTCAATATGGACGTCGCAAGGGACACCATGCTAGATGTCTCTTATTTTGGGACTATGATGGTGTATCAAGGACATGCGGACGGAATGGTGTCCGGTGCCGTACATACCACCCAGCATACCATAAGGCCCGCGTTACAATTCGTGAAGACCAAACCGGGCATAAAGGTAGTTTCTTCCGTATTTTTTATGTGTTTAGAAAATAGGGTGTCCGTCTTCGGTGATTGCGCCATAAACCCTAACCCAACGGCGGAGCAATTGGCTGAAATTGCAATCTCTTCAGCTGCTTCTGCCGAAAGATTTGGTATTAAAGCAAAAATCGCCATGCTATCCTACTCCTCAGGAAGTTCTGGAAAGGGCGAAGATGTAGACAAGGTAAGAAAGGCAACCGAAATCGTAAAAAGTGAACATCCTAGTTTACAGATAGAGGGTCCCATACAATATGATGCTGCAGTAGACCCCTTGGTAGGTAAAAGTAAGTTGCCGGATTCTTTGGTGGCCGGACAGGCCTCTGTACTCATATTTCCGGATTTGAATACGGGGAACAACACCTATAAGGCCGTGCAGCGAGAAACAGGTGCCCTAGCTATTGGGCCAATGCTTCAAGGACTTAATAAACCGGTAAACGATTTAAGCCGCGGTTGTTCCGTGGACGATGTTTTTAACACGGTAATCGTTACCGCCATCCAAGCACAAGAAAGTTAAAATCCTATGCAGATACTGGTCTTAAATTCAGGTAGTTCGTCCATTAAGTTTCAGATTATTGAAATGCCTTCCGAAATAATTATTTGTAAAGGTCTGGTAGAACGTATTGGGCACAACAACGCGAAGATACATTACACAACCAAGGCTATTTCGTTGTCCGAGGAAAAAGCGGTTTTTAGTCATAAGGAAGGATTAGAAGCAATAACAACGCTTTTGATGGATGCGGATAATGGGGTATTGAAAACAGCGGAAGAAATTGCTCTAGTCGCCCACCGTGTGGTACATGGTGGGGACCGTTTTAATAAACCTGCCAAGATTGATGCATCCGTGCTTGCCGAAATTGAACGTTTGTCAATATTGGCGCCCTTACACAATCCCGCTAACGCCACAGGAATAAAAGTAGCGGCAGAAATCTTTAAGAACGCCGTTCAAGTTGCTGTGTTTGATACGGCCTTTCATCAAACGCTTCCCGAAAAAGCGTACCGCTATGCCATACCCAAAGCGCTTGCCGATAGGGAGCATATTCGGGTATATGGTTTTCATGGCACAAGTCACCACTATGTTTCTGAAAAGGCTATTGATTATCTGAACACATCAGCTTCTAGAATAATAAGCATTCACTTAGGAAATGGCTGTAGTATCACCGCTGTTAAAGATGGAAAGAGTGTGGACCATTCCTTAGGTTTTGGACCCACCAACGGACCCCTAATGGGAACACGAAGTGGTGATATTGACCAATCCGTAGTTTTTTTCCTGATGGACAGTCTTAAAATGTCTTCCCAAGAAGCAAACGAGCTGTTGCAAAAGCAAAGCGGCCTGTTAGGAATTACAGGATATTCCGATTTAAGGGACGTACAAACACAAGCAGCAAACGGCAACCAAGACTGTCAATTGGCACTGGATATGATGGCCTATCGTATCAAGAAATTTATTGGTAGTTATATAGCGGTCCTTAATGGTGTTGATGCCCTGTTATTTACAGCGGGTATCGGTGAAAATTCCAGTTTACTCCGTGCCATGGTCTGCGAAAATATGGATGGCCTAGGAATTAAAATCGATTTAAAAAAGAATCAAAAACGTACCGATGGTATTCAGGAAATACAGCATGAAGACTCCCGGGTAAAGATTTTGGTCGTGCCTACAAATGAGGAATTAGAAATTGCGAAACAGGCGTTTGAATTAATTCATCCCATTTCCTAGATGTTTATTGTAAAACTTCCAAGTTTCAGTGGCTACATTTCTACCTAATTCCAATCCAGCGACATTATCGGCTTGAATGTGGTATCCGCCCATTACCCTTGACATACCGGCCATATTTGCTGCTTCGGTAAATGTTGGAAATGTTATTATAACAGGTTCTCCAAAGTGTTCAGCATCCGTTTCTGTAAGGGAACCAGGAATCAATTCTACTTTCTCTCCAAAATAATCATCACCAGTGAACAGACGCAATGCTTCTCCACAGGCCCCGCTAATTGTGCTATGCCCAGAAGTATAACTTGGAAAAGGCGGACATAGGAAAACATCCGGTGAGTACGGCCGCCATTTTTGCCCCTTCATTTTAATGGTTCCCTTGCCCGGCCCTCCCCATGCTTCTATGATTTGGTCTTGATAGTAGTCATGAACCAATGCGTAAGGTCTAGCATAATCATAGAACATTTTGGAATCCCATGATGCTATAAAGGCATCCATTGCGGTAATTTCGGTCAAGAAATATAATTTTACATCTTTATCTAATGTATGCTTATCTCTACGGGAAACATCCTGAGCGAACTTTAACCAATGCCCCGCTTGTTGTACGGATTGGGGTCCATCACGCATAAATTCTACCAACGCTTTATCTTCATCCGTAAGGTTCGCTTGAAGTTCAATTACTTCTTTAACTTCTTTTTTTAGTTGTTCGGAGCCGACCATGGGAGGTGGTCCCGGCCGGAATTGATCTGCAGATTCTAGTGCTATTGGTTTTACTAATTGCCAATAAGGGGTAAGACAGCCTGGAGCGTATTGACCTCCTTTGCCATCCGAAAAATATTTTGGTTGCCATCGATTAATATCCTTGTTTTCATCAGCTGAATTAATGGGACTATAATTGGTGTAATCAAAATAGGGCTCGCCATTTGAACCGGCTACGTCACCGTATTGATTGCTCCCATCTTTCTTTCTTGCTTCAATAACTGCCCGTGCGGCTAAGTTTCCGATACCTTCTGGCGTATTCGGGTCCAGAGACCTGTTATTAGGGTCCAGCCCCAATTCCCTCATAAACTTTTTAAACATTTCGGTATCAGAATAGTAATATTCTTTCATCGTGCCAAAAGCGGCGTAACTAATCGCTATTTCCTTGTTCCGCAAAATCTGTTCATCAAGTGGCCTTCTGTGGACCTTGCTTAAGTAAACGGGAATTGCACTTTTATCATAGCGAGACCACGCGTCGAAAATTGATATGAAAATCAGTCCCAAATATCTTGATGTTATGGTAGGGCGGGGTTTAAATTTTTCAGTATCTGAAGCCGTTGCGTCCAAGGCCATTTTACCCCATTTATAGGCTATATTTTCTGTTCCTGTTGGCTCAGTGGTAACAGTAGTCTGGGCAGAAAGCACAGAAGAAGCTGTAAGTGAAAATAAAATAAGTAGTAGGCTTAAAAAGCATTTCATGATACTATCGTTTTTTAAGGATTTTAATATAAAAATAAGAAGTTTACTGTTTTTTTAAATTTTAGAAAGAACTTTCATCATAAACCCATATAATTCCTGCATTTGAGGTTTCCCTTTCCGTTTACCCATCCTACCCAGTACATAGAGTACAAACCATAAAAAGACCATAAAGACCATTAATCCTATTTGTAAGTCATATGGTTTATTCAAAGCGGCACTAGAATAAGCCCATATCGCCAAAATGACAAATACGGTTGCTACTGCAAAATGCAAAAACATAAAGAAGGTCCAAAGTGTGGGATTGGGACCAAATACCCCGTAGAGTTTACAGTTGTTTTCATCTATTTCATCAATTTCTAGATGTAGCTGAGGTGACCAAAAATGATGCTGTTCTTGGTTGAATTTTATAAATAGATGCTCATCTACACGTTTTACCAAAAACGGTGGCTTTTTAGATTGCTCAAAATTGGAAAGTACGTTGTCCTTAGGATGGGATAGTTCCAATTGAAATCTTGGACGTAAAACAATATCATTAGGTAATACGCTCATGACCTAGTTTAAGGATGACATTCTATTTGAGAAGAAACTAGTGCTGACACAGGTTCTGGGGAAACATAAGGAATACCCAGTCCCAGTCCTCTCAGAATAAATAGGATTCCCATGGCGATAATAAAAACCGGAATGAGTTTTTGAACACGTTTTTTTACTCCACCTTTTAAAAAACTGCTAAAATATATGGCTGTAGTCATTAAAGGTATGGTACCCATTCCGAATAGGATCATGAATACACTTCCTTTGGCGATATCTCCCATGGCTACTGCTCCGAACACTGCCATGTACACCAACCCGCAGGGAAGAAAACCGTTTAGGATGCCTATGGTTAAAAAAGTGTCCGCGGTCTTCTTTTGCAGTTCTTTGCCTAATCTTGTTTTCACTTTTGATATCCATCTATAAACCGGTTTAGAAAGATTATAGTTGGTCAATGTTCTTGTAGGTATCAGTACTAGGACAATCATTAGAACGCCAATGCCAATAGACAATTTCTGTTGTAAGCCAAAAACATAAAGGCCTTTTCCTAAAAGCCCGAACAGGAGGCCAATTAACCCATATGCAAGTAGTCTTCCGGTATGATAAAGTAAGATTTGACCAAACTTCTTTATCGGGTTATTTCTTTCCACAGGAAGCATAAAAGCGATGGGTCCACACATTCCAATACAGTGCAGACTTCCCATAAAACCCAATAAAATGGCTGTTAAGAGCATCTATTAATAGGTTATTCTTTCTTTTTGCAAATAGGAATCTTCATTGATTTTCCAATTTATTTTAATGTCCCAGCGACCATCTAACAAACGTTTGTCAGGTATGAGCAAATGTGTATTGGATAAACTTATGGGTAAGTCAAAATCCAATTGTTTATTAGATGGTCTGTATAGGGACACTGTTCCTTCTAGTTCCTTTAGATCTATGGTTTCCGGAAATATCAGAAGTAAGCCTTCCGCTGTTTTTTCGATTAAGATTTTATCGGCATTATTCGCATTTACTTGCGCATTTATTTCAGTTTGATGATTCAATGCATCCTTGTAATAATCTTCTGTGACCAAATCATGGTTAGATCTGTTGTCCATATTCATTTTAAAAACGAAAAAAAGTATGAACGAGATAAAACCAATAAAGGCCAATACTACTCCGGTTCCCCAATTTATTTTCATAATATTATTTTATTTATTTGTAACTCCTTGGTGCCATAAAGGCGCATAGTGTGGTTTCAATCAACTTATCACCGCTGTAAACGCCTACCTTAACTTTTTCCTTATCGCTTTTAACCGCGGCATTATCAATTTCTATAAAGAGAGTGCCCTCTGCTAGATCCTGAGCAGGTACTACAAAGTTTTTGGTGCGTACCACTTTTACAAGTCCTTCATGTGAAAGGAGCCTAAAATTAACATCGGGGACCGCCTCTGTAGTCTTGTTCATTAGTTTGTAAGTGTATACATTACTAATAATATCTCCTTCTTTGTGCTCGTACAATTGTCCTGGCAAGCGTAATATATTGGCTTCTAAATCATTCCGGAGAAACAGCATTCCTGCCAGAACGCCTATCAATATGAATAGAACAGCGGTATATCCTTTAAGTCTGGGCGAAAATTTAAACTTCTCCTTTTTGGTGATTTCATCTTCACTTGCATACCTGATCAGGCCTTTTGGAAGGTTTACTTTTTCCATGATAGTGTCGCACTCGTCAATACAGGCGGTACAGTTTACACATTCTAACTGTGTTCCATTTCTAATATCTATCCCTGTAGGACAAACATTGACACATTGAAAACAGTCAATACAGTCGCCGTGACCTAATGCCTCCCTATCTTCGTTTTTCCGCCATTTTTTTCGCCCTTTTTCTGCTTCGCCCCTTTTATGGTCGTAAGCGACGACTATAGATTTATTATCCAATAAAACGCCCTGCATCCTTCCGTAAGGGCAGGCGATGATGCAGACTTGTTCTCTAAACCATGCGAAAACGAAATAGAACACTGCGGTAAAAATCAATAAGGAGATAAGTGTGCTCCAATGCTTAAAAGGGCCATCAGTGATGTAGCTCATGAGCTTGTCACTCCCAATTAAATAGGCCAAAAATACGTTTGCAATGAGGAAGGAAATGATAAAGAAGATCAGTCCTTTAAGGGTTCTTTTTTTTATTTTTTCTGCATTCCAGGGTTGTCTGTCCAATTTTATTTGGGCGCCGCGGTCTCCATCTATCCAATATTCAATCCTACGGAACACCATTTCCATGAAAATGGTCTGTGGACACATCCACCCACAAAAAATACGGCCAAAGGCAACCGTGAATAGCGCAATGAAAATAACACCGATGATCATGGAAATTACAAACAGGTGAAAATCTTGCGGCCAAAATGGAAAACCGAATATATTGAAACGCCTTTCCAGTACATTGAACATTAGAAACTGGTTACCATTGATTTTCACGAATGGGGCCGCCAAAAGAAAAATCAATAGCACATAACTAACATATTTGCGATAGGTATAGAATTTACCACTAGGTTTTTTAGGGAAAATCCAAGCACGTTTTCCCTCCTCGTTTATAGTTCCGATGGAGTCCCTAAAATTTTCTTGACCTTGTGCCATTACCTAAATTGCATTAAACTACGATTACACAGCTTTTTGAAAAGCCTAATGGTGTCTTCTCGTAAAAAATTTATGGATTTTCTACCCAAATATCTCCTTCCGGTGCTTTTGGATTGGCAGGTGTGGTTCCGTTAATTTCTGTGAGAATATAGCTAGATACCTGCGCCATTTCCGCAGGCTTTAAAATCTGTTTCCATGCCACCATTCCTTTACCATCTCTACCTCCTTCGGATATGGTGTTGAACACATTTTTGATGCCACCACCAAGAATCCAGTTCTGATCAGTGAGATTAGGGCCAATACCACCGCCACCATCATCCATATGACAGGCTACACAATTGTTCTGAAATATGGTCTTTCCGGCGTTTATATCAGAAGCATCAGTTAAGAGTTCAACGGTATTTACATCCACAAGGTCTTTAGCGGTTCTCTTGTACTCTTCAATCGCTAATTGTGCTGCAGCCACCTCCTGTTCATATTCTAAATCTTGGTCATAGCCATTGAATACATGGAAGCGCGCCAAATAGATAACCCCAAAAATGATGGTAGCATAGAACATGTACACCCACCAAGGCGGTAGTTTGTTATCCAACTCGCGTATGCCGTCATAGTTATGGTCAAGAATTATTTCTCCTTCTGCTTCAATAGGTTTTGACCCTAACAACTTCTTGTAGGTCTTTTTGCCCCAAGTCCATTCCCATCTTTTGGATGATGCCGCTAGATATTTCTCTTTAGCCTCATCCGATAAGGTTTGGAACACAACGTTCTCTATAGATGCAAGAATAAGCTCTATGGCGATCAATAGCACTAATATAAAAACCAAGAAGGCGGCTGCCATAGGAAAAGCTATGAAGGCGGGTTGCTCACCGGAATCTATAAAATACTCCATCAATCCAAAAATGGTAAAGAAGAGAAGTGGAATTCTAATCCACCAAGGTGACATATTTTTCATCTGTATTTGTTTTAAAGTTTTTAGTTGTAACGAAAAGAGGCATCGTAAAACAGAAAGGTCCTAAAGTGCCAAGCCTCATTTCATAACTCTATGTTCTGTTGGTTCTTTTGGTCCAATGGCAATTCACTAACTTCTTTTATGTACTCCTTTGATGCGGTAAACACCCAAGCGAAAAGCACGACAAAAAAAATGAAGAAAATTAAGAGCGATAACATGGGGTAGGTGGCTATCCCATCAATACTTTCCATATATCCTTTTACAAATTTTAGCATAACGGTATCTTGTTTAAAGTTTTGACATTGGATTTGAGATGTAACATAAATTCTGCGTTTTATCTAACATCTTAAATCCTTGGTCCATTACGTTGTTTAATTGTTTTCTGACAGTAACTCGTTGGTTTCTTTTATTTTAATATCTGTCCCCAAGCGTTGCAGGTAGGCAATCATGGCCACGATTTCCCTATCGCGCATTTCCACAAATTGCTCGCCATTTTCAGCGGCCGATTTTTTGTCCGCCTCATAACTTTTGGCAAAATCGGGATCGGTGTACAAGTTCTTTTCAATTTGAGTTGCTTGTTCGTTCATATGCTGTTGCGCATTGGCAATATCCTCATCTGTGTAGGGAACGCCCAAAGCGACCATTGCTTCCATTTTTTTCGCTACATTATTACGGTCATGTTCGTTTCGTACGAGCCACGAGTAGGAGGGCATTATGGAGCCCGATGAGGTACTTTGCGGATCATACATATGGTTTAAGTGCCAGTTATCGGAATATTTGCCTCCGACCCTAAGTAAATCCGGGCCAGTACGTTTACTACCCCATAGAAATGGATGGTCATAAACAAATTCTCCTGCTTTGGCGTATTCTCCATAACGTTCTACTTCACTACGGAACGGCCGTACCATTTGAGAGTGGCAACCCACACAACCTTCTCTAATATAGAGGTCCCTGCCTACCAACTCTAATGGGGTGTAGGGCGTTACACTGGTGATGGTCGGAATGTTCGATTTCACTAGGATGGTTGGTACAATTTGGATGATACCTCCTATAAGAATGGCTACTGTAGCCAAAATCGTTAGTTGTATAGGTTTACGCTCTAACCAAGTGTGAAAGGTTTCTCCGGCTGTTCTTCTTTTGGATACCCTAGTCAAAGGCGCAGCCTCCGCTAACTCATCCTCCACGGTTTTTCCTGACCTTATGGTCATTACAATATTATATACCATGACCAATGCACCAATAATATACATGCTGCCACCAATGGCACGCATCCAGTACATGGGCATAATTTCATTTACGGTTTCCAAGAAATTACCATAGACCAACGTGCCATCAGGATTAAAGTCTTTCCACATGAGTGCCTGTGTAAATCCGGCTACGTACATGGGAAGTGCATATAATATAATACCAAGGGTACCGACCCAAAAGTGGAAATTTGCCAAACCTGTTGAGGCAAGTCTTGTTTTGAACATTTTGGGAACCAGCCAGTAGATCATTCCAAAGGTCATAAACCCGTTCCAAGCTAAGGCTCCAACATGCACATGGGCAATAATCCAATCACTGAAATGGGCAATAGCGTTTACGTTTTTCAAGGACAACATAGGCCCTTCAAAAGTTGCCATACCATAGCCGGTAATGGCCACAACCATAAATTTTAAAGTAGCGTCCGTACGTACCTTGTCCCAAGCTCCTCGTAAGGTAAGTAGCCCATTGATCATACCTCCCCAAGAAGGTGCTATTAACATGATGGAGAAAGCGACTCCCAAATTCTGTGCCCAATCCGGTAAAGAAGAATACAACAAATGGTGCGGTCCTGCCCAGATGTAAATAAATATTAAGGACCAGAAGTGAACAATGGATAATTTGTAAGAGTATACCGGTCTGTTGGCGGCTTTAGGCACAAAATAGTACATTAAACCTAAGAACGGTGTGGTTAAAAAGAACGCTACGGCATTATGTCCGTACCACCATTGTACCAATGCATCTTGAACGCCGGCATATACCGAGTAGCTTTTTAACGCGCTTACGGGAAGCTCTAGACTATTGAAAATATGGAGTACTGCAACGGTAACGAATGTGGCCAAATAGAACCAAATAGCGACATATAGATGGCGCTGTCTTCTTTTGATCATTGTGCCTATGAGATTTGCTCCAAAAGCTACCCAAACCAAGGCAATGGCAATATCAATGGGCCATTCTAGTTCTGCATACTCTTTAGAGGTCGTATAGCCTAATGGAAGGGTTATCGCCGCGGCAACGATAATTAATTGCCAACCCCAAAAATTGAAGTTGCTTAGAAAATCACTGAACATTCTAGCTTTCAATAAGCGTTGTGTGGAGTAGTACACCCCGGCGAAAATGGCATTCCCTACAAACGCGAAAATGACGGCATTGGTGTGTAAAGGTCTTAGACGACCAAAACTTAGCCAAGATATACCGTCGGTAATGTTGGGAAACATAAACATAAAGGCCAGTAAAAGGCCAACGGACATTCCTACAATACCCCAAAGCATTGTAGCATAGATGAACTTTTTTACGATTTTGTTATCGTAATAAAACTGTTGTACTTCCATAGTTGATTAGTTATTTTGTTCTGTTTTTATATCCATATCGGGCGGTAGTTCGCCAACCTGTGATTTTACTAGTTCATCTTCAAACAGCATACGTACCGATGGCGTGTAGGCATCGTCATACTGACCACTTTTTACCGAAAAAATGAAAGCCATGAAAAAAAGTACAGCGACACTGATGCTGATGGCCAATAACACATAAATTACACTCATACCTACCTGAATTCTGATGTAAAACTAAATGGACTAGCAATGAATAAATATGACATTTGTCAGGTTTTTATTATTTTAATTTTCTTCCTAAAAGATTGGTTGTTACGGTAGCGAAAACCACGACGCTAATAGAACTCAAAGGCATTAAAATCGCCGCAATCACAGGCTCTAACTGACCAGTTACGGCAAAATACAGCCCTATACTATTGTAGAGTAGCGAGAGTAGAAAACTGAGTCTTATAATTTTTAGGGCCTTTTTTGAGGCTTGTATGTACTGGTGTAGTTCTTTAAATTTTATGGCATCCATAATTCCGTCGCACGCAGGAGAAAATACGTTTGTATTCTCTGAAATCGCAATACCTACTTGGGCTTGCGCCAAAGCACCAGCATCATTAAGTCCGTCTCCAACCATCAACACCTTTTGTCCTTGTTCTTGTAAGGATTTAATAAACTTGAGCTTATCTTCAGGTTTTTGGTTAAAATAAAGTGGTGTCAATTTTGGGAGGAGTTTTTCCAGTCTAGTTTTTTCTCCTTCATTATCTCCGGAAAGAATGGCCAATCTCAAATTTTCGGACATGGCTTTGAAGGTTTCGCTTATACCTTCCCTATACTGATTATGAAAGATGTACCTACCTTTATAACTGTCATTATTGGCGACATGAACAGCGGTGTCCAGAAGCCCTTTGACATCAGTATTGCCTACAAAATCGGCAGAACCTATTTTCATACGGTTTTCTCCCTTACGCGCCATTAAACCTTTGCCTAAATACTCGTCGTAGTCGTCCAACGGATATATATCCTGTTCTGCCAATAAATTATATAAGGTTCTACTCAAAGGATGGTTAGAAGCACGTAGGGTATTCTTTAGAAGTGATGCTTCTTCATGGTTTAAGGGCATGCCCTCGTAGGTCGCTGTACTTGTTTTTGTGCTGGTTATGGTACCTGTTTTATCAAAAATTGCGGTGTCAATTTGTGCAAGTTGCTCAATGGTCAGGGTGTCTTTTAGATAGAATTTTTTTCGACCAAAAATCCGAAGCATATTGCCCAAGGTAAATGGTGCTGCTAATGCTATGGCGCAGGGGCAAGCAATGATGAGCACTGCGGTCAAAACATTCATTGCCTTTGAAGGTTCATAATACAGCCAAAAACAAGAGGCCAAGACTGCAATGGATAATACGGTAACCGTAAATCTTTTCCCAATACTATCCGTTAAGGTTTGAAACCTACTAGATTTATCGGTCTTAAAAATAGCATTGCTCCACAGCTGGGTAAGATAACTTTGAGAAACCGACTTTATGGCTTCCATTTCAATAACCCCGTTTACCTGCTTTCCGCCAGCAAAAAGTTTATCGCCAGATTGCTTTTGTTGCGGTTCCGATTCTCCGGTGACAAAACTGTAATCTATCATCGCATTCCCTTTAAGGAGTATGCCATCTGCAGGAATCAATTCCTCGTTCCTTATTAATAACCTGTTACCCGGTTCAATATCATGAACTTGGGTAGATTCTTCCTTGCCCGAGGGATTTATCTTTGTTACGGCTATCGGGAAATAGGATTTGTAATCGCGCTCAAAGGACAAAAAGGAATAGGTTTTTTGCTGAAAAAATTTACCTAATAAAAGAAAGAAAACCAATCCGGTAAGTGAATCAAAAAAACCACTTCCCAAATTAAATGCAATCTCGAAGGTGCTACGTAAAAAAAGGACTAAAATGCCAAGCGCAATAGGTACATCTATATTTAATATGCCCGAAAGAAGCCCTTTAAAAGCAGATGTAAAGTAGTCTTTTCCTGCGTAGCCTACTACGGGTAAGGAAAAAGCGAACATGAGCCAACGGAACAAAATTTCATACTCATTAAGCCAAAACTCACCGCCAGTAGAGGCGCTCGAGGACAGATCAAAATAGTCCGGAAACGACAGGAACATCACATTACCAAAAGCAAAGCCGGCAACACCTAATTTATAGGTGAGACTGCGATCCGTTACCTTTTTCTTGTTATCAAAATCATCTAAAGAAATAGTTGGTTCATAGCCTATCTTAGCCAATAGCAGCACCACTTCTTTTAAAGAAATTTGGGTAGGGTTATAATGTATGCGTACTGTTTTTTTCGGAAAATCTACTTGTGAGCTATTAATTAAGGGGTTTAGCTTGTTCAGATTTTCCAAGACCCATATACAGGAGCTGCAATGGATGTGTGGTATGTAGAGATTTACGATTTGTAAATCACTATCGTTAAAGTCCGTTAATCTTTCAACAATAGTAGGAGTATCGAGAAAATCATATTTTCCTTCAACTTCGATAGGACTAGCCCCAGCACTTTCTTGTAAATCATAATAATAGGACAAATCGTTAGAAGCAAAAATCTCGTATACCGTCTTGCATCCCGTGCAACAAAAATTCTTTTCATCATACGTTACTGAAACCTGTTCACAATCGTCACCGCAATGATAACAACTTTGCTTATCCATAATTACTTTGCTTATACCTTGAACAAAGTTCCTGTTTGTGGGCACTTTAAAACATGACATATGTCAGGTTTTGACTAACTTGTGAGAAGTACCTTTGTAACGTTAGGTTAAATGAGTAACGTATGGAAAGTAGATGTGAAAATTGTATTGTACGAAAATTCAATGCTTTGCGCGCTATGAACAAGGAGGAATTGAAACGAGTATCCGATTCTAAAGTGAGCAAAACCATAAAGAAGGGAGAAGCTATTTTTGAAGAAGGAGAAAAGCTAGATGGCGTATATTGCGTAAGAGCCGGAATTTCTAAATTATCAAAACTTAGTGCCAACGGGAAAGACCAGATTGTAAAATTGGCCAGTAAAGGCGAAGTTATTGGTCAGCGATCGGTGGTAGCAGAGGAGTCCGTTAACTTAAGTGCAGTAGCGGTTAGCGATATGGAGGTTTGCTTTATACCCAAAGAGGGAATCGTAAATACACTACATACCAATCCTAACTTCACCTTAGAAGTACTGCGTCATATGGCACATGATTTAAAAGAGGCCGATGATGTTATCGTAAACATGTCTCAAAAAACGGTAAAGCAACGCATTGGAGAGGCCTTTCTTTATCTAAAGAACAATTTTGGTGAAGATGAGGAGGGTTTCCTAAAGTTGACACTTTCCAGAGAAGATATATCCAATGTAGTAGGTACGGCCACGGAGTCTTGCATCAGAATCATTTCCGAATTCAAAAAGAAAGGGTTCATTAAGGTGTCTGGAAAAAAAATTGGCATTTTAGAACAAAAAGCGCTTCAAAATTTGGTCGACGGATTTTAATCGTCTTATACAAAACCTGACATTTATCATAGTTCTAAGGGTTGAACACGGCTACTTTTACGGTATACAATACCAATTTTAGATGAAGCATATTTTAATTCCGACAGACTTTTCTAGCAACGCATGGAAGGCTATACAATACGCCTTAAAGCTTTTACAAGATGATGAGTGCACGTTCTATTTGCTTAACACCTATACGCCGGCTATTTCTAGTAGCAGATTTATGGCCGCTTCTTTAGAAGGGGGGGATTTGGCAAATTCTGCGCACAGCACTTCAGAAATGGGATTAAAAAATGTCCTTTCTGCAATAGCAAGGCAATATCCAAATGACAAGCACACTTTTAAGACCATCTCTTCCTTTAGTTTGTTAGTAGATGAAATTGTTGAAATTGTCGCCGACCATGGCATAGATTTGGTTTTGGTGGGAACTAAAGGTGCTAGTGGCCTGGAAGAGGTTTTTATGGGTAGTAATACCGTGAGAATAATTAAGGCTGTTAAAAATTGTCCTGTTTTAGCAATCCCCCAAAACTATGAGTTCATAAAACCGTCCGAAATTTCATTTGCGACGGATTTTAATCGTTTTTATACAATTTCCGAACTAAAACCTGTAATAGATTTGGCGATTTCGTTCGGGGCAGCCGTGCGTATTGTTCATGTGCAGCATAAAATTAAGGCGCTAACGGAATTGCAACGCTTTAATTTAGGTATGTTGCGAAAGTATTTGGGAGAAGTAGCGCATTACGTGCATACGGTTTCTGAATGTAACTCGGTCTCGGAAACGCTAGAGTTATTCGCGCAAGAACTGGACATTCATCTTTTGGCCATGTTGCATTACCCGCATAGTTATATGGAACGCTTAACCAGAGAGCCTGTAGTGAAAAGGGTTGCATTTCATACCCGTATTCCGTTGTTGGTCATACCGGAATTGGGCATGGGCACCTCCAATAAGAAAAATTCAAAAGCGTTATCTTTTTCTGATTAAGTAGAACGTTTGCCAATAGGATGGTCCTCATAAAAATCGTCAAAAGTTTTCGCAGTTTTATAATCATCGATCAATATGCTATAGACCATGGCAATAAGTAAGCCCTGACCTACAACAGTCACATAAAAAATCCAATTAAAGGGCAAGTTCATAGCCACCATAATTACTAAGGTCACTAATAAAAAACTGGTGAGTACAACCCAAAAAGACACTGTAGTTTTCATTTTTAATTTTAAAATTACCTCAAACAGATGGCCTTGTCCGTTAAAATATTTTTAAAATTTGTGCTAGTTGTTTGCAATCCAAAACATATCTCCGTCAGGGATGTCATATTTTCTTCCCAGATGTAGCGGATTAAAACCTAATTTAGCAAAGGAATACCAGATGGTAGAGGACAATGCCGGGGCAATGTCCGCATGGTCCCATAACATGCTATTTCCGTAAGATGTTCCATGATTTGATGCATAAGGTATGCCCTGCGCATTTTCAACCGTAGTACTGTTGAGCAATGTTTTTTCTAAGGTTTCTATGAGCGTTTCGGATTTGTCAAACCTTCCAATACTAGCAAAAGCAACCGCCATTTGTGCGGTTCCTTCTAACCAGATTACATCCTTATCATCATCAAAACAATACCCCGTAATTTCTTCGCCGGTCACCGTTACGTTCTGACTGTTAAGATACCTGTTTGCCTGAAAAAGTACATCATCGGGCATATCTTGAAAAACACCATTGCCAAGAGGATGAAGATCCATGGCATATTTGTATTGCGGATTCTCTGGCCAAGAGGTCAAAACTCCAAGCGTATTATCCCATCTATTCTTATGTAGAAAATTTAAAATTCCTTTATGGAAATCGTCGTACCCCTTAACTGCGTTAAAGGCCATTAGAATGCCCTCGGTTACCTTAGGAATTATACTACCGTCGCTATTGATACCTCCTTTTATGCTCCCATCTTCATTTTGCATGGAACGGAGCCAATTGTCCAAAGCATTGGATAGGGATTCGTATTTATTAGATTGATAGGTTGCTTCATAATGGTTCAAGGCAATCAATAGCCAGGCGTTATCGCCCATCCATATTCTTTCTCCCTCTTCCCCAGAGCTATTCCTGGATTGATAAAAACCGCCATTGGTTATAAGTTCCGTTTGCTTTTTAGAATTGTAAAAATCGAGTATTTTTTCTGCTCTTTCCGGATTGCCTTGCTGAATGAATAGAATGGCTGCCAGCGCATTATCGTAAAGTGATACAAAATCTGTGTTCTCGGCACTTTCCAATAACCCTGAAGTTTCCTGCATTTCATAGATCCAATTAAGGTGGGCATCTAGGTCCGCAGGCTTTGTATCCAAATCATTTTTAGAGACTTCATCTATAGTTTCATCAAGGATTACTTCAATTTCCTCATTGTAAAGTATTTCGTCTTTTTGACAGGAGCCGAAGAGGATAACTATGAAGAGTAAGAGATATAATTTAACGTGCAGGTGTCGGTAGTTCATCGGTTTGGTTTTCTTTGGGACTACCAAATTTACGTCAGCATTATAGGTTTTTAAAGGCATCACGACCACCCGCACAGTTTATCGATAAGCGTAACAGGGATAGTGTATTGCCGATATAACCGACGTTTAGTCGATAACGATACAAACCCCCGTAGCTCGTTTTACAGAGGAATACGTTTATTTCGTCGATAAGAAAAAAAAATCCCAGTTCTAAATTGTTGAAAAGCTTTAGTATCTTTGCTTTGTTGTGTTGTGCTTCAGATAACGTTTGGAGCAACTAGTGTTAATCGATTTGTTATCGATTTTAACCAATGAAAGGCTTTCCATAAAGGGAGGCTTTTTTTGTTTGAAGTAAATGGTGCCCTAATTTACGGTACCAATAACAGCATGGATAAGTGATGCAGCTAACTTTGCAGTTTGGTTGTCCACATCAAATTCGGGATTTAATTCAGCAACGTCCAAAGCACATAATTTACCGGAACTTATGATGGTTTTTAAAGACTCCAATACTACGTCTGGCGTAAATCCCATAGGAGAAGGGGCACTTACTCCAGGCGCGTAAGCAGATGAAAATCCGTCAAGGTCTATGGTCACGTAAACCGCATCTACATTTTGTATAAAGGCATTGATCCACGCATTTATCTCTGTATGAAACTGAATTCTGAACGTATCCCGTAGAATATACTTTACATCGAGCTCCTTTGCTGTCCGAAACAATTTACGGTCGTTCGCATCTTCCCTGATACCCAGACATAAGTAATGAAAAGGATTTTCAGTGTTCTTGCAGTCCTGTGCAATTTGATAGAATGGGGTTCCCGAATTGGTGCCATTTTCCGATGAACGTAAATCAAAATGGGCGTCAAAATTAATAATGCCTATTGTTTTAGAACTCTTCAAATAATTCTTAATACCGTTGAAAGTTCCGTAGGCTATATCATGTCCGCCACCTAGGATAATAGGAAATGTATTTTGTTCTAAGATTGATATTATTTTTTTGGACAGAAGTCCTTGCGCGCCTTCTAAATCCGCATCGTCACAGATAATCGTTCCCAGGTCTAAGAGCGAGGTGTCCCTACTCAGGTGATTTGGGAGTTTACCCAATTGTCTACGAATAGCGTTGGGCCCTTTTTTAGCACCGATCCGCCCTTGATTTCTTTGTACACCTTCATCACAGGCGTACCCCAAAAGGGCAATGGCCTTATTGGTAGTTTCGCTAAGTTCGGGGAGTCCAACGCAGGTAATTTTCTCGTGCAGATAGTGCTGTACTTCCGATGTTCTCCCACTGTAGAAATCCGATTTGGTAGTTTTGAAAATCGCCATTTAGTTCAGATAAATAACCCGTTTAACAACTCCTCTTCTACTAAGTTAGGTAAAGTAACTTTAAGTTGCGGCGTGCGTGCCATTTCTCGTTCAATGGCAAAAATAGCTTCTTTGTTACGGGCCCAACTTCTTCGGGAGATACCATTGTTGACATCGTAGAACAGCATATTCCTCAGCTTTCGGAATGCCTCTTCGGAGCCGTCCAGTACCAAGCCAAAACCGCCATTGATTACTTCTCCCCATCCTACACCTCCGCCATTGTGAATGGAAACCCATGTGGCGCCCCTGAAACTGTCGCCAATTACATTGTGTATGGCCATATCTGCGGTGAATTTGCTACCGTCGTAAATATTGCTTGTTTCTCTGAAAGGTGAATCTGTTCCACTTACATCATGATGGTCCCTACCTAAAATTACCGCAGCTGAAAGTTCTCCGCTAGCGATAGCCTGGTTAAATGCCGCTGCAATTTTAGCCCTACCCTCTGCATCCGCATATAAAATACGTGCCTGTGAACCTACGACCAGTCTATTCCCATCAGCTTCCTCGATCCATTTGATGTTGTCCTGCATCTGTTGCTGAATTTCCTTGGGAGCTGTCTTTTTGATATCTTGCATTGTTTTCAGGGCTATTGCATCTGTTTTTCGCAAGTCCTCTGGTTTTCCAGAAGCACAAACCCACCTAAACGGTCCAAAACCGTAATCAAAACACATTGGACCTAGAATATCTTGGACATAACTTGGGTAGGCCCAATCCTTTTCTCTTTGGTCTTTAGAAGGGGAGTCTAAAAAGTTTCCTTTTGCATCTTTGTATACAGCGGCACCGGCTCTTGAGGCTTCCAGTAGAAAAGCGTTTCCGTAATCGAAAAAGTAGGTGCCTTTCTTCGCATGTTTGTTAATGGCATTTATGTGTCTTCGTAAAGATTCCTGAACACTTTCTTTAAATGTTTCCGGGTCGGAACTCATTAAGACGTTCGATTCTTCAAAGGACAAGTCCACGGGATAATAGCCGCCCGCCCATGGATTATGTAAAGAGGTTTGGTCGGAGCCTAAATGAATAAATATGTTCTCTTGATAAAAGCGTTCCCAAACGGTAACCACGTTCCCGATAAAGGCGAGCGAAACGACTTCTTTTTTTTGAATTGCCTTTTTAGTGCGATGTACTAGTGCATCAATATCATCTAATAGCTCATCTACCCATCCTTGCTCATGTCTCTTTAACGCTGCGACGGCATTCACTTCTGCACAAATGGTAATGCAGCCCGCAATATTTCCAGCCTTGGGTTGTGCACCACTCATACCGCCCAAACCTGCCGTAAGAAATATTTTCCCTGCCGGGGTTTCATCTTTCTCCAGTACTTTTCTAAAAGCGTTCATTACCGTAATGGCAGTCCCGTGAACAATGCCTTGTGGACCAATATACATATAGGAACCTGCGGTCATTTGACCATATTGTGTGACCCCAAGCGCATTGTATTTTTCCCAATCGTCCGGTTTGGAATAGTTGGGAATCATCATGCCATTGGTGACTACTAACCGTGGTGCTTCTTTCGACGATGGAAAGAGGCCCATTGGGTGCCCCGAATAGATATGAAGCGTTTGCTCATCCGTCATGGTGGCCAAATACTTCATGGTTACCAGGTACTGCGCCCAGTTTTGAAATACGGCTCCATTACCTCCGTAGGTGATAAGTTCTTGAGGATGTTGGGCTACAGCGGGATCAAGGTTGTTCTGTATCATTAGCATTAAAGCGGCGGCCTGTGAAGATTTAGCGGGGTATTCTTGAACGGGACGCGCGTACATGTCATAATCTGGCATAAATCGGTACATGTATATCCTACCATGGTCCTTAAGCTCTACGGCAAATTCCTTTGATAGTTCCGTATGCCAAGCTTTGGGAAAATATCGCAGCGCATTTCTGATGGCCAGCTTTTTTTCATCGAGCGATAATATCTCTTTTCGTTTAGGAGCGTGACTCACTGCTATTGAACGCTCTTTTTTTGGAGGAAGTTCTTGTGGAATACCTTGTACTATTTGTGATTTAAAATCCATTTTATGCTTAATTACACTGTCTTTTTTTATTTTCAACCATCAACCATCAACCATCAACCATCAACCATCAACCATCAACCATCAACCATCAACCATCAACCATCAACCATCAACCATCAACCCTTGTCCCGAGCGTAGTCGACGGAATCAACCTTTATGCTTATCAAAAACCAATGCTCCTTTTTTCCAAACCATGCAGGGTTTCAGATTACCTTGATTGTATAAGATTTCTTGATAATTTCCAGTATGGAAAAGGCTAAAATCCGCTAAAAGACCTTTTTCCAATCGGCCTCTGTCCTCTAGATTTAAAGCCGCCGCCGCCCTAAAGGTTATTCCGGCCAATACCTCGGCATTGGATAATTTTTCAAAGGTTCCCAATATGGCTGCCTGTGTTAAGAGATCACCCATTGGAGCAGAACCTGGATTGTGGTCACTGGCAATGGCCAATGCACCGCCTGCGTCCAAAATTTTTCTGGCAGGGGTAAAAGTGCATCCCAGTCCTATAGATGCTCCTGGTAAAGCGTTTGCGATAACATTACTATTTGATAATTGTCCTATTTCGGTATTGGTACTGGCCTCTAAATGGTCCGCACTTAGGGCTTCAAAATCTATAGCCACTTTACTCCCTCCAGTAGAAAATTGGTCGGCATGAACCGTGATGTCAAAACCCATTTGCCTTGCTTTTTCAAAATAGGCTGTAATCTGTGCTGCTGAGAAAGCACTTTCCTCAATAAAGGCATCTATGCGATTGGTTAATTTTTTAGCTTTTAAAATTGGAAAAAGCTCAGTGCTGATTTCTTTCAGATAGGCTTCCGCGCTACCTTTATAATCCTTGGGAACCATATGCGCCGCTAGGCACGTGGCTATTAAATCGCTAGCAATGGTTTCGTTCGCCTCTTGTATTGCGTGTAGCATTTTAAGTTCCTCTGCAACAGATAAACCATAGCCGCTCTTTACTTCAATGGTGGTTACTCCGTTTTTTAAATGTCTATTGGCCCTTTTTTTAGTGCTTTTTACCAAGGTTTCCTTTGTGGCTTTGCGCGTTTGCATAACGGTATCCCAAATACCACCACCGGCTTTTGCAATTTCTAAATAGGTTTTGCCCGCATTTCGCATGGCATAGTCATTGGCCCTTGAGCCTCCAAAACAAATATGTGTGTGAGCATCGATAAAGCCCGGAAGACAGGTATGGTCTCCTTTTAGCTCATGAAGTTCCGCCTCCTTATGCTGCGTTCGTAACGCATCAAAATTACCTACGGATTTTATCTTTTCTTCTTCAAGTAGGATGCCGGCATCTTTTAAAACAAGGAGCTGGTCGTCCAATAGTGCCCCTTTTAAGGATAGACCGGTCATGGGAACTATTTGCTTAATAGGGCCAAGAAGCTTTAATTTTTTCATTGTAAAAACTATTTAGTAGGTTTCAAATTCATTGGAATACTTTGTCTTTAAAGATATCCCTTCTTTTGCTCCAATACGCTCAATCAGTTTACTAATTGTGTTGTTTTTTATCATCTTAATTCCCTTTTCAATATCATCGGCAAATACCCTATCCTTATCGGCAAAGGCAACTTTTTTTCGAATTTCTTTATGGATTTCATCCAGAAAAACACCAGACTTCATGGGTTTCCTGAATTCGAAAGCTTGGGCGGCGGTCAATAGTTCTATGGCCAATATCTTTTCTACGTTTCCAATGACCTGTAGGGCCTTACGCCCGCCAATGGAGCCCATGCTTACATGGTCTTCTTGACCCAATGACGTGGGAATACTATCCGCACTGGACGGAAAACAAAGTCCCTTATTTTCGCTGGCGAGGGCAGCCGTAGTATACTGAAGAATCATATAGCCAGAATTGATGCCCGTATCCTTCATCAACAATTTAGGAACTCCGGGGCTATTGCCTTCCAGCGCCAAATAAATTCGCCGATCCGAAATATTTCCAATCTCCGATGCCGCCAAACAGGCATAATCCAAAGCCATTGCCAAGGGCTGTCCGTGAAAATTACCTCCACTAATGGTGAGTTCCTCATCAATGATTACGGGATTATCGGTGACGGAGTTTAATTCTACTTCCAACAACTCTTTGAGATGTAACCAGGCATTTCTAGACGCACCGTGTACTTGCGGAATACACCGCAGTGAGTAGGGGTCTTGTACACGTTCGCAGTCAATATGGTCCTCCATAATTTCGGAACCCTTTAATAATCGTTTCACGCGTTTGGCAACATGAATGTTACCCTTGTAAGGTCGTAAGGCGTGTAGTTCATTATAGAAGGGTTTTACAGAACCTTGAAGCCCTTCAATCATCATAGCCCCAATAATATCGGCCTGGGAAAGAACGGAGTGTAATTTTTCTACAACTTTAACGGCGTGGGCGGCTATAAACTGTGTTCCGTTAATAAGTGCCAGACCCTCTTTTGGTCCAAGGTCAAGTGCTTCGAGGTCAGTTTTCTTAAATAATTCTTTAGTGCTTATCGTCTCGTTTTTATACCGCACTTCTCCAAGGCCTATTAGTGGAAGGAACAGGTGGGATAAGGGTGCTAAATCACCCGAAGCTCCTACCGAACCTTGAGAAGGTACTATGGGAATAGCATCATTTTCTATATGCCAAACTATTCTGTTCAGCGTAGCTTCGGCAATACCGGAATAACCTTTTGCCAAAGAATGGGCCTTTAAGACCAGCATCAACTTCGCAATGGATTTAGAAATGGGTTTGCCCACGCCTACGCTATGGCTTTGAAGAATGTTGGTTTGTAGTACATTGGTTTCAGAAGAAGAGATTTTTGTAGTGCAGAGCGGACCAAAACCGGTGTTGATTCCATATACCGGATGTCCCTTATCCACAATGTTCTGCACAATTCCCCAGCTGGTTATTACATTATCTCTGGTTTTTTGACTTATCGTGAGGTCAGTAATACCCTTTGAGATGCTTATGGCGATACTTGCGGTAAGCCAATCCTCTCCTAATCTAAATGTTTTTGGTGCGGTAACCATTATCTATGTTTTAGTTCCATAAATTTATTTATTAAGTTTGATAATTACCAATACTATTTTTGTATACAATTAATAACTATGAGTTCTCAAATAGAATTACGACATCTATCCTATTTCTTGGCGGTAGCGGAAGAACTGCACTTTAGAAAGGCTGCGGAAAAATTATTTATTTCTCAACCTGGCCTAAGTCGGCAAATTAAACAGATGGAGAACCTTCTGCAGGTAGAACTATTTGTGCGAAATAAAAAGAAGGTGGCGCTTACACCTGCGGGACATTACTTAAAAACGCAATCGGAAGCCATATTAAAACAGTTAAAAGAGACAAAGAGACAGTTGCAGTTGATAGGGGAAGGTGACACTGGTGAAATCCGTATTGGATTTCTAGGCTCCGCTATGCAGAACGTAATTCCTAATTTGCTTTTGCAGTTGCGGGATAACTACCCTAAAATAAAAACTTCCTTAGAGGAGCGTGCCAATCAAGACCAAGTAGACGCGGTGTTGAAAGACGAATTGGATATCGGTTTTGTGCGATTGGCCAGAGTGCCTGTAGCTTTGCATATGCAAACCATTTTTGAGGATACGTTTTCTTTGGTGCTACCAGAGAGTTATCCTATGCTTACAAGGGATTATAAAGGCATGCATCAGTTTTCAGAAGATAATTTTATACTGTTCAGCCAAGCTTATAGTCCTTACTATTTTGAAACGATAATGAGTATTTGCTCCGATGCCGGTTTTGTGCCTAAAGTATCACATAAGTCGGTACACGCGCATACGATATTTAAATTGGTGGAGAACAACTTGGGTATTGCCATTGTGCCAACGGCCCTACAAGCCGGATTTCAGATGAAAGTGAAGTTTGTTGAGTTGAAGGCGCTAAAACAGCGCGCGCTACTTTCGGTGATATGGAGGAAGGAAAACGCTAATCCCGTGTTAAAAAATTGTATGGATTTACTTTTAGGTAGATCTTCATCCTAAAATTACTTGTTATGATATTTGATTTAATAAAGGAGAGACGCTCTATATTCCCAGCGCAGTATATTGAAAAGCCTATTGCAAAAAGGGATATTGAGCTAATATTGGAAGCCGCTAATTGGGCACCCAATCACAAGAAAACAGAACCCTGGCGGTTTAAGGTAATACAAGGAACAAAAAAGGCTGAGTTGGGCGAGTTTTTATCGAACACCTACATTGATATTACGCCCAAACCCAAGCAAATAAAAGCGAAGAAGCTCATTGAAAACCCAAAAAAAGCTGGAGCTATTATCGCTATTTGTATGCAACGAGACCCTTTGGAAAGTATTCCGGAATGGGAAGAGATTGCAGCAACTGCCATGGCGGTGCAGAATATGTGGCTTTGTTGTACGGAGCTAGGTATCGGTTGTTATTGGAGTTCTCCAGGGCTCATTACGTATATGGACGAATTTCTTCCCATGGAGGAAGGTGAGAAATGCTTGGGATTCTTCTATATGGGCTACTACGATGGCGAATTACCGGAAAGAACAAGAAAACCTATTTCCGGGAAAGTGGTGTGGTTAGACTAATCAAAATAGGGAAAAAGAGCCGCTTTATACTCCCAAGCCGTTGTAATAAAAAGTCCTAGGAATACGATGGTCACCAAAAATTTTAAGAAAGTTCCTGTCAAAAAACCTAGAAAGGAACCAAAAGCCGCTTTAGTAGCGGTTTTTTTGTCTGCCTTGTTCAGTAATTCTCCTACAAGCGCACCTACAAATGGCCAGATAATAATTCCTAACGGACCTAGAATCGGAAAGAATATAGCTACCAATAACCCAATGGTAGTTCCGATCATACCCGCTTTTGTACCTCCGAATTTTTTCGTGCCCATTGCAGGTATAATGTAATCCAAAGCAAAGACGAGAAGGGCTACCGCTAGGGTCATCCCCAGTATCCACCAGTTGTTTGGAACCGCGTTGGTTAGATAGAGGAGTAAAAGCCCGATCCAGCTAATGGGCGGCCCGGGTAGTACGGGCAAAAAACTACCTAGAATTCCTGTAATCATAAAAATAAACCCAATAATAAGTAGTGCAATATCCATAAGCTCAAAGATTAGTCAAAAGTAAGTCCTATTTGTTACAAATTTCGCCTAAAATAAAACCTATTATCTTAAACTGCGTAGATATAATCGGTAAAGCGTATAAATCATAAAAAATTCAAAAAACCTTGAGGTCCACTTATAGATATCCCTTAAAATTAATAGCACGTAAAATTTGTGTGCTTATTGCGGTATTGTATTTAATTGTGCCCATTCGGACATCTCTTCTCAATATGTTTCATACAGTCTCGCATAGTCTTTCAATACAAGGGCATCATCATGACCACGAACAAAAACATGCTCATGATACTGATTTTAAGGCAATAAAAACAGTTCATCCGAACAAGGTTGAACATGGACATTCACATGAGATACTTGCGTTCTTGAAAAATATCCTGGGTAGCTACGAGGACCATCGGGACCAACAACAAAAAACCCAAGAATTAGTATTGGATAAACATCTCCTCAATAGGATGGCATGGGGGACGGAATTTATATCCAAAAGCCTAACCAATAATAATTTTGATTATGCTCAAAACGAATACCAAAAAAACCGTAATGTGCCTACACCCCCTCCCAAATACTTTAGCTAGCACATCAAAAGCTTTCCTTTTTCTGGGAAAGTAATTTAGAAAATTCAATAAGAATGTTGCCCAAGGTCTCCTTGTACTTTTTTGCCGCGTAAGTTGTGCCTAGTGTATATGGAAGGTCTCCCAATGTACTTGATGTTCGTGCTCCTTGTCCATATCGCTATAGGTGAAATAAGGATGGGTACTTATATGTAAAAAACATTGTAAAAATGAGCAACAGATAAAAACATAAAAGATGAAATATATACTATTTGCATTTTTCATGCTCACTACGGGTGTGGTGAGTGCACAAAACCTTAGGGGAAAGCTGGTAAATACCAAGGGTATACCCCTAGAGGATGTAGGAATTTTTAATAAAACAAATGGTCAACACAACCATTCCAGTAGTACTGGTTTTTTTGTGCTGAATAATACATCTGTAAACGACTCCGTCTATTTTTCAAGATTGGGTTACGCGACAAAGGTTGTTCAGGTTTCGGAGCAAGATTTTCAAAACCCGATAACGGTGACCATGGAAGAAACGTCAATCTCCTTGGATCAAGTGGTTCTGGTATCCAAAGTGGATGCCTTGAGCCGAATAGTGGATATAGATGTCAAGACAAACCCCGTAAAGTCATCTCAGGAAATCTTACGAAAGGTACCGGGACTTATAATTGGTCAACATGCCGGGGGCGGTAAGGCTGAACAAATATTTCTGCGCGGGTTTGATGTGGACCATGGAACCGATGTTGCGCTAAGTGTAGACGGGTTGCCTGTCAACATGGTTTCTCATGCACATGGTCAAGGGTACGCAGATCTACACTTTGTAATTCCGGAGACGATTCAAAACGTAAATTTTGGCAAGGGGCCCTACTATGCGGATCAAGGTAATTTTAGCACAGCGGGCTATGTGGATTTAAGACTGAGAAAGTCGCTAGACCATAACCTGGTATCCTTAGAGTTGGGCCAGTTCAATACCCAACGGCTTTTGGGTATGTTCAATGTATTGAACAAGGGTAATAGTAGTGCCTATATAGCATCCGAATTATATATAACGGACGGTCCGGTGGAGTCTCCACAGAATTTTAACCGTATCAATATTTTGGGCAGGTACCGGTATCAATTGCCGGGAGATCAAGAACTGTTGCTTACCGCTTCTCATTTTCAGAGCAAATGGGATGCCTCCGGACAAATTCCGCAGCGGGCCGTTGATGAGGGGTTGATAAGCAGGTTCGGTTCCATTGACGATACGGAAGGTGGGCAGACCAGTAGAACCAATTTTCTGTTAAACCATAGGAAGTCTATTGATTCTGGAAGTTCTATTAAGACCAATGCCTACCTGTCTAAATATGATTTTGAGCTTTTTTCCAACTTTACCTTCTTTTTGGAAGATCCTGAAAATGGAGATCAAATCCGCCAGTTCGAAAATAGGATTGTCGTCGGGGCGGAATCCGTTTTTGAGGAATATAAGGAAAACTGGGGAAAGCAGAGACTGGAATATAAGGCCGGTCTGGGCTTTAGGTACGATAATGTGGATGATAACGAACTCTCCAGTACTTTGAACAGACGGACCACGCTGAACCGCATTTCTTTTGGGGGTGTGGACGAGGTGAACACCTACGGTTTTTTTGATGCCAAACTAAAAGCAGGAAACTTTACCTTTAATCCGTCCGTGCGATTGGATTATTTTGGGTTCAACTATGTAAACAAATTGAGTGAACTTTACGACAATAAGAGCGAGGACAAAGTGGCTTTTAGTCCAAAGTTCAATACCATTTACAGTCCCAACCAGAACATACAGTTCTTTTTGAAAACGGGAATCGGATTTCATTCCAATGACACACGGGTGGTGGTAGCCAATGGTGGTGAGGATATTTTGCCTGCCGCTTACGGTGTTGATTTGGGAACCATAATCAAACCTGTGAACAAGCTGGTTTTGAACGCTACCTTGTGGACCTTGTTCTTGGAACAAGAGTTCGTTTACGTAGGCGATGCAGGAATCGTTGAGCCAAGCGGAAAAACAAGACGCTTGGGAGCCGAGATGGGAGCAAGGTATCAGGCAACAGATTGGTTGTATGTATATGCCGATGCCAATTATACGCAGGGAAGAAGCACCGAGGAGCCGAATGGCTTCGACTTTATTCCCTTAGCACCGGATTTTACGTCTACTGGCGGATTTACGATAGATACGCAAAAAGGTTTTTCGGCAGGACTTAACTATAGATACGTAGATAGCAGACCGGCAAATGAAGATAACTCCATCGTGGCCGAAGGCTATTTTGTTTCAGACGCTAATCTGAATTATTCTATCAAAAATTGGACGTTTGGGCTGATTGTGGAAAACTTGTTCGATACGGAATGGAACGAAACCCAGTTTGCTACGGAAAGCCGACTTTTCAATGAAATCAATGCTGTTGAAGAAATCCATTTTACACCAGGAACGCCTTTTTATGTAAGGGGAAAAGTCGTGGTTACCTTTTAATAAAGGGTCTTTTTTTAGTAGGTTTTGTTACCATTAGAGAAGGAAACCTTTCGGTACGGAATATAACGACAGATTTTTGAACTAAAAAATTAGTTTAAACTAAAAATTTAGTTATATTTGTTTTAGAAATGAACTAAAACTTTAGTTGAATGAAACAATTAACAAAAGCGGAAGAGGAGGTAATGCAGGTTCTTTGGAAGTTGGAAAAAGGCAACGTTGCTGCGATTATTGCGCAGCTTCCAGAACCTAAACCGGCTTACAATACAGTATCTACTATTGTGCGAATATTAGAGAATAAAGGATTTGTAGATCATGAGCAGGAAGGAAAGGGCTATTTGTATTTTCCATTATTAAAGAAATCGGACTATAGTCATCAATCCATCAATAAATTGGTAGATGGGTATTTTCAGGGTTCTTTTAAGAGTATGGTGTCGTTTTTTATGAAGAAGAACGATATGAGTTTGTCCGAACTGGAGTCTATCCTGAACGAAATAAAGACTGCCGCGCCTAAGGCGGTAAACAGAAAACCTGATAAAAAATAATGGCATGATACAGTATATTCTAGAGTGCATCGCCTTTCAATTGGTGTTTCTCGTTATCTATGATTTCTTTTTGAAAAGCGAGACCTTTTTTCAATGGAACAGGGTTTATTTAATAGCTACGTATAGCCTGTCGTTACTGTTACCGTGGATTAAGATAGATGCTTTTAGCAGCGAAGTGCCACGGACATTTCAAGGTTATTCTGAATTTCTTTGGAATTTGGACCAAAAACCTATTTTGTTGAATGCGGAAGTAAACCAAGGGTTTTCCCTCGCTTGGCAAGAGTGGGTCTTTATAATAGGTGCTTTGTTATCCTTTCTTTGGTTTGTCTCCAAATTGTGGCGTCTGCATCAACTTAGGTCAAAAGGAACTATTCATTATTTCAAGAATTTCACCCAAATATTGGTCCAGGACAGTCATGTGGCCTTCTCGTTTTTTAAATCTATTTTTTTGGGAGATCAATTGCCCCATAAAGAGTATAATGCTATCATCTCTCACGAATTAGTACATATAAAACAAAGGCATTCGTTGGATTTGCTCTTTTTTGAGCTGATGCGCATCGTAGGCTGGTTCAATCCTTTGGTGTATGTATATCAACATAGAATAGCCGAGTTACACGAATTTATTGCGGATGCCCAAATACCCAAGGAAGAACGGAAATCTCATTATGAACTTCTGTTATCTCAGGTTTTTCAAACCCAACATATCTCTTTTGTCAACCAATTTTTTAAAACCTCATTAATCAAAAAACGAATCGTCATGTTACAAAAATCAAAATCGAAGAAAATCTGGCAATTAAAATATTTAACAATAGTACCTGTGTTACTTGGTATGTTGTTGTATACCTCTTGCCAAAATGAAATATCGTCCGAAGAAAAGAAAAAATCACCGCTATCTAAAAAAATTGAGGCTCTTGAACTGGAAATAAATAATAAGGACTCTCTTACACAAGATGAGAAAGATCAATTGGCAAAATTAATCTACAATACATTTCCGAGAGATCTTAAGGGTCTATCTGGAGAGAAGGGAGAAATTACATATAGTGGAATTCCATTCGCCGTAGTGGATGAAGTTCCAGTTTTTCCAGGATGCGAAAACTCAGCGGATAAAAGAGCTTGTTTTAATGAACGGATACAAAAACATATCAGTAAGAACTTTAATTATCCCCAGGAAGCACAGGATAAAGGCATTCAGGGTAGGGTCAATGTTATTTTCACCATTCAAAATGATGGAAGTATCGGAAATGTTAAGATGAGAGGTCCTGATAGGTTATTGGAAAATGAGGTAGCGCGTATTATCAAAAGATTACCTAAAATGACAGCAGGTCAACATAAAGGAGAATCAGTGGATGTTCCCTTTTCAATTCCAGTTACTTTTAAACTAAAATAGTTCTTAGAATTGTGAAGAGGATTTTCTTGCTGGTATTACTTATAGTTTTCAATGGCATAGCCCAATCCTCTACATTGTCACTTGCGGACAGTCTTTATGCGGTAGGAAATTACACGAAAGCTATTAATGCTTATGCATCTGAAGGGAGTATATCTTCTGGTTTGCAAATTGCACGATGCTATAAAGCTATTGGGAATTTTGAAAAGGCTATGGTACAGTACGAGAATCTGGTCAAGGATCACCCTGATTTGCAGATGGCATGTTTTGAGTTGGGGAAACTCAGGTTCAAAGTCAAAGACTTTAACGAGGC
Source organism: Maribacter sp. 4U21 (assembly GCF_002742365.1). Lineage (NCBI taxonomy): Bacteria > Pseudomonadati > Bacteroidota > Flavobacteriia > Flavobacteriales > Flavobacteriaceae > Maribacter > Maribacter sp. 4U21. The sequence continues at coordinate 52,605 of NZ_MDGN01000054.1, forward strand.
TAGGAAGCTGTTTACTGATCTCATTGCTACTAATAATCAGAATCCAGAATACTTCTACTACTTGGGCGAATCTTTTCGGGAACTGGAGCAGCCAGCAAGTAGTTTGGTAGCTTTTAAGAATGCCGTTAGAATAGATAGTATGCACCTAAGAAGTCTTTTTCAATTGGGGAAATATTTTACGATTAAGCAAGAACGTGACAATGCCTTGCGGTATGTTGATGCCGGATTGCGATTTTATGAAAACGACGTTTCCCTAATAAACTTAAAGGCGCTGATTTATTACAACGATGGGCAATATGAAAAAGCCATTCCTTGGTTTGAGCAGGTGCTAGAACTGGGGGAGCGCAAAGCATACACATATGAAAAATTAGGTTATAGCTATTATAAGAATTGGGATTTTGACAAGGCCAAGAAAGCGTACCAAACTTTAATCAGAAAGAACGAGACCAATTCGGAAGCCTATTTTAGTTTGGCTGAGGTATACCGAAAGAATAAGCAGTTAGATAGTGCAGCGATTTTTATTAAAACCGCTATGGACGTTAAAAGACCCATTTTTGCACAGGGCTACAGTGCTCTAGCAGGTTTGGCACGAGAAAGAAAAGATTTAAAAAAGGTCTTGGCATACTATACCCTTGCTCACAAGGAAATGCCAACGGAACCGCGCCATTATTTTCAGATATGTACCGTATACGATCGGTTATCGGAAAATGCGGATAAGAAATTAGAGCACTATGAAAATTTCATCGAGTTATACGGTAAAGCACAACCCTATTTATCAGAAATAGTAGTAAAACGGGTTTCGGAATTAAAGGAACAAATACATTTTGAAGCGGATTAAACTAGGTAAAAATTCGTAATTTCCACCATACTTTCGGTGGCATGAAACGGTTTTTTATAGTTCTGATTTGTTGCAACTTGGCTTCTTGTAGTTTCTTTGAATCCAAAGAAAAAAGAACCCAAGAGCTTATCAACGCCGAACTACGCGAAATTGACTGGAATTCCATTGATTCTTATCCGCTTTTTCTATCCTGTGACGAGACCGCTTCAAAGGAAAATCAGCGTTTGTGTTTCGAAAATAAACTAATCACGCATTTTGAAGCAACTTTGAACGAGTTTGAATTTACCGTAGATTCAGCCAAAAACCCCGTTGTAGCAGTTATCTTTGTTATTGACACCGAGGGTAGGATTACCATTGTTGACATTGAGAAGGATGCGGACATTGTAAAACAAATGCCAGAATTTGATGGTATTATTAGCCAGAGCTTAAAGAACGTTCCGGCAATTGCCCCGGCATTAAAAAGAGGAATACCGGTGAGCACCAAGTTTAGAATTCCTATTCAATTAAATACCAAGTAAGAATTTGGCGAACGAAAAGATAATTTTAGGAATAGACCCCGGAACAACGATAATGGGCTTTGGTCTCATAAGGGTAGTGGGGAAGAAAATGGAGTTCATCCAAATGAACGAACTCTTACTTCAAAAATATAGCGATCCCTATACTAAATTGAAGCTCATTTTTGAACGGACCATAGAGCTGATAGACACCTATCACCCTGATGAAATAGCGATAGAGGCGCCCTTTTTCGGAAAGAACGTACAGTCCATGCTTAAACTGGGTAGAGCGCAAGGCGTGGCCATGGCAGCTGGACTCTCCAGACAGATTCCTATCACGGAATATTTGCCTAAAAAAATAAAAATGGCTATTACAGGTAATGGTAATGCTAGTAAGGAACAGGTGGCCAGAATGTTGCAAAACGTTTTGGGCCTTAAGACCTTACCAAAAAATTTGGACAGTACCGATGGTCTTGCGGCAGCAGTTTGTCATTTTTATAATGAAGGTAGGGTAGAGGTCGGTAAATCGTATACGGGTTGGAGTGCCTTTGTGAAGCAGAATAGTCAACGGGTTAAAAAGTAAATAGTGTTCAGTTGGCAGTATTGAGTTGGCAGAAAAAATAACTTATAAAAATACGAGTATTTATGAAGTTTCAAGATTTATTGGCATATCGAAAATCATTTGATCTTGCCATGCGAATTTTCGAATTGACTAAATCTTTTCCAAAAGAAGAAAGGTATTCTTTAACAGACCAGGTAAGAAGATCATCCAGGAGTGTTTCTATTAATATTTCGGAAGCTTATAGAAAAAGGAGCTATCCTAAGCATTTTGTAAGTAAGCTTACGGATAGTGATTCTGAAAATTCTGAAACACAAGGTTGGCTAGAATTTTCTCTTGCATGTAATTATATCGATCAACCTACTTTTGAAGAGCTCATAAAAGTGAGTGACGAGGTTGGAAGGTTAATTTATTATATGATAAATAACCCTGGCAAATTTGGAGTAAAATGAACCATAAAAAACTGCCAACTGCCAACAGCTAACTGTTTACTAAATGTCGGGAATCTACATCCACATCCCTTTTTGCAAACAAGCTTGTCATTACTGCGATTTTCATTTTTCTACACGTATGATCAAGAAAGAAGTTATGGTACATGCTTTGTGCAAAGAGCTGGAGCTTAGGAAGAAAGAATTTAAAGATGAGCTTGTAGCAACGATTTATTTTGGAGGAGGAACACCGTCCGTTCTGGAAACGGAAGAAATAAATCGTCTTATAAAAGCGGTTTATGATAATTATTCGGTGGCAGTATCTCCGGAAATTACTTTAGAAGCCAATCCGGATGATTTGTCGGAAGAGAAATTAGTATCCCTTTCAAAAAGTTCTATTAATCGCTTAAGTATCGGCATTCAATCTTTTTTTGAGGAAGATTTAAAGCTGATGAACCGGGCACATAATGCCAAAGAAGCTGAAGACTGCATTGCACTAGCGAGCCGTTATTTTGATAATATTTCTATTGACCTCATTTACGGAATGCCCAACATGACCAATGAACGGTGGAAAGAGAACATCGCAAAGGCCCTAACGTTCAAAATTCCGCATATATCTAGCTATGCCCTGACCGTTGAGCCTAATACCGCCTTGGCCAGCTTTGTTAAAAAAGGCTTGGTAAAGCCTGTGGAGGATGAGATTGCACAGGAACATTTCAATATATTAAACGAAACCTTAAGTAATGCGGGGTATTCCTGTTATGAGATTTCCAATTTTGGTAAACCTGGATATTTTTCCAAGAACAATTCGGCCTACTGGCAGCAGAAAAAATATCTCGGAATAGGGCCCTCCGCGCATTCTTTTGATGGAACTAGCCGCGGATGGAATATCAACAATAACCCAAAATACCTAAAGGCCATTGAACAAGGAGAACTCCCCATAGAGGTTGAGGTACTTTCTACTACCGATAAGTACAACGAGTACGTAATGACCGGTTTACGTACCATTTGGGGTGTTTCGCTATCTAGAATAGCTGCTGAGTATGGCAATAATTACAAAGATTATTTAATGTTACAAGCAGACAAATACATAGAAGAGCATATGTTATACCTAGACGGAGATGTGCTTTTAGCAACAAAAAAAGGTAAATTCTTGGCCGACGGGATTGCGGCGGACCTGTTTATGATTAACTTGTAAGCACTAAAATTTCGCGGTAAAGGGAAATAGAGAACCTTAACCTGACTTAAAAGAAACGTATCCACTGCAATCGCCGAGACCTAATACATTGAAAGCTAAAATAATATACAAAAAGAAGGACTATAAAATAAATTTGTCCAAGCCATTGGATATTTCAATGCCCTTAAAAGGGGACCAGACCAATGTAAATGCATGGTACGTAAATCACCCTAAAATAGAACCACACAAAGAGGGCGATTTTATAGGAAGTGTTGCCGCGGGAGCTTCGACAAATTTTAATGATATTAGTTTCAATCCCCATGCACATGGAACGCATACCGAATGTGTGGGGCACATTACCAAGGATTTTAAATCCGTAAACAAGGCGCTAAACAGCTATTTTTTCTTAGCGGAATTAATAACTCTTGCCCCGGGAAAAGTAGGGAACGACTTCGTGATTTCTAAAAAACAGTTGCAAAATGCTATCAAGAATGCAGATGCAGCGGCTTTGGTCATTAGGACCTTACCCAATACGGCAACTAAAATAACGCGACAATATTCAAATACCAATCCGCCTTATCTGTTGGAAGAAGCTGCTATGTATTTAAGGGAAAAAGGAATCACTCACCTATTGATCGATTTGCCTTCCATAGACAAGGAAAAAGATAATGGTGCCTTATTGGCGCATAAGGCCTTTTGGGATTTTAATGGTGATGTAAGACATAAAGCTACTATAACGGAATTCATATATGTACCTAACACAATTGCCGATGGAGCTTATTTTCTAAACCTACAGGTTGCTCCTTTTGAAAATGATGCTAGCCCAAGTAGACCGGTGCTTTATAAAATAAAATAGCGATGAGAACCCTGCTAAAATTAGAAGAATTGGCCCTGTTTCTTTTAGGGGTATTCATGTTCGGTTTGTTGGGATATCAATGGTGGTTGTTTCCGGTATTATTGTTATTGCCAGATGTGGGGATGTTAGGATATTTGGTCAATAATAAGATGGGGGTTAGGCTTTACAATCTCTTTCATCATCGTGGAATTGCTATTGTCCTATACTTTTTCGGCATGTATTTTTCTTTCGCAACCGTTCAATTAATAGGCGTTATTGTATTTTCGCATGCCGCCATGGATAGAATCTTTGGGTACGGACTTAAATATGATCGCGGGTTCAAGTTTACACACTTAGGTGAAACAGGGAATAAAAATGGATAATGTGTTAGAAGTTTTTCTGGGATTAATATTAGGAGCCATTAGCATGTACTGGCTATTTTCTTTCTTTAGAAAAAAACAAAGCAAGGAGATTACATCGCATCAATCTACCGTATTGTTAGAAAAAATAAGAAGTGTATGTAAGTTAATATCCGTGGAGGGAGACTTTGCCGAGATTTATAAGTATGAGAATACCAAAGAACGCTTTCTAAGCTTGGTGAGCAGCAAGAAAAAAGCCCTCATAGTTATTAAAGCAAAAGCGCAGATAGGGTATGATCTGAAGAAAATCCTGATGCATGCCGATGACGGAAAGAAGAAAATCATCCTAACCAATTTTCCTGAGCCAGAGGTACTTTCCATATCCCCAGAAATGGAATTTTACGATGTAAAAAACGGACTTTTCAACACATTTACCCCTGATGATCTGACTACGCTGAACCAAGAGGCAAAAAATCATATCCTAGAGAAAATACCGGAAAGTGGTTTAATGGATACGGCTAGAAAGGAAGCTTTGCAGACCGTGCTTCTTATTGAAAAAATTGTAGAAACCATTGGTTGGAAGCTAGATTATACCGCTCTCGAGATTACCGAAAAACAAAAGGAGTTGTTGGACAAATAACGCTCACATTTGAACTCTGCTTAAATTAGGACTAGACTTATTTATTATGAAAACAATTACGACTTTATTATTTTTAACCGTATCACTAACGGCCCTTGCCCAAAACAAAGAAACTATGAACGAGTTTGATTCCAATTTTGCCCATACGGTATATTTTTGGCTCGAAAATCCTGATAGTAAGGAGGATTGTGAAGCTTTTGAAACGTCACTTCAGAAATTCTTGGATAACTCCGCCTATGCTAAGACAAAATTCATCGGTAAACCGCCAAGAGCAAGTAGAGATGTAGTTGATGGGTCTTTTACTTATTCCTTGATTGTTTCTTTTGAGTCGGCCGAGGCACAGCAGAACTACCAAGATGAAGCACCGCACAAACTTTTTATAGAGGAGTCCAGTAAATTATGGACTAAAGTAATCGTTTATGATTCTCAAGGTATTTAGTCCCTCATGAATATCGAAGAATTCAGGGAGTACTGCATCGCAAAGAAAGGCGTAACCGAAGGGTTTCCTTTTGATGAGCAAACCCTTGTTTTTAAAGTTATGGGAAAAATGTTCGCACTTTGCGGTCTGGAAAGAGTTCCTGCACAGGTAAACCTCAAATGCGACCCCGAAAGGGCCATTGAACTAAGGGAGACCTATGATGGCGTCATTGCAGGCTGGCATATGAGTAAAAAGCACTGGAATACTGTTTTTCTGGATAATATAGACCCTCAATTAACCAAGGAACTTATAGATCATTCGTATGAGCTAGTAGTGGCGAAATTTACAAAGAAATTAAGGGCTACTTTAGAGGCATTGTAATAGCAGGCTTATCCATATCTTTATGCGTCAATCAACGCTGGGTTTGTCTTCGCGCTAAAAATGTTCAATAGAAGAATGCAAGATTTATTTGCCTTTTACCAAAACCAGACACAAAAATACACTACAGAACTTTCCCAAAAGCAAAAGCAGCTATGGGCGTCCAGCATGTTGCGTTTAGGGGTCTTTGTTCTTGCCGTTATTGCGATATACCTTCTAAGGGATACTATCAAATTTGTTGTTGCCGTACTTTTAGCGACCGTTATTTTATTCCTGTATCTCGTGTCAAGACATACAAATTTGCAGCAGAAGCGAGATAGGTTAAAGACATTGATAGCCATCAATGAAACGGAAATTCAGGTACTGAAAAGAGATTTTCACCATCTGCCCAGCGGTGATGAATTTAAGGATAGTACCCACTATTACAGTCAAGATATCGACCTTTTTGGGAAGGGTTCGTTTTATCAATATAGCAATAGAACCGCACTAAGGGAAGGTGCAGACATGCTTGCGTACCTTTTAAAAGAAAACAGCATCGATGCCATAAAGCAAAAGCAAAAAGGTATTGCAGAATTGGCTAAAAATCCGCAATGGCGACAAGAATTTTCTGCAACGGCCAGTATGGTTAAAACGGATACGCCTACACCAACTATTATAAACTGGCTTAACAATTATAAGCCCTTTGTGCCAAAGTTCATGAAGGTTTTACCTTGGATATTTTCTGGAATTTCAGTTTTCCTGTTTACGCTTTATTTCATGGATTTCATTGCGGAGTCCATCTTAATCTATTGGGTGGTTTTCGGATTGTTACTTACGGGGATTTACACCAGGCAAATAGCCAGACTTGGCGCAAATTCCGGTAAATTGTTAGCTACGTTTCATCAGTATTCAAAACTATTACGGTTAATAGAGGAGCAAGAGTTCACATCGGATTTTTTGAAGGATAAAAAGAGTCAAATCTTAAGCGATGGTCGTAAAACTTCAGAAACCTTAAAAGAATTTTCAAACCTATTGAACAGCTTGGATAGGAACAACAATATCATCTACCTCATTTTTGGAAATGGGCTGTTTCTTATGGGCTTAGCAACCTGTTTTAAGATGGAAAAGTGGATTAGCATCTACGGAAGTGATGTTGAGAATTGGTTCAATACTATTGCCTTTTATGATGCCTACTGTACGCTAGGTAATTTTGCATTTAACCATCCAGATTATACGTTTCCAACAATCGTCAAGGAAGGCCCTACGGTAAAGTCGGTACAGGCGGGTCATCCACTTTTAGCACCTGAAAAAAGTATTCTTAACGATTTTGAAGTCAAAGAAGAAGAATTTTTCATTATTACAGGAGCAAATATGGCCGGCAAGAGTACTTTTCTACGTACGGTTTCCTTACAGTTGCTTATGGCCAACATCGGACTTCCGGTCTGTGCCAAGTCTGTTACCTATAAGCCTATAAAATTGATTACCAGTATGCGTACCACCGATTCTCTAACGGATGATGAGTCGTACTTCTTTTCAGAATTAAAGCGATTAAAATTTATTGTGGACGAAATTCAGAAAGACCACTACTTTATTGTTCTGGATGAAATCTTAAAAGGAACGAACAGCACGGACAAGGCCAAGGGTTCTAGAAAATTTTTGGAACGTTTAGTTGCTTCAAATTCCACAGGTATTATAGCTACCCACGATTTAAGTCTTTGTGATGTTGCCGAGGAACTACCACAGGTAAAAAACTATTATTTTGATGCTGAAATCATAGCGAACGAACTGCATTTTGATTATAAGTTCAAAGCGGGTATTTGTCAGAATATGAACGCTTCGTTTTTGTTAAAGAAAATGGAGATTTTGGATTGAGTTATGGTTGCTGGTTGATGGTTGGCGGTTGATAGTTGGTGGAGGTTAGACTTCACACAAAAAATAATAGTAAAATTGCCCTTTGGGGTTAGGGAACTTATGGATTCACTCACACAAATAGTATTAGGAGCAGCTGTAGGGGAGGCAGTACTTGGTAAAAAAGTGGGTAATAAGGCTGTGGTTTATGGTGCAATTGCAGGCACAATACCAGACTTAGACGTACTAGCACGTTATTTTACAGATACAGTTACCGCGACCGAATGGCATAGAGGCTTTAGCCATTCTATCCTGTTTTCTATTCTATTGGCCCCCATTTTTGGTTGGCTCGTATGGCGCTTAAATAGAAATGGTAATGCTACATGGAAGAATTGGTCATGGCTAATGTTTTGGGGTCTATTCACCCATCCTATTTTAGATGCCTTTACCACTTGGGGTACACAACTTTTTTGGCCTTTTAAAACCAGATTAGCCTTTCAGAGCATATTTGTAATAGATCCCTTGTATACCCTTCCTTTTTTGGTATGCTTAATCTTGGCAGCGCGTCAAAGAAGAGAAGCACCATTGCGCAAAAAATACAATGTAGCCGGACTTATACTAAGTTCAGCATATTTACTTCTTACTTTGGTTTTAAAAAGTATCGCATTTAAGAAATTTGAGCATAGCCTTAAAAATCAGAATATAGTGTATACCCAGATGGATATAAGGCCCACTCCTTTCAATACCGTTCTTTGGACCGCTAATATAGACACCAAAGACGCTTATTTAATTGGGAATTATTCGTTTTTTGATTCAGATACGGTTCAGTTCAAGGCTTATCCCAAAAATAGAAACCTATTGAAAACCTTAAAGTCGCATGAAAAAATCAAGAGACTGATTGCGATAACCGAGGGCTGGTATACGCTTTCGGAAAAAGATGGACAACTTGTCTTCAACGACCTTAGGTTTGGTTTGGTAAGTCTCTCTGAAAACGAAGAAAAATTCGCTTTCTCGTATGAATTAATTAAAAAGGAGGACGATATCATAGTGAAGGAAACTCCAAAATTTCAACGGGATGCAAAAAGACTGTTGAAGGAGCTTTGGAAAAGAATGTGGGGAAATTAAACGAACTATAAGTTGAGTTGACTTATTGGATAGGGTAGTATTTGTTTAAGAAGTTCACGAAAAAAGTTCAGAAATATTTCTGTAAAAAAGAAAGTTTAAAAAATAATTTAAGAAGAAATTCATGCTATTTTTTGTCATTCTATTTCATCTAGGGTGTATGACTGAAGATAAAGATAAGGTGTTGTCTAAATACCAAAAGTGGCATACCATAACCTTATCCTTTAATGGAGAGGAAACTTCCGAGACAGCCGAAATCAATCCTTTTCTAAATTATAAATCAATGGTCAATTTTACGCATGAGCAATCTCAATATGCAATTAGGGGGTTTTATGCGGCTGATGGAAGCGCGGCCGAAACTAGTGCCAACTCCGGTTCTGTTTGGCAAGTCCGTTTTACGCCGGACAAAATAGGGGAATGGAGCTATGAGGCTACACTATACAAAGGAGAAGAGATAGCGTTACAGCAAATAACGGCCAACACTGAAAAATTGCCCATTGCAGATGCAAGTGGCAAATTCATGGTCGTTCCATCTAATAAAAAAGCCCCGGATTTTAGGGCTCAAGGGAGATTGGTGAATGCTAACGGCTACTTCAAATTTCAGCATTCCGACACCTATTGGATAAAGGGTGGTGCCGATAGTCCAGAAAATTTACTGGCCTATGGGGATTTTGACGGTACGTATAGGATGCAGGCTGCTGAAAGGGATGGCGAATCCAAGACCAGCCAACTTTTACATCAATACGAACCACATTTAAAAGATTGGAATAGTGGCGACCCCACTTGGCAAAATGACAAAGGTAAAGGTCTTGTGGGGGCTATGAATTATCTGGCCTCTAAAGGAATGAACGTCGCCTACTTTTTAACGATGAACATTAAGGGCGATGGTAAGGATGTTTGGCCCTATGCGGAACCGGACGATTTCACCCGCTTTGATGTTAGTAAACTGGCGCAATGGGAAATCGTTTTTCAACACATGCAGTCCAAGGGTATTTTTTTGCATGCGGTTTTACAGGAAACGGAAAATGAAACGATGTTGGATAATGGAGATACTGGTTCCTTAAGGCAATTATACTTTCAGGAAATGGTAGCTCGGTTTGGACACCATTTGGGTCTCCAATGGAATTTGGGCGAGGAGAATGGTTTTGCAGAATTCACGCCTATCGCGCAGAATGATAGTCAGCGTAAAGCGATGACCGATTACCTTACTCAGATAGACCCATACGATTACCCTATACTATTGCATACACATTCTCACGAACCTGCAAGAGGTAATGTATTGGATTCCATAGTCGGTTATAAGAACTTAGACGGACTCTCCCTGCAGGTCGATAAAAGGGAAAACGCTGCTAAAGTAGTAACGGAATGGAAGAAAAAATCTAAAGCTACCGGGCATCCTTGGCTCATTGCAATGGATGAAATAGGGATGTGGCATACCGGGGTTGTCCCGGATTCCGTTGATTATAACCACGATTCCATTAGGCGCTATGTCCTATGGGGTACCTTACTTTCCGGTGCGGCAGGTGTTGAGTGGTATTATGGTGCAAATAATAGGTATAATGATTTAAATACAGAGGACTGGAGAACAACGGATAGACTTTGGGAATTAACGGATCATGCGCTTCAATTTTTTCAAAATCATTTGCCTTATTGGGAAATGGAAGCGAACCCAGAGCGCATTAGTGCAGTATAAGGCTATTGTTTGGAAAAACCTGGAGAGATCTATGCCCTTTACTTGCCAGACGCCAAGAACTACACCATTGATTTAAATGCTATTGAAGGTGTTTTTACCATTCAATGGTTTAACCCTTTGGTAGGGGGCGAACTTCAAAATGGAAGTGTATTATCTGTAAAAGGCGGTGGTACAACCGAAATGGGCGCGCCACCATTAAAACAAGAGCATATTAAAAATCAAGACTGGGTAGTCTTGATTAAAAAATCACATTGACAATTAAAGATTTTTAACCTGTACCTTATGGAATGTATCGGCTTGTAAACGAAGTAATTCTTCGGCTTTTTTCTTCTTGTACCCATAAAGTTCTTCTTCACCTTTTAGGTCTTCATAGATTTTTTGGTTGATATCACTATCCGTAGATACAATTAGTTTACGTTGGGCCACTTTTTGGGCCACCCATGAAGCTAGAATGCTTTCTTCTTCTTCCAGCTTTATGTCATACTCACCTTTTGGCGCTAAAAGTTTTGCGATAATGGGAGAGGTTTCGATAGCTAGGAACAATAGAAAAATAAAGAAGGATGGAAACCATGGTAATTCTCCCAAAGCGGTGATGCGTGCCATTAAACCATCAAAACCATCAATGATAGGCTGGGAATTTTTCACCACATCGGCATATTCCTTATTTAAGGCTGTAATGTCCGCTTCTATACCCGAAATTTTTTCAGCGTTAGTAGATTTTAGTGATTGAAGCTCCGCAAGAGCGGCGTCATGTTTTTCTCGCTTTTCAGCATATACAGGACCTTTACCTAAAAGTTTGGTGCCGGCAGTACCTTCCGCTTCGGAAATATAAGTGTCATAAAGTGCATTGGTCTCTGCCTCTTTTAGGGCTATTTCCGCTTTCAAAGAGTCAATATCTTGATTTAACTTAGCAACGGATGGTGCGTACTGCAGCGCTAGTTGTTCCTTGTTGGCAAGGGTAAGTTCGTTCTTCTGTTCTAGTAGTACCTGGTTGATTTCTTTCTCAAAAATTTTCATTTCCAAGGGTTTGGAAATGACCACTGCAATGATAAGCGCTAGTATAATTCTCGGTGTAGCTTGTAATAACTCTTGTGAAAAATTAGCTCTTTTTTTGATGGTAGAAACTATGAAGCGGTCTAGATTAAAAATAAGAAGACCCCATATAAAGCCAAAGAATATCGCTGCATAAACGCTGTCAAAAACAGTATATAAGGCATAGCTACTTGCAATAAATGCCATCACAGCGGTAAAAAATACCGTGGCGCCGATGCCTGCATATTTGTTCTGTTCTCCTTTGGAACAGGTTTTTAAAATTTCGGAATCTGCCCCGCAGCAGAGAATAAAAAAATCTTGTAACATACGTTTTGTTTTTTGATTGATGCTGAAATCTCTTCAGTGTTGATGATCGTCTTACCTGTTAGAACGTGGTTTGCTTAGAATTGTTATACAAAAAGCCTTCAAATTGAAGGCTTTTTTAAAACGCTGGTTATATCCGCTTTATAAATACTTGGAAATTTTTACGATTGGAGTTTCATTGTTCGTTCGTTTTGTGCTTATGCTTAAATCGCTATTTTCTTTTATAAGCGCTATCGCCTTATCAGATGAAATCTCTTTCCCCTTATACATAAAAATCGCACCCTTTTTGGCCATATCGATAATATGGTCCAATGGAGATGGTGGAGTTGAAGGAGGTGGTGTCTGTATTGATTTAACCTCTGCTTTTAATACAGAAGTTTGTGGAGGAGCATCTTTCTCAATTTTGCCAATGTAAACTTTTGGTGATCTAGGTGTTGAAGTGGGGTCCGTGATTCTGGCTGATCCAACAACATCATACGGATCTTGTTTTTCAATTATTTCTTTTATTTGAACCGCAGCTTGCTCTCTTTCATTGGGAACTTTTGGAGCTTTTGGTGCCGGTGGTGGTTCCGGAAAGTCTGGAAAGGGTTCAGCGTCGGCTTTTTGCTTGTCCGACATTAAACTATAGATGAATTCCAAACGTTCTACATCACTTTTTAGAATACGCATACGGTCGCTATCCATTTCATTATACTTTTTGGCTAAGGCGTTGTATGCTGCCATTTGGTCCCTGGATGCACCGTCTTGAGAATTTTTTGGAAGACACTCAGGGAAGGGCTGCGCTTCCTTTTTTTGGATTTTTGTCATTCCTTTATAAATACGCTCCAAGATTTTTAAATCCTTCAACGGAATGACTCGTTTTTCTATGGGAACAGCATTGTATTTTTTGGCTAAAGTGTTGTACTTTTCAATCTGAGATTGTTCGGGTTTATCCTCTTTTAGTATACCTATGTACAGGGGTTCTTGACGAACAACGTCTATTTGAGCGACACCATAATCCGTTACGATACGGTCTACCTCTTTAATAATGGCTTTGGGCGTATTCGACGTTACTTTTACAATTGCGCTGACCTGTTGTTCTCTTTCTATCTTAGAGAGGTTTTTATTTAGGCTTAATAGATGTGCTTCTAAGCTTTCAAGAGTTATTTTTTCATTATCGTCAATATATAAATTTCCTTCTTCATCTATCCGAATGGCAATGTTTTCAATGAGAAATGCTATTTCACTGACTTCAACATTGTCTTTTTGAATTTCAATTACTTTACTTTCACTAAATCCAAATAACAGCAGTCCTGTTAATGGAATCAGCAGAAAACTTCTTAATACGATTGCTTTTTTTGATGTTCTTTTTTTCATGACGGTAAATCGTTTTTTGATTGATGAATAATTAATGGCATTCGCAATGCCGGTTGACTGATATTTTTCCAGACTTTCCTTTGATAAATAGGACAGTAATGTATTCTGGTAATTTTTAGTGTGAATTTCTTGTTGTAGTACGGCATTATCTGCCAAAAATTCATGATTTAGTTTTATCGCTTTTTTATAGAGATAGACTAGGGGATTAAACCATAGTATTACTTGTAGAAATTCTACGAAAAGAACATCTAGGCTATGGCGTTGCTTGGCATGTGTTTCTTCATGTAGCAATACTTCTTTGGGGATAGCATTCTCTTCATACTTTTTCTTATTCAAAAAAATGTAACTAAGGAACGTGTGCGGTGGTAGTACTTCTTTTAGAAGAACCCTAACACTAGAGGCTGCCTTAAAATTTGGGTTTATTTTGATCCGTCTTAAAATTTGAAAGAGGTTTCTAAAGAACCGGAAACTAAAAAAAATGATTCCTATTAAATATATAGTGGTCATTATCAAACTCCAGTTGATCATATCTAAATCTTTGGGTTCATTGGAAACCACGGCTACATAAGGCACGTTAGCAATGTTTTCGATGTTTTCCGAAACGGTTTCCACATAGGAGGTAAATACGATGCCTGGTATTAAAAAGGAGGCTACAATTGCCGTTAATAAGAAGAATCTCTTAAAAACATGCATGTTCTCTTGCTCTAAGAATAGTTTGTAAAAAAGCAGAAATACGGCCATGCAGGCCCCGGATTTTAATAGATATATCAACATTATTATTTCTTTTTGATTTCGTCGTCTATTAGTTTTTTTAATGCTTCCAGTTCTTTTTTGCTGAGGTCTGTTTCCTGAGTAAAAAATGAGGCAAACTGACCTGGACTATCGTTGAAAAAATTTTTAATGAGTCCGTTTACGTGTTTAGAGAAATAGTCTTTCTTCTTTACTAAAGGGTAATATTCCCTGCTTCTACCATAGCTTTTGTATGCGATATAACCTTTGTCCGTCATCCTTTTTAAAAGGGTGGCTATGGTGGTGGTCGCTGGTTTGGGTTCTTCGTAGGAGTCCAGTAAATCTTTCATAAAGGCTTTTTTTTGCTTCCATACGATATTCATTAGTTCTTCCTCGGTTTTTGATAGCTGCATTTCTACGTTCTTAGAATTAACTCTACAAACATAGAATAAAAATTTTAATTCTACAAGTGTAGAGTTTAATTTTTGATTTTGCGTTAGGGATAGAAATGGAAAGCCCGGATTTTCCCGTAAGGGTAAAATGGACTTGTAATGTATAGCCCGACCCTTTTTTAGGGTAACGCCCCAAACATATATCTTGCTTGATGTAAAAAGATTAAGTTTGTTCCTTAAATTCAATTTAATGAGTGTATTGACCGATTTACAGGAGCGCAGCGGTACTGCTTGTGAGCTTTGTGCCGCAACTACAGATTTAGATATTTACGAGGTGCCACCAGTTTCTATTAGCGGACTGGACGTAAGTCTACTGGCTTGTAATACCTGCCGATCGCAAATTGAAAAAGCAGCTGAAATGGACCCTAACCATTGGCGTTGTTTAAATGACAGTATTTGGAGCGAGTACGATACGGTTAATGTGGTGGCGTGGCGCATGCTTCAAAGATTAAAGAAAACGGAGGGCTGGCCAAACGATTTGTTGGACATGATGTATTTGGAGGATACTGTTTTGGAATGGGCCAAAGCTACGGGGGAAGGACTTTCTGAAAATGAAAAAATTATTCACAGAGATGTGAACGGCGTTATTCTAGAGAATGGAGATAGTGTAGTACTTATCAAAGACCTCAAAATAAGAGGGTCCAGTCAAGTGGCCAAACAGGGTACGGCCGTTCGCAGAATTTCACTTGATCGTGAGAACGCTGAATACATTGAAGGCAAAGTGGGACCCACACAGACCGTTCTTATTACCAAATACGTGAAGAAAATATAATTTTAGAAACTAGAATACAGCTTGTTCTTATTCATGTTCTAAAAGCGCAGCCATCTTGCTTTTATTTAAGAATTCATCTCCGTAAAGTATTGATAGAAATACGGAATGGTCTCTATACCTTTTAAATAATTCCACACCCCAAAATGCTCATTAGGGGAATGAATGGCATCGCTATCCAGGCCAAACCCCATGAGAATGGTTTTGCTATTTAATTCTTTTTCAAAAAGTGAAACTATAGGTATGCTGCCACCACTACGTTGCGGAATAGGTTTTTTGCCAAAGGTAGTCTCGTAGGCTTTTGATGCGGCTTGGTACCCAACGGTATCAATGGGCGTAACGTAGCCTTGACCGCCGTGATGCGGGGTAACCTTGACTTTTACTCCTTTAGGAGCTATGCTTTCAAAATGGTTTTTGAACAGTGTCGTTATTTCTTTCCAATCCTGATTGGGGACCAAACGCATGCTAATTTTCGCAAAAGCCTTACTGGCAATTACGGTTTTGGCACCTTCGCCAGTATAACCTCCCCATATACCATTGACATCTAGTGTGGGGCGTATGGCATTCCGCTCATTGGTCGTATACCCCTTTTCCCCATAAACAGCATCAATATCCAATGCTTTCTTATAGGCTTCCAAACTAAAAGGGGCTTTGGCCATCTCCGCTCGTTCCCCTTTGGAAAGTTCTTCTACGTTGTCGTAAAAACCTGGAATGGTAATACGATTATTCTCATCATGCAGACCGGCAATCATTTTGGTTAAAATATTGATGGGGTTGGCCACTGCACCACCATAAAGGCCGGAGTGAAGGTCTCTATTGGGACCCGTAACTTCTACTTCAACATAACTTAAACCTCTTAGTCCGGTAGTGATAGAAGGAATATCGTTAGCGATCATGCCCGTATCCGAAATAAGAATAATATCGTTGGACAGTTTTTCCCTGTTCTCGGCAACGTAAATGGCCAGATTGTTACTTCCCACTTCTTCCTCGCCCTCTATCATGAATTTTACGTTACAGGGTAGCCGACCTGTTTGTACCATAAGTTCCAAGGCTTTTACGTGCATGTACATCTGCCCCTTGTCATCACAAGCACCTCTAGCGAATATGGCCCCTTCTGGATGTAGGTCGGTTTTTTGGATGACAGGTTCAAACGGTGGTGAGTTCCATAAGTCTAATGGGTCTGGCGGTTGTACATCATAATGTCCGTATACCAAGACCGTAGGCAAGGTTTCGTTTATTATTTTCTCTCCATAAACGATAGGATAGCCTTCTGTTTCATGAATTTCCACTACATCGCAACCCGCCTTTTCTAGCGCATCTTTTACGGATGCTGCCGTACGAAGTACATCTTTGGAATAGGCATTATCCGCACTTATAGAAGGTATTTTAAGGAGTTCGATGAGTTCGTTTAAAAATCGTTGTTTGTTTTGGGCAATGTAATCTGTAATCTGTGTCATAGCATATTTTGGAAAGTTTTAAATGTACGAAAAAGAAGTATTTTAACTAATAATGTTCAACGCACAAAGAAGAAAATTTAGTGGAAGCCCAATCCCTTCTTGTTTTATTATAAACAATTAGAGGATGTAATTGTTTATTTTGTATATTTAGAATATACAGGTTAACTCCCCCTCCGCCTGTACTATTTATACCAAACCAACATGCAAGAAAACCATTACCGTTTTGCGCTAGGCAAAAGCCTTTGCTTCAGCTTTATCTTTATTTTTTCATTTTTTGCTTCACTACTAGCCCAAGAACAGGTAGGACGGCCTTTAATTACTTCCTATAGCTACCAAGATTATGAGGCTGACCCAGTAAACTGGTGGGCGTTAGAAGCTGATGACGGTATCATGTATTTTGCTAATCTTGACGGTGTTTTACAGTTTGATGGAGTAAACTGGAACTTGATAGAAACTCCTGGTATTGGCACCCGTAGTTTGGTAAAGGACGATAAGGGTATTATTTATGTTGGAGGCTCAGGGCAATTGGGATACATCACAACATTGGATAATGGAGAAATGAGTTATGAATCTTTAAATGATAAAATACCTGAAGAACATGCTGTTTTTGCTGATGTTTGGGAAATTGACTATTACAAAGGTAGGGTGATTTTTAGAACGGAGTTTAAACTGTATTGCTGGGACGGGGAAGCTATGAAAGTGATAACATCGGAGAATGGGTTGCATGTAGGCGGTATTGTCAACGATGAGTATTATTTGAGAATTTGGGACGTGGGTCTGACTAAACTTACGGATGATGATACGTTTGAGCTTGTGCCCAATGGAGAGAAATTTGCGAGTGAACGAATTTACGCTATACTGCCCTATGATGATAAGGTGTTGATTGGCACAAGAAATGAAGGATTCTATATTTATGATGGTAGAGATTTCACGCCGTTCAAAACAGAAATCGATGAATTTGTCAAAGGAAATCTTTATCTCCCTGGATTCGCCTTAGAAGACGGCCGTTACGTATTTAATACTAATGATGCCGGGGCATATCTTATAGGTCACGACGGTTCCTTCCTGCAAAAATATACCCCAGCTACCGGTTTGCCGGATGGCGCTGTAAACTTTGTCCACGTAGATTCAAGAGGGGTCTTATGGATGGCACTTTTTAAAGGGATATCCAGTACCAACTTAAATTCAAGTCTTACCTTATTGGATTCAAATATGGGTCTGACCACTGATGCTAAGTCGATATACCGCCATAAGGGTACCTTGTATATTAGCACAAACAATGGTGTGTCCTATTTAGATGAAAGTAAAAATGAGATTATTGAAATTCCTGCCACATTTGGTCAAGGAGCTAATTTCGTAAAATTCCGTGATCGTTTGTTTACAGGTACCAGCGGTATGGGTTATATTGAATTAAAGGACAAATCCTTTAGCTACGTAAGGAAAAATATCAATTATGATTTTAGGGCTGGTAACTCGGTACAATCTAAAGTGGATAGTAGCAGAATATATGTTTCGCATCCTCAAGGCCTCATGAGTTTTTACTTTAATGAAAAAACAGAGGAATTTGAGGAAGAATCGGTTACTTATAAATTACCCCCTCTAACTGGCTATTATGAAAATACTGATGGATCACTATGGTTGAGTACAAGAACGGAGGCTCAGGCAATAAAAGTGATACCTAAGTTTATCGAAGGTAAACTTGATATAGACGCATCTGAATTTGTTATATATGACGAAAAGGATGGAGTGCCAAAATCTATCATTTACGTTGGGGGCAATGAGGACGAAATGAACGTATTTGCAGACACAGTTGAAGAAACGTATTATTTTAATGAGGATAATCAACGTTTTGAGAAAAAGAAATTCTTTTTTGATGATTATATAGATTGGAAAAAACCGGGTTCTGGAGGTAAAATAACGGACGATGGAAAACAATTTTTTGATGTGGGTTCTGGAATTATGATTGCAGAGAAACAGGATAATGGGGAGTTTAAGGTAGTGAATACAGATACATTCAAAGAACTTAACAACGCACGTATATCTAATATTTACCCTGAGGAAGCTAGAGCAGACGGTTCTAGGGTTATTTGGTTTTCAGGCCCAGATGGGATTTTTAGATATGAGGGTGATTTGGAAAAACCTGTAATCCCACAATTTAAGGTAGCGGTAAGAAGTATGACTATTGCTGGGGATTCCATCGTTTATGGAGGAAATACGATCTTTCCAGAAAAGATGAGCATTCCGTTTGCTAAAAACTCAGTTACCTTAGGGTACGCATCACCACTTTTTGTTGGCCAAAGGGATATAAAGTATAGTACGCAGTTAAGCGGCTTGGATGATAAATGGTCTGAGTGGACTTCGCAAACAACACGTGAGTATATCAATCTACCGGCGGGTAGCTATACCTTTAAAACCAGGGCGCAAAATATCTATGGGGATATTACGGAGGAGGCTTCGGTTTCTTTTTCCATAAAGGCTCCTTGGTATGCTACCTGGTGGGCGTACCTTCTGTATGGCCTGGCATTTTTAACAGTGGTGTACCTTATTGTAAAAGCGCGTACCAAAATCCTTCTAAACCAGCAAAAGGTTTTGGAAGATACAGTTGAGGAGCGGACCAAGGAAGCCAACCAGCGCTTACAGGAATTGGCAACGGTCAACCAAGTAAGCCAAGCGTTGACCGAAAAGCTACAACTCAATGATTTGATCCAGTTGGTGGGCGATGAAATGAAAAAATTGTTTAAGTCAGACATTACCTATTTGGCCATTTTGAATCCGGATACCAATATCATCAGTTTCCCATACGAAGATGGAGATGATATGCAGCCCATGAATTTTGGGGAGGGCTTAACCTCTCAAATTATTAAGACTGGGGAACCGCTATTAATCAATAAAGATGCGGATATAGCCGCAGAGTATGATAAAATTGGGGTAAAACATTCAGGCAAACAGGCGGTTTCCTATCTGGGGGTGCCTATTCCCGTGGAGGATACAATTATTGGGGTATTGAGTGTTCAGAGCACCCAACAAGAGAGTAGGTTTAATGAACAGGACAAAAATTTATTAAAGACAATTGCAATAAATGTTGGTATTGCCCTACACAACGCAGAGCTTTTTGAAGAAGCCAAAGAGGCAAAAGCAAAGGCTGAGGACGCCAATGAAGCCAAAAGTGCCTTTCTATCTACGGTAAGCCATGAATTAAGAACACCTTTAACTTCGGTCTTGGGCTTTGCCAAAATTATTCGTAAACGGTTGGAGGATAAAATATTCCCGGCCGTCGACGTTAGTGATCAGAAGATCAAGCGAACCATGAAGCAAGTTAGTGAGAATTTGGATGTGGTCGTCTCCGAAGGGGAACGACTAACGAACCTCATTAATGACGTATTGGATTTGGCCAAAATAGAATCCGGCAAAATGGAGTGGAACATGCGCCCCATATTTCTTCAAGATGTAATTCATAGGGGTATAGCAGCTACGTCTTCCCTCTTCGAACAAAAAGGATTGAAACTAAAGAAAAATATTCCGGAGGACTTGCCCATTATCAAAGCGGACGAGGATAAGTTGATTCAAGTGGTCATCAACCTATTATCCAATGCCGTAAAATTCACTGAAAAAGGAACGGTAAGCTTGGAAGCGTATCAGGATAAAGGACAGCTTATTTTTGAAGTGCAGGATACCGGCGTGGGTATTGCGGATGAAGATCGCCACAAAATTTTTGAGCGCTTTAGGCAAGCTGGCGATACGTTGACCGATAAGCCACAGGGTACTGGTTTGGGACTTCCCATCTGTAGGGAAATCATTGAGCACCACGGTGGAATTATCTGGATGAAAAGTGAATTTAATGTGGGGAGTACCTTTTTCTTTTCAATACCCGTTCTGGGAGAAGCGGCCACGCAAGAACCCATACAGCTAGACCGTATCCTTAGAAGTCTTAAAAAGCAGATAAGTCATAGTTCCCGTAAAAAACCGGACGGTAAACCCACAATTTTGGTGGTAGACGACGATACCCCTATACGGTCCTTGTTACGGCAGGAGCTGACGGACACCGGATACCGGGTGCGTGAGGCGGCAAATGGCAAAGCGGCATTGGATATGGTGCGTTTAGAGAAACCGGACCTAATTATTTTAGATGTGATGATGCCGGAGATTAATGGCTTTGACGTAGCGGCAGTATTAAAGAATGACCCCGCTACCATGGATATTCCTATCATCATACTTTCTATCGTACAGGATAAGGAACGTGGATTTAGAATTGGTGTAGATCGCTATTTGACCAAACCTATTGATACGGAGAAACTATTTCACGAAGTAGACGAATTACTGGAACAGGGGGTTTCCAAAAAGAAAGTTCTGGTCGTTGATGAAGATGCCTCAGCGGTAAAGACCTTGACCGAGGTTTTAAGTGCACGTGGCTACAAAGTGGTGGAAGCTACATCGGATAATCTGTTGCAAACGGCAAACGAGTCGATGCCTGATATCATTATGCTCAATTCAATTTATAATGGGGATAAGAACTTTATCAAAGATTTGAAAGTACAAAAGGGGATGGAGAACGTCATGTTCTTTGTTTATGAATAAATGGTTTCCCGCACCAATTCAATTTAAAAGAAAAGCATGAATAAAAAATTACTGATTGTAGATGATGAACCTCATATTAGAATGCTTATTGAGCAGACCTTAGAAGACTTGGAGGATGTGGGTGTGGAACTTTTGTTCGCCGAAAATGGGGAACAGGCTTTGGATATTATAAAAAAAGAGCAGCCTAATTTGGTCTTCTTGGATGTAATGATGCCAAAAATGAACGGGATGGAGGTCTGCCAAAAAGTTAAAAAGGAACTCAAACTTACAGAGGTTTATATCATTCTTTTAACGGCCAAGGGCCAAGAGGTAGACCGTCAAAAAGGATTGGATATGGGAGCCGATCGATACATGACAAAACCATTTGATCCAGATGAAATGCTGGCGGTTGCAGAGGAAATAATTAAAGGGTAAAGCGGACATGGGCGAAAATGGCATTTCTTTATGGAATAGAGCCTTAAAATATGTGCTTAAAAGGGATAAGGATTCGATTTCCCTCATTAAGCAAATGACGGCCTATTTTAAAATGGAGCTGCTTGTTTTGGATTATGATCATGGGGTACTATGGGGTACTATAGATGCGGAATATCCCTATACCTTTGATTTACGTATTGATGAACTAAACTTGGGGACTGTTAAGACTACTACTTCCAATGGCTCCTTAATGGCCAATCTTATCAAAGCCTTATTGACCAAAGAGTTTGAGAAGAAAAGAATTGGAAAGGAGGTATTGAGCCTTTACCGTGAAATCAATATGATTTACGGCCTTAGTGAGATGATTTCGGAAAAAATTGACAGGGACTCTATTGCCGAAATTGCGTTACAGGAATCTTCCCAAATCATCGGTTCTACCCATGGTCTATTTTTACTCTACGAACCAGAGGAGGGTAAGGTTACGGAACTTGCCGCTTTTGGACACAACCCAAATAGTGGCGAAAATATCAAAAGTCAGAATGATGTTCTTAAAGCCTTAATTTTAAAGGGTAATTCTGCTATAGTTCCTGAGAATAGGATTAAGGATAATCCATCCCTAAAGCATCTTAAAGCAGTCATGTATGCACCGTTGAAAGTGAAGCATAGAACACTGGGGATGGTTATCTTAGGGCACGAGGACAAAAAAGAATTTACAGCTGCAGAATTAAAATTACTTACTACGATTGCCTTACAAACAGCCGCCGCCATTGAAAGCGCACATTTATATCAAAAAGGCTTAAAGGAGGCACGGGATCGGGAGGAAGCTATACGTCAAATCCATGAGGTAAGTCAGAAATTTGTTCCCTCGGAATTCATAAAATCGTTAGGTAAGGCTAAAATTACAGAAGTCCTATTAGGTGACCTTGCGGAAAGAGAGGTAACAGTTGTATTTGCGGATATCCGTGAATTCACAACGATTTCTGAAAGGCTGTCCCCTAGAGATAATTTTTTGTTCGTAAACGGTTTTAACAACCGTATGGGGCCTATTGTAAGGAAGAATGGAGGGTTTATTATGCAATATTTGGGAGATGGGTTCATGGCTTTATTTCCAGATGGTCCACAAAGTGCCCTAACGGCGTCTGTAGAAATGCATAAAGTGCTACATGAATATAATAAGGAGCGGGTATTAAAGAACCGGTTGCCCGTTAGAATTGGCGTGGGTATGCAGGATGGTCATTTAATTATGGGGATTACGGGAGATAGTAACCGTTTAGATGCTGCTATTATTTCGGATACCGTGAATACCGCTGCACGAATAGAGGGTCTATCCAAGCACTATGGCACCTCAATCTTGTTGACAAAGGAGTGCAAAGATAAATTGACTGAGCTGAAGGAATTTAACTTTAGGTATTTAGGACCTGTTCAGGTCAAAGGAAAACAAAAAGCCATAGAATTGTACGAGTGTATCGATGGGGATGAGGATTTATTATTCCGCCATAAGTTACAAACAACCCCAACGTTCAATGATGCTATGAATTATTATTTTAACATGGAATTTGCTATGGCGGCGGTTGCGTTTCAGGAAATTTTTAAATTGAACGTCTTGGATAAAACCTCTAAATTATTTTTAAATAAATCGGCCCACCTTATTACCCAAGAGATAGAGGATAATTGGGATGGCGTGGAACTTATGGGGACAAAATAGGGTCATTCTTTCTTTATAAAATTCGGCTAGATACCTAAAAACAACTTTTTGATAAAGTAGGTTTCAAAATTCAAAAATTACATTATATTTGCAGCCCGATAAACGGATTAATTTTCGGGAAATAGTGATGCAGGCGTGGTGGAATTGGTAGACACGCTAGACTTAGGATCTAGTGCCGCAAGGTGTGAGAGTTCGAGTCTCTCCGCCTGTACAAAGTAAGAGCTCTTCGGTAAACGAGGGGCTTTTTTAGTTAGGAATAATCCGTATGCGTACTGAATTTAAGGAGAGCGATGTCTCGGAGTTTATCCTGAGCGAAGCCGAAGGGCCTGTACAAAGTAAAAGCTCTCCGGTAAACGGGGGGCTTTTTTAGTTAGGAATAATCCGTATGCGCACTGAATTTAAGGAGAGGCGAGTCTCGGAGTTTATCCTGAGTAAAGCCGAAGGGCTTGTAGAAAGGGAAAAGATGATTTTTAGGAGTCGGTTTTTTTACGCTTTTGGATTGGGATAATTATCGCATTGATCTTCAATAGTCTCGTCCATACACACGAAATCCTTTTCCACTAAAAGCGAAAGCTCGAAATTATCGGCCCTGACCAAGGTATGCCTAAAGCCTATTTCATTAGAGGTATACCAGCCCACACTCATTTCTTTGGACATAAATAAGGTAATTGTATTGTCTTTAAACTCCGCATCTAGGACAGCAGTAGCTTCTTTGGCTTCCAGCACATAGGTAAATACCGAATTGCCAAAGTTCGTAGATTCTTCATAACGCCCCGTTGCACAGAAAGTCTCCACTTCTGATTTTGTTAAACGGTATCTAATGGAATTTCCTCTAATCCTTATTTTCATCCTTTTCTTTTTTTTGGACCAACCCCTTAGTGAATTCGTTCAGGGTCTCTACTTTTTCTTCAAAATCTCCTTTTATAGTTTTGCGGTATTCGTTGAGGTTCTTTACCAAATCATCGATATTTTCCGGAATCACATCTTCAAAGAATTGGCGCAAGCGCTTGGCCGTTGTTGGCGATTTTCCATTGGTGGAAATAGCGACTTTTACATTGCCTTTGGTAACGATACCGCCCATATAAAAATCGCAAAAAGGTGGGTTGTCCGCCACATTCACTAAAATAGAACGTTTTCTGCAATCTGCATAAACTTGTTCGTTTACTTTTGGAAATTCCGTCGTTGCAATGACGAGGTGTTTTTTTCTCAAAAGCCTCCTTTTATAACGTCCCTTATGCATTTTTACATGATGCTTTTCGGCCAGTTCAATGGTGCCCTTGCGATACATTGGAGAAATCATTTCCACTTGTGCATTAGGACTGGATTTTAGTAAAAAGGTCAGTTTCTCCTCAGCAACGTTGCCTCCGCCCACAATTAAAATATGCAATTGCGACACTTTTAGAAAAACGGGATATAACTCATTCTGTTCCATTCAAGATTGTTTTTTGTTCGCTTTTGTAATTAATGGTTACACGTGTTCCCTTTCCCGGTTCGGAATGTATAAAGAGACGTCCGTTAATGTAACTGATGTGTTCTTTCATAAAAAAAAGCCCCATACCGCCTTCGCTATTGTTTTTAGGCACATCGTTTAAGATGTTGGTATTAAAACCTTTGCCGTCGTCATCAATAACAATGCTTAAAATAGCTTCCTTAAAATTGATAGTGACCAGAATATAGTTCGCCTGCGCATATTTTATGGCATTATTAACGGCCTCTTGGGTAACCCTATAAATATTGGTTTCGGCAAGGGAGTCCAAGCGGATGTTGGTGTCCGATTTATTTTCGAAAAGAATTGTTTTTCCTGTGAGTTTAGAGAGTTCTACGGTCATTTTTTGGAGGGCCGGGAAAATACCGTGATCGCTCAATTCCGGAGGTGTCAAATTAAACGTAGCGGTACGTACACCTTTGATAAGGTCAGCGGTAAGGTCTTTAAGGTAGGATATTTTCTCCACTGATTTTTCTTTGTTCGCAAGGTCGATGGACTCTATATTAAATCGTAATGCCGTTAGCATCTGACCAATACCGTCATGAATGTCTTTGGCGATGCGTTTTCGTTCTTCTTCCTGACACTCCACTATTTGACTGGCCTGGCGTTTCTTTTGAAGCATACGTTCCTCGAAATTATCTTGGGTCAATTGCTCAAGTTTCAAGGCGTTTTGCTTACGCTGCGTAATATCGGAGCAAAGAATTAAGATGCTCTGTTGTCTGCTTGCTTGGTGCATGGGTATAATGGACATGTCAAACCAAATGCGCTTACCATCTAATGTGGTCAATGCCATCTCCTCATTTCTAATATTGTTTTTCTATTGCTTTTAAAGATTTCTTTTAAGTACTGTTGCTGACCCTCGTCCGTAATCAAAAGTTCCGATAAAGGCTTGTTCAACTGGGCTTCTTTAAGGTTCAATAAGTGCATAAATTTTTTGCTTATGAAAACAATGCTTCCATCGTTTCTGGCACTTGCGAATAGGGCTGCATTACCGATTACAAAATTGAGTTCTTGTAACTCTTTTAAAGCTTTTCCCTGCTCCGTTAAAAGCGTTTTTATTTTTTCGGCGTTGGCGTTCAATTCCGTTTGTGCACGCATCAACTTGAAAATCGTTTTGCGTGTCTGTACCGACAGCGGTCTAAAAATAAAGAACATTTCCAGAAGCAAAATCAAAAGTGAAAAAGCAAGAAGCCAATATTCTTTTTTTTCAAGTTCTGTAATTGAGCATTACTATGAGCACCATACTTATTTACTATATTGTCCATCATCCACAAAAAAGTCCGTTCGTTTTCTAGGAGAATGGTTTTTTGCTTCTCAAAATCTTCTGTTTGGCCTTTTTGGGATAAAATTGTCTCTATGGCGCCGACCATTGCCTTGTGGTGCGGGTCTATTTCTTCAAAAAGGGATAGGATTTCGGTATTCTTTTCAACGGGAAGTCTCATTTTCCTATCCTCGGATTGCAGCCCATGATGAGATGCTTTCCAAACCATTAAGGTTTTCTCTATTTCCGATATGATTTGTTGCCTATCTATAGGGATGTTGGTTTCTTTAAGCAGTAATATTTCCTTTACCAACTTTTGGCTGAATGCCCGTTGGCGGCCAGCAATCTTAATGACCCGTGAATCGTTGAGTTGGGAGTTTAAGTGCGCTTGTATTAGAATTTGGGCAACGATAATGGTTAGAGCAATACCGGCCAAGGCCAAAAGATACCACTTAAGAATCCTCTGAAAGGTCGTAGTGTCTAGTGGTTTCTTATGTTTGCTGTTCGCCATTGCCGTTTTATTTAAAAGGGTAGTTTATGCGCTACCTATCGCCTTGGATACTAAATTCATAGAGTTCTCCGATAAGGGTAATTGTAAGGCGGCCCCGTGGTCTTTTTAGACATTTTACGCCATGTTTTTTAAGAATATCAATATTTTTTTCCTTGGGATGTTTTACCGCGAACGGTTTAAAGTAGTGTTTTTAAAATACAAGGCAAATGACATTTTTCAAGGTTTGGGTTTCTTCGTTCTTCTTTAATTGCTTTTTTTCTAAAAGGAATTTAACTTTTGAAATGATTTCCTCTGTGTAGCCTATTTCGCTTAAAATGGCAGCTGCATTTGCTGCATGGAATCTTTTAAGTGCCTGTCGCCAACGTAGATAGCCCTCTCGGTTCATTTTGTAGGAATCCCTGGCAATCTCCCAACGGCAGATGTGCTGGCACCTTGCCGTTAATTGTAAGGCTTCGGAAGCGTTGGGTTCAAAACTATTGAGCTGCATTGTCATCCGTTGCGCGTACAACAGTTCTTTCGGATAGGTTTTTCCATCAAAAACTTCAGTATTTGGGTCTTGTTGATTGGCCTCGTGAAAAAGATGAAACGCACGTTGAAGTTTATTGGAAGTGGACATATTATTCGGTTTAGGCCAAAACTATTCAGAAAAGCCTACATATACAACGTCATTTTCAACTTTTACGGGATAGGTGGCAATTGCCTCCAAGTCACCGTTCAAATGCTTTCCGGTTTTCAAGGAGAAATTGTTCTTATGCAAAGGACAGGCTACCTTCGCTTCCATTTGCTCATCACCTATCATTTCCCAAGAGAGTACCGTTTCCATTTTATGCGGACAAAGATTTTGACAAGCATACCAAACGCCTTTTCTTTTAAAATTAAAGACTGCGATTTGTTTGTCCTTATATTTAATGCACGCACCTCCAGTTTCGGGAAATGAAGCTCCTAATTTGTACGATTTGGATACGAATAAGGATCTTAAATATTCTATTGATTTTCGCTCAGTTTACGCCACAATACTCTCAAAGTGGTTGAAGGTACACACCAAAGAAATTTTAAATTATAAAGGCGAAATCTTAGATTTTATTTAGAGTCAAAGAGCCAAAGCTACGTTGATTTTTGAATAGGTCTTAGCTAAGTGAGGAAATAAAAAACCTCCCAAAAGAGAGGTTTTCCTAAAGTAATTTTTAATCGATAAACAATAGTTTAAAATTGATTTTAGATTAGTCCAATTAAGGACATGAAGGTTCCTACTGCAACGACAGCCAAAAAGGCGTTCATCGCAATAATTAGAACGGATAGATAAGAATCTACCCCTGTTTTAAATGATAAATCTTTCATGACATTACCTACTTTAAAGTTATAATTTTCAAATTAGATATTGTTGGTGGTCTGATTTAATAAATGTTGTAAAATCTTACAATAATGTGGTAAAACCGTATATTTTTGTGGTTTGAACAAAACGGAATACGCTTTTAACGATAAAAATTGAATTTCATCGAGCTGGGACTACTTAGCTTGTTTAGATTTGAATAAAAAAAGCACACTTGTCCAAAAGCATGTTTTTTAGTAATCTTTAGAATATTCTAGAGTAGTTCGCTTTTCTATATTACGCCCATGAAATCCAATATCAATGCTATCGGAATGGCTATTAGAATACCAACTAAGCATGCAATCATTAATTTTAAAAAACCATTAAGGATTTTTACTCCTGATGTAAGTTCCTGTTCCATAATCATATAGTGTTGTTTCGTCTAATATATGGATTATGAAATTAAGTTCTTCGAAAAAGCATTTTGAAATCGACCAAACGCCTAAAAGTTGCTATGAAGTAAAAAATAGCTACAATTCTTTATAATCACAATAAGGCTGAATGACTATTTTGATAAAGGTTCTGACACTTCGTTTTTTTCAGGGAAATCTAAATCGGTTGTGATTCTGGGTTTTAGGGTGTCCCTGGATTTTTGCTTTTTAGTTTTTTTAACGGGTTTGTGTAGTATGGAATCTTTTCGTTGATCTCTAAGTGGTACTTCACTACCCTTTTTTTGATTCTCGGCTGGAGACTTTTGACCAGATTTTGATGTCGTCTCCCCGCAAGAGAAAAGGAATAGTAGGGCAGCAGTTAGTATAAGGTTCTTGGGCAATTTCATAAGCGAGTACATTGTCTACTTTAATAAAGTACGTATACCATCCATTATTCGGACGCTCGCTCCTTTATTCTTTTCAATGTAAGTACGGTTTATTTGACCCAATTCAGCGCTTTTGTCCTCGCTTGTAATAAGCATTTCAGCGATTGAAGAAAACTCAGGCTTATTGGAAATAGGTAGAACACCTCCCAGTTCCACCAGTTTTTCCGCTTCCAGAAAGCCATTGTAATTAGGGCCTATGATAACGGGTACACCAAACACGGCGGGTTCCAAGGTGTTATGTAGGCCAGTCGCGAAGCCGCCGCCCACATAGGCGATATCCGCATAACTATATATTTTGGTCAAAAGCCCTATAGTGTCTATAATAAGTACCTGGGTTGTTTTTAAATCTTTATCCCCAATTTCGGAAAATAGCACTGTACTTTTGGTAATGGACGCTTTTAAGTTTGATATATGATTCCTTTTTATATTATGTGGTGCAATAACAAACTTTGTTGTGGAGGGCGAGGTATTCATGAAATCCACTAGTACTTCTTCGTCTTCCGGCCATGTACTTCCTGCTACAAAACATGTATGATTTTTAGAAAAACTATTCATGAACCCTAGATTGTTATCGCGTTCCAGTATTTCGGAAACCCTATCAAACCTCGTATCGCCGCTAATATCCGTGTTGGTTAAGTTAATGGATTTCAGTAGTTCTTTGGATACACTATCCTGTACATAGAAATGGGAAAAATTACGTAAACTCTTTCGCATAAAACCTCCATGAGCTTTGAAAAAGATTTGTGATTTTCTGAAAAGCCCTGAAATAAGTACCGCGGGTATTTTTCTTTTGCCCAATTCAGTGAGGTAGTTGGGCCATATTTCATATTTAACAAAAACAGCAAGTTCAGGATGTACGGTGTCTAAAAACTGAATGACTTTCTTTTGGGTGTCCATTGGTAAATAGGTTACCACATCTGCCTCTTTTGTATTTTTTTTGACTTCATAACCGGAGGGGGAGAAGAAGGTCAACACCAATTTATGTTCGGGATAATCCAATCGTAACCGTTCTAGAATAGGTAATCCTTGTTCATACTCACCCAAAGATGCCGTATGTAGCCAAATAGTTTTGTCCGTCTCATTAATATGCTTTTTTAGTGTTGCAAAGGTTTGTTTCCTTCCTTTTACAAAAAGAGAGAGTTTTGTGTTAACCAGCGCTAGTAGTTTTAGCAGCTGCCAGGTGATAGAGACGACAATATTATAAATTAAAAGCAAACTCTTTTATTTGAAGCTAAATTACGTTTCTTTCCAGAAATTCATTGTCAGACGTTTCGTATTTTTGTGGTGCTTCACCTAATGTAGAAAAATGAAAAAAATTCAAATGGTAGACCTTGGTGGTCAATACCAGGAAATAAAAGAGCAGGTTAACGCCTCTATCGCCCAAATTTTGGAAACATCAAGCTTCATTAACGGGCCAGAGGTACACTCCTTCCAAAAAGATTTGGAAACTTATCTTGGCGTGAAACATGTTATCCCCTGCGCAAACGGAACGGATGCTTTGCAAATCGCTATGATGGGCTTAAATCTAGCGCCGGGCGATGAGGTCATCACTGCGGATTTTACCTTTGCGGCTACCGTTGAGGTGATTGCCTTATTACAATTAACTCCAGTTTTGGTAGATGTAGATTTGGATACTTTCAATATTAGTATTGATGCCATAGAAAAAGCCATTACCCCAAAGACCAAGGCAATAGTGCCAGTGCATTTGTTCGGACAATGTTCTGATATGGACGCCATTATGAGTTTGGCCAAAGAACATAATTTATTCGTAATTGAGGATAACGCACAGGCAATTGGCGCTAAATATCGTTCAAAAACAGGGAAAAAGGCTATGGCAGGTACTATAGGTCATATTGGTGCAACATCATTCTTTCCCTCTAAAAATTTGGGAGCCTATGGTGATGGAGGTGCTATTTTTACTAATGATGACGATTTGGCACATACACTGCGAGGTATCGTAAATCACGGAATGTACGAGCGTTATCATCACGATGTGGTCGGAGTTAATTCTAGATTAGATTCTATACAAGCGGCGGTACTAAGGGCTAAGCTCCCAAAGTTGGATAGCTATTGCAACGCCAGAAGAGCCGCTGCAAGGAAATATAATATGGCTTTTGCAGATAGGACCAACATCATAGTACCTAAAACCGTTAATGGTTGTGAAGGTATTTGTGATGTTTGTGATTGTCACGTTTTTCATCAGTATACCTTAAGAATTACGAATGGTAAGCGAGACGCTTTAGTGACCTATTTAAATGAGCACGGTATTCCATGCGGAGTGTATTACCCCATTCCCCTACACAAACAAAAGGCTTACGTAGATGAGCGATATCAGGAGGAAGATTTCCCTCATACGAACCAATTGGTAAAGGAGGTAATTTCATTGCCCATGCATACGGAACTTGACGATGAGCAGTTAAACTATATTACGTCTAGGGTTATCGAATTTGTAAATGGCTAAGCCAGTTTAGTGTATATATTTGGCACACCATAAAAATAGTACATGAAAATATTAGTAACAGGAGGGCTCGGATTTATAGGTTCACATACGGTTGTAGAATTACAGAGCAAAGGTTTTGAAGTCGTTATTATAGATAATTGTTCTAATTCTAGTGAGTCTGTTTTAGACGGAATCACTAAGATTTCTGGTAAAACTCCCTTATTTGAAAAACTGGACCTTAGGGAAAAGGAGAAAGTCAGTGATTTTTTTAAAAGACATCAAGATATTAAGGGTGTTATTCATTTTGCTGCTTCAAAGGCGGTAGGGGAAAGTGTAGAAAAACCACTTTTGTACTACGAGAACAATATTGGCACCTTAGTTTATATCCTTCAAGAACTAAGTAAAAAGGAAAAAGCAAGCTTCATCTTTAGTTCTTCTTGTACGGTATATGGCCAAGCCGATAAGATGCCCATAACAGAAGATGCTCCCGTAAAGGTTGCGGAATCTCCTTATGGTAATACAAAACAAATGGGTGAGGAAATCATCGCGGATACTTGCAAGGTTACACCTGAACTTAGTGCAATAGCTTTACGTTATTTTAATCCGATGGGGTCGCACCCTAGTGCCGAGATTGGAGAACTTCCTATAGGAGTTCCTCAAAATCTAGTGCCTTTTATTACCCAAACGGGAATTGGATTACGGAAAGAACTTTCCGTTTTTGGTGATGACTATCCGACTCCGGATGGCACATGTATCAGGGATTATATTTATGTGGTGGATTTGGCCAAGGCTCATGTAGTTGCCTTAGAAAGACTTTTGGCAGGTAAGAACAATGAGAATTATGAAGTTTTCAATGTGGGTACCGGAAAGGGCAGTTCGGTTTTGGAGGCTATTCAAAGTTTTGAAAAAGTCTCTGGCAAAAAATTAAATTATAAAATTGTTGATAGACGCCCTGGTGATATCACGAGTGCCTACGCGGACACTACAAAAGCCAATACCGTTTTAGGGTGGAAATCGGAATATACCCTGGACGACGCCATGAAATCGGCTTGGGTCTGGGAACAGAAGATACGAGATTGATATAGTTACGATCAAAATTCTGAATAAGGGAGAAATATGGTATATTTCTCCCTTATTTACCTTAATGCCAATTCGTATGAGAAATGCTATTCTATCCCTTTTACTGCTAATTGTAAATTTAGTGAGTGCTCAAGACACTTATCTGCAATGTGGAAGTATTTACGATGTGTCCACCGGAAAAATGATTACGGAAAGAACAATAATAGTTTCCGGTACTAAAATAAAGCGTATTGAAAATGGTTTTGTCTCAGGAGCTGCTTCAGATAGGACTCTTGACCTTAAAAATAGGATAGTTCTCCCCGGTCTTATCGATATGCATGTGCATATAGAAGGTGAATACAACAAGGGAAGTTATATGAAAGAGTTTACCCAAAATGAGGCCGATATTGCTTTAGAGTCTACCGTATATGCGAAAAAAACACTCATGGCAGGCTTTACCACGGTCCGTGATCTTGGCGGTACAGGTGTAAATATCGCCTTAAAGAATGCCATTAATAAAGGATTGGTAGACGGGCCTCGAATAATTACTTCAGGAATGGCTCTGGCAACCACAGGTGGACATGCAGACCCAACCAATGGTAGAAAGCGAGAATTAATGGGAGACCCTGGACCCAAGGAAGGGGTCGTGAACTCGATAGATGATGCAAAAAAAGCAGTGAGACAGCGTTATAAAAATGGTGCGGATGTTATAAAAATAACCGCTACAGGAGGAGTGTTGAGTGTAGCCAAGAGTGGTAATAACCCGCAGTTTACTTTAGAGGAAATCCAAGCCATAACAAGTACGGCAAAAAATTATGGTTTTAGTGTGGCAGCACATGCGCATGGCGACGAGGGCATGAAACTGGCCATATTAGGTGGCGTAAATACCATAGAACATGGTTCTTTTATGAGTGAAGAAACTATGGAACTTATGGTCGAAAATAATTGTTATTTGATACCGACCATAAGTGCGGGAAAGCAGGTTGCAGAAAAGGCAAAAGAACCTGGATTTTTTCCGGAAGTTGTGGCGAGGAAAGCTTTAGAGATTGGTCCTATACACCAATCTACGATGGCAAAAGCTTATAAGAAAGGAGTGCCCATGGGTTTCGGAACTGATGCAGGCGTTTTTCCGCATGGCAAGAATGCCATTGAATTTGGTTATTTGTTAGAAGCCGGTATTCCTGTTAAAGAATCACTTAAGGCTGCGACCATTGTAAACGCCCAGTTATTAGGGATGGAGAATGAACTGGGAAAAATTGAAGAGGGCTTTACAGCGGATATAATCGCTGTAGAAG
Source organism: Maribacter sp. 4U21 (assembly GCF_002742365.1). NCBI lineage: Bacteria > Pseudomonadati > Bacteroidota > Flavobacteriia > Flavobacteriales > Flavobacteriaceae > Maribacter > Maribacter sp. 4U21. The sequence continues at coordinate 86,424 of NZ_MDGN01000054.1, forward strand.
AAAATCCGTTAAAAAAAGTTGGTACCCTCGAAAATGTAAGTTTTGTAATGAAGGAAGGCGTTGTGTATAAGCAATGATTTTTTAGATGAACATGAAGAAGGAAGTTTCTGAAAGTGTACATTTATTGAAAAAGGCTAATGAAAATCATCTTTACGGAAAATTGGTAGTGCAGCTTCAAAGAGATTTTGAACGGATAAATGTGCCAATAAAAATCCCTGATGGAATTAACGCAGAAGAACTAGAAACTACTCTTAATGAAAAAATCTATTTTTTGCTTATGGAGCGATTTCTGGACTATCTCAATTTACTATACGCCATAGATATTCCGGAATCAGTCTTTGAAAAGATTGAAGTTACGGATGCGGTAGATGTTTCAAAACAGATTACATTTTTTATTTTGGAGCGAGAACTTCAAAAAGTAGAACTAAGGGAAAAATACAACTCCTGATTTTAAAAATATACCCTTACAAAGGGGAGCAGTGCATTGGGGTAAATGCTTCTTTCGTCATCATAAAGAATATCATAACGCAGGCCTATGGTAACATTATTGGTACGGTAACCAAGACCTAGAAATAGTGCAGGCGACCAATAATTATCTTTGATATCATCTGGGAATCCTTGTAATGTTCTGTTTATCCGTAGTTGTTCTAACTCGGCTGATAGTTGTATTTGCGGAATTGGATTGTAAAGCGACAAAATACTACCCCCATAGGCCAATAACTTATCTTCATTGAATTTGGCGTAGTTAAAATTTAGACTTACCCCAGTAGCAAATTGCTCGTTGAAATTGTAAATAGCACTAGGTGAAACAGAGGCATTAAACCCTCCGTTGGTAAATCCTAAACCAAGGCCCCCTCCAAAATTCACACGTCTCCAGAAATCACTTTTTTGACTCCCTAACTGTCCAAAAGAGAGCTGTACTAAAAGACAGGCTGCCATGAATAAAAGTGTATTTTTTAGGCTCATTTTTATCGATTTTCGTTAGAAATTTCATTTTTGTCAATAATAGTGCGCAACTTTACTTTAGATATCGTAAATGTTGTATTTTTGATTAAGTTTATTCTAAAGATACAGAAAGTAATTCATGGATAAATATTCCTTTTTAAATACTGCGCATACTTCTTTTTTTTCAGAGCTTTATGACAAGTATTTGCAAAACCCCGACAGTGTAGAACCCAGTTGGAGAGCATTTTTTCAAGGCTTTGATTTTGGAATGGAAAGCTCTTTAGAAGAGTTGAACATTTCCGGTGATGACCGAGTAACCTCGGTCATTAACGGTCGTGAGGTTGAAATGCCAGAATCTCTGCAAAAAGAATTTCAGGTAATTCGATTAATCGATGGTTATCGTAGCCGGGGGCATTTGTTCACAAGAACTAATCCTGTTAGGGAAAGAAGACAATATGTACCCTCTTTGGAAATTGAGAACTTTGGTCTAACAAAGGCCGATTTAGGTACTGTTTTTAATGCCGGAGATATTATTGGCATAGGCCCAAGTACCTTAGAGGCTATTATAAGTCACTTGACCAGAATTTACTGCGACGCCATCGGTGTAGAATACATGTACATACGCAAGCCGGAAAGAGTTAAATGGATTCAAGATTGGATAAACGTAAATGACAATCACCCGGATTTTAATGCAAACCGAAAGAAGCATATTCTCAAAAAATTGAATCAGGCAGTTTCCTTTGAAGGATTTTTGCACACCAAATATGTTGGTCAGAAACGCTTTTCACTAGAAGGGAACGAATCGCTAATCCCTGGTTTGGATGCCATTGTAGAGAGGGCTGCCGAGATGGGAGTAGAGCAATTTGTCATGGGTATGGCACATAGGGGACGGTTAAACGTACTCACCAATATTTTCGGAAAGTCCGCCAAGGATATTTTCAGTGAATTCGACGGGAAGGACTATGAGCAGGAGATTTTTGATGGTGATGTAAAGTATCATTTGGGTTGGACATCGGATAGAATGTCCGATAACGGGAATAAGATAAAGATGAATATTGCCCCGAACCCATCGCATTTGGAAACCGTTGGGGCGGTTGTCGAAGGTATTGCCAGAGCTAAACAAGATGCTAATTTTGCGGATAACTTTTCTAAAGTCTTACCTATAGTAGTTCACGGAGATGCGGCAATTGCGGGTCAGGGACTGGTTTATGAAGTGGTACAGATGGCAAATTTGGACGGTTACAAAACAGGAGGCACTATTCATATTGTCGTAAACAACCAAATTGGTTTTACCACCAATTATTTAGACGCTAGATCCTCTACCTATTGTACAGATGTGGCCAAAGTTACATTGAGCCCTGTATTGCACGTTAATGCAGATGATGCGGAGGCGGTGGTACATGCCTCGCTATTCGCCTTGGAATATAGAATGCGTTTTGAGCGTGATGTTTTTATCGATTTATTGGGTTATAGAAAGTATGGACATAATGAAGGTGATGAGCCACGGTTTACACAACCAAAATTATACAAGACCATCGCTAAGCACAAAAACCCCAGAGACATTTATGCCGAAAAATTGATAAGTGAAGGTGTTATCGATGATGGTTATGTTTCTGAACTGGAAAAGCAATATAAAGAAGCTCTAGAGGAGAAGCTGGAAGATTCTAGAAAAGAGGACAAGACGGTGATTACCCCTTTTATGGCAGATGAGTGGAAAGGTTTTTCCAATGTTAGGGAATGGGAGATGATGGATGCCGTTGATACCAAATTCGATAAAAAGAAGCTTACCGCTATTGCTAAGACCATAACCGAGCTACCGGAAGGAAAGAAATTTTTAAGAAAGGTCGAGAAGTTAGTTAAAGATAGGAAGAAAATGTTCTTCGAGACCGATAAACTAGATTGGGCCATGGGAGAATTATTGGCCTATGGTACATTGCTTGAGGAAGGCTTCGGAGTTAGGATGTCCGGACAGGATGTGGAAAGAGGTACTTTTTCACATCGTCATGCGGTCATGAAAGTAGAGGAGAGTGAGGAAGAAGTATTGCTGCTCAATCATCTGTCCGCTAAACAGGGTAGATTTCAGGTATACAATTCGCTTTTGTCAGAGTACGGCGTGGTAGGATTTGATTATGGATATGCTATGGCCAATCCAAATACCTTGACCATATGGGAGGCTCAGTTTGGGGATTTCAGTAACGGAGCCCAAATTATGATAGACCAATACATATCTGCTGCAGAAGATAAATGGAAATTACAGAATGGCCTGGTTATGCTCCTACCACATGGTTATGAAGGTCAAGGAGCCGAGCATTCTTCAGCTAGGATGGAACGTTACTTGCAGTTATGTGCAAAAGATAACATGTATATCGCAGATGTTACTACTCCGGCCCAGATGTTCCATATTCTACGTCGCCAAATGAAGGCCAATTTCAGAAAACCTTTAATCATATTTACACCAAAAAGTCTATTAAGGCATCCTAAGGCGGTGTCTTCCGCAGACGACTTGGCTAACGGAGCTTTTAAAGAAGTAATAGATGATGAAGGCGCGGATAAGAAAAAGGTTAAAAGCTTGGTATTTTGTACTGGAAAATTTTATTATGATTTGCTTGCTGCTAGGGAAGAGCTGAATAGGGATGATGTAGCCTTGGTACGGGTAGAGCAGTTATTTCCTTTACCGGAACAACAAATGAAGGAAATCACCGCAAAATATAAAAATGCGAACGACGTGGTCTGGGCACAGGAAGAACCTAGGAATATGGGTGCATGGAGTCATATTATGATGCACTATGCCGAGGCTCGTAGTTTCAGGGTGGCATCAAGACGTTTTTATGCAGCGCCTGCAGCAGGAAGTTCTGTTCGCAGCAAGGCACGGCATCAGCAAGTGATAGATTATGTCTTTGATAAGACCAAGGACAACATGATAAAACCAAAAAAGAAGTAGAATAAATCAAATTATAGGAAGAATGATTCTAGAAATGAAAGTTCCCTCTCCAGGAGAGTCCATAACGGAAGTTGAAATCGCGGAATGGTTGGTAGAAGATGGTGATTATGTAGAAAAAGACCAAGCGATAGCAGAAGTAGACTCGGATAAGGCTACCTTGGAATTACCAGCGGAAGCAAGTGGAACGATAACTTTAAAGGCTGAAGTAGGTGATGCGGTTGAAGTGGGAGCGGTGGTGTGTTTGATAGATACAAGTGCAGCAAAAGCCGATGATAAGGGCAGTAAAACCGAGGCTCCAAAGGAAGAGGTTAAAGAAGAGAAGCCGGCCCCGAAAGCGTCACCTGCCGCAAAAGAGTCCTATGCTACAGGAAGTGCTTCGCCTGCTGCGAAGAAAATAATGGACGAAAAAGGTGTGGACTCCAAAACCGTTAAGGGTACAGGAAGAGATGGCAGAATTACCAAAGAAGATGCGGTTAAAGCCGTTCCGTCAATGGGTTCTCCGGTTTCTGGAGGGAATCGTGGTGAAACGCGGTCCAAACTCTCTATGCTTCGCAGAAAGGTAGCAGAGCGTTTGGTTGCGGCTAAGAACGAAACGGCAATGTTGACGACCTTCAATGAAGTGGATATGTCTCCAATCTTTGCTTTGCGAAAAGAATATAAAGAAGCTTTTAAAGAGAAACATGGGGTTGGATTAGGTTTTATGTCATTCTTTACAAAGGCGGTTGTCAGAGCATTGGAAATGTATCCTGCTGTGAATTCAATGATAGACGGTAAAGAAATGCTTTCCTATGATTTTTGTGATATCAGTATAGCGGTTTCAGGTCCTAAAGGGCTTATGGTTCCCGTAATACGAAATGCCGAGAATTTATCCTTTAGAGGAGTGGAATCAGAAGTGAAACGACTGGCTATTCGTGCAAGAGAGGGAGAAATTACCGTAGATGAGATGACCGGTGGTACGTTTACCATAACTAATGGAGGTGTGTTTGGTTCCATGTTGTCCACTCCAATAATCAACCCGCCTCAAAGTGCCATTCTTGGAATGCATAATATTGTGGAAAGACCAATAGCTAAAGATGGTTTAATTGCAATAGCCCCTATCATGTATGTAGCTTTATCCTATGACCATAGAATTATTGACGGTAAGGAATCTGTGGGCTTTCTAGTTGCTGTTAAAGAGGCCTTGGAAAACCCAGAAGAATTATTGATGGACGGTAATGTGAAGAAAGCTTTGGAGATGTAAAAAACATTCTTTATCATAAATTATAGAAGCCTTTTCCAAATATTGGAAAAGGCTTTTATATTACGTTAAGGGCAAAACGAACTATTTTATCTTCTTTAGGTATACATCCTTTTGGTGGTAATCGATTACGGCTCTTCCCTTTTTTAATACATCGGCACCTATTATACCGTCTACAGGAGCAGCATTTTGAGAGGTTAGGGCTTCATTGACATGGTTTAAATCAAAAAGTACAATCTTTAGCTTTTTCATCTTCCATTTACCAATTTGTATGTTGTTTTTTTTGGATAGCAGTGTTTTCATATTGGTAGCTCCTGCGCCTGCTGCCTTAATATCCGATGATTTTGATTTCAGGTTAAAATACTCGATTTTATCAAAGCCTACACAGGTGTTAGATGCTCCCGTATCTAAAATAAACCGGCCTTTTATACCGTTTATTTTGGCCGTTACCTCAATATGATTGGTGCCGGTGAGCTTTAAATTGGTTTTATTAAAGTTCTTTTTCTTCAGGAATTTATATAATCTGGACATACGCTTTTTGATTTGTTTTTTAAAACAATGGTCCAGAATCCCTCAAATTCTTGACCTTACTTATAATTTAATCTGTAAAGATAAACCTATTTTTGCGGTATGATAGTTACGGATACACATACGCATTTATATAGTGAGGCTTTTGATGATGATAGAGAAACCGTTATTGAAAACGCCATTTCCAATGGTGTAGAGCGTTTTTTTATTCCTGCAATCGATTCTACCTACACCCAACGCATGATGGATTTAAAACGAACTTATCCAGAAAATATGTTTCTTATGATGGGTTTGCACCCTACCCATGTTAAGGAAAACTATAAGGAAGAGTTGGCGCATGTGGAAGAAATGATCACGACACACGATTTTTGCGCCGTGGGGGAGATTGGAATAGATTTATATTGGGATAAGACATTTTTAAGGCAACAGCAAGATGCGTTCCGATATCAGATAAAATTGGCCAAGAAGCACAAATTGCCCATAATTATTCACTGTAGGGAAGCTTTCGATGAAATTTTTGAGATTCTTGAAGAAGAGAAAGGAGAAAATCTTTATGGCATATTTCACTGTTTTACAGGTACATTGGAACAAGCCCAAAAAGCGATATCCTATAACTTTAAATTGGGTATAGGAGGCGTTGTCACCTTTAAAAATGGAAAAATTGATACATTCTTAGAAAAAATAGACTTAAGTCATATCATATTAGAAACGGACGCCCCTTATTTGGCTCCTAAGCCTTACAGGGGTAAACGTAATGAAAGCGCCTATTTGCTACATGTACTGGAGAAGGTGGCGTTAATCTATAAAAAGGAGGAGGCAGAGATTGCTGAGATTACAACGAATAACTCAAAACTGGTCTTCGGGGTCTAACGTACTAAATTAGAGAATTATGGCCGCTAATGATAAAAACATCCTTTTGATTTATACCGGGGGAACCATAGGTATGGTCAAAGACTATAAGTCGGGAGCACTTAAGGCGTTCAACTTTGATAAGTTGCTGAACAACATACCTGAATTGAATCAATTGGATTGCAGTATAGATACGGTTTCCTTTGAAGCCCCTATTGATTCCTCTGATATGCAAATTTCAGATTGGATAAGAATTGTGGAAATCATTGAGGCTCACTACGATTCACATCACGGCTTTGTTGTTTTGCACGGTAGTGACACTATGAGTTATACTGCTTCTGCCTTGAGCTTTTTGCTGGAAAACCTCTCAAAGCCGGTGATTTTGACAGGATCACAATTACCGATAGGTGATTTAAGAACGGATGCCAAGGAAAATTTAATTACTTCTATTCAGATTGCGGCATTACAAGAAAGAGGCCGTCCGGTAATTAGAGAAGTGGGTCTGTACTTTGAGTACAAACTTTACCGAGGGAACAGAACAACCAAAATAAATGCCGAACATTTTCAGGCATTTGCTTCATTGAATTATCCGCATTTAGTTGAGTCCGGGGTGCATTTGAATGTTTTTAGGGAATATCTATTACCCCTTAAGAAGAACAATAAGATAAAGTTCCATAAGCAGATGGACGAAAATGTTGCTGTTCTAAAGATTTTTCCCGGTATCAATTTTCGTGTTTTGGATAGTATTCTTAGAACAGAGGGATTGCGTGTTCTTGTTATTGAAACGTATGGATCGGGAAATGCCCCTACCGAGGATTGGTTCATTGAGCGCTTAAGAGCGGCCATAAAAAATGGCCTTCATATAATCAACGTTACCCAGTGCTCTGGAGGTAGTGTGTTAATGGGGCAATACGAGACAAGTACACAGCTAAAAAAATTGCAAGTTGTTAGTGGTAAGGATATTACAACGGAGGCAGCTGTAACGAAGGCGATGTACATGCTGGGAAGTGATGTGTCCAACGCCTTGTTTAAAACGGTGTTCGAGACTGCTCTACGTGGTGAAATGCACTAAAATTAACCTGTTTAATTTCTTAAACCAATATTTTTTTTGTTATTTGCCCAACCTTAAAAAAGACTAATTTTAGAGAGGTGGCCGAGTGGTCGAAGGCGCACGCCTGGAAAGTGTGTATACCCCAAAAGGGTATCGAGGGTTCGAATCCCTTCCTCTCTGCAATTAAATTTTACTTTTTTTATATTGTTTTTTTTTTATCTTTAACCCTATTAACTAACTAATTTAAGTTTGAAAAAAATGAAAAAATTATTCCCAAGCCTAGCAGTTGCTGGGGCATTTGTAGCAGGTACAAATATGGTAAGTGCAAAGGTGGCAACTGCAGCAATGCTAGTACAAGATGCAGCTCCTGAGGCAGAAAAAGGATTTACGCAAGTTTTAAAGGAAATGTTCATCACAGGGGGTGCCGGTTTTATGGGTATCGTTCTTTTATGTTTGATTCTTGGCTTAGCGGTAGCTATAGAAAGAATCATATATCTTAATATGGCAAGTACGAACAGTTCTAAATTAAAGCAGCAAGTAGAAGATGCTTTAGCTTCTGGTGGTGTTGAGGCTGCTAAAGAAGTTTGTAGAAATACAAAAGGACCTGTTGCTTCTATATATTACCAAGGTTTAGACCGTGCAGGTGAGAGTATTGAGTCTGCAGAGAAAGCGGTTGTAGCCTATGGTGGCGTTCAAATGGGGCAGCTAGAGAAAAACGTTTCTTGGTTATCCTTGTTTATCGCAATTGCACCTATGCTTGGTTTCATGGGTACGGTAATTGGTATGATTCAAGCCTTCCAGAAGATTGCAGCTGTTGGTAACTTAAGTGCATCTCTTATTGCAGGTGATATTCAAGTGGCATTATTAACAACGGTATTCGGTTTGATTACGGCTATTATCCTTCAAATTTTCTATAACTATATCATCGCTAAGATTGATAGCATCGTTAATGATATGGAAGATTCTTCGATTACTTTAATCGATATGTTGGTTGATCACAAAAAATAAGTAGCACCTTTAATACCTAAAAATTATGCAAAAAATTATAAAAATAGCATTGATTGTTATAGGTGTGGTAAGCGCATTGCTGTGGTACTTATTGCCTAGTTCAGATATGCCTGTAGCGGAAGCTGCTCAAAGTGGCGCAATGAACGCAATGTTCATCATTACGTACATACTACTAGGAATTGCAGTGGTAGTAAGTTTGGTTTTCACACTTAAAAATTTATTCTCTAATCCACAAGGTCTTAAAAAGACCCTATTCGTAGTTGGAGGCTTTTTATTAGTGGTCGGTATATCATATGTGTTGGCTAGCGGAACGGATGTTGATCCGGAATTTTTAGCTATGTCAGATGAAAGTACAGTGAAAAAGATTGGGATGGGATTGAATGTTTTCTTTCTCTTGACCATTATCGCTGTAGCTTCTCTTATCATACCCGCTATTAAAAATATGTTCAGTAAATAAAAAACAAAAATTATGGCTAGAAGAGCAGGAGCACCAGAAGTTAGCGCTGGTTCCATGGCGGATATAGCTTTCCTATTACTTATCTTTTTCTTGGTAACGACTACTATTGAAACTGATGCAGGATTGGATCGTATGTTGCCTCCAATAGAACCGCCCGATACAGATGTTGTTATTAAACAAAAGAATATCTTTCAGGTAAACATCAACAAGAACGGGCAGTTGTTGGCTGACGAAGAGTTGATAGAGCTTAAAGACCTTCGTGAAAAGGCTAAAGCTTTTTTGGATAACGGAGGAGCACCTTCAGGTAGTCCAGAGTATTGTAACTATTGCAAGGGAAAGAGAGATGCATCGTCATCCGATAATCCTTCAAAGGCAATTATTTCTCTTAAGAACGATCGTGAAACTAAATATAGTACTTACATAACTGTTCAAAATGAGCTCGTAGGTGCTTATAATGATTTACGTAATAGAGAAGCACAACGTCTATTCAAAAAGGATTTTACGGATATGGAAGCGGAGTATTTGAATCCAGAAACGCCTGATGATGTCAAAGAAGAATTAAAGGAGAAAGTAAAACGTATTCAGGATTTATTTCCACAAAAGCTTTCTGAGGCGGAAACTTCCTCATCCAATTAACGAACGATAAATAAAACACTATGTCAAAATTTGCAAAGAAAAAAGATGGAGACGTGCCTGCGGTATCAACGGCATCACTTCCAGACATTGTATTTATGCTTTTATTTTTCTTTATGACAGTAACTGTTATGAAGGATAGTTCGCTAAAAGTTGAGAACGTTCTCCCTAACGCGAGTGAAATAAAGAAGCTTGAAAAGAAAGATCGTGTTATTTATATTTATGTTGGTAAGCCAACAAAAGAATATGAGAGGGTCTTTGGAACAGAGCCTAAAATACAATTGAACGATAAGTTTGCGAACCCTTCCGAGGTCGGTGACTATATCTTGATGGAAAGAGCTAAAAAAGCTCAAGAACTTCAAAACGTTTTGACGACTTCTTTAAAAGTAGATAAGAACGCAAATATGGGTCTTATATCGGATATAAAGCAGGAACTACGAAAGGTTAATGCACTTAAAGTAAATTACACTACGTACGAAGGCGACGCTTTTAGAAACCTTCAGTAGATTATTTAATCATTTCAAACTTATATAAACGCTCCAATACTTTTGGAGCGTTTTTTAGTTTGTTATATTTAAGCACGCGGTACTGCCCTTCGCGGCACTATAAGGTTCAGAGGTTTTCTAGTTGGTTTTAGATATCGTAAATTAAATAAGATGAAAGGTTTTCTATGTTTTGTATGCCTAAGTTTAGTGTTACAGGCTACGGGCCAATCTCCAATTAAGGATAGTTCTTCAACAGCTAATTATCTTGAGGATCAGTTCTATTTTGGGATAACATATAATTTTGTCCGTAATAGGGCAGAGGATTTTAAACAGCGTAATCTATCTTATGGTCTCAATGCTGGTTTTATAAGGGATATACCACTTAATCAAACAGGAACAAAGGCTTTGGGTCTAGGAGCCGGTCTTGCGATAAACAACTACTATTCTAATCTTGGTGTTAGGGAAAACGGTTCTGGACTGGACTATGTTTTTGATACGGATATAGCCGGTTTCAGGCGGAGTAAATTGGAAACGCATCTCATTGAGATTCCATTGGAATTTCGATGGCGTACTTCTACCGCTACCGAATATAAATTTTGGCGTATCTACACAGGTATCAAGGCTGCCTATGTGATAGGAGCCAGGTCTAAGTTGGTTACTGAGGATTTTACAGATGGTTTCTTTAATTCTGACATTAGAAGACTTCAATACGGATTAACCTTAAATGTTGGGTACAATACATTCAATATACATGTGTATTATTCCTTGACCGATTTGTTTGAAGAGAACGCCGTTGTTAATGGGGAATCTATAGGTTTTAGGCCTTTGAGAATCGGTTTTGTATTCTACATTTTATAACCAGAACTTAACGGTCAAAAGTTGTGATAGCAGACCAATCATTAGCCCTACCAGTAGTTCTGGTTTCGTATGAGCCTTTAAGTATAACCTTGATGATGCCACAACACCTACTGCCAGAGTGAATAAGCTTATAGCTATAATCACGTTTATTTCAAAGTGGATGCTAAGGGCAATTAAATACATGAGTAGACTTCCTAGTCCCATAAGATGTAAACTCACCTTAAATTTTAAAAATAATAGCATAAGACTTGCTGCGGCCGCTCCTATTAAGCCAACAAAGAAGAAGTACAGCTCAATGGTATAATGGTTAGAAATAACCTTATAAAGAATAAGGGCCAGTAATAGTATGTGAATGAGCACCGGATATTTGCGCTCTGCAATACTTGGCATAAAAACCGAATGTACCAGATGTAAATTTCTTAGAATCATGTAAGTAACAATAGGAATAATAACGGTCAATATAAATATGGGTAATATATTACCACCTTGAACTTCTAACGGACTATATTTTGGGGTAATTATGAAGTATATGAGTGTGCCTCCTATTGGTACTAATAGTGGATGGAATATGTAGGAAATGGCACTCGAGAAGAATTTCATTAAATCTGTTTTCGCAATCTGGCTACAGGTATTCCAAGTTGTTCTCTATACTTGGCAATGGTGCGTCTTGCAATAGGGTATCCTTTTTCCTTTAGAATTGCGGCAAGCTTGTCATCGGTCAAGGGTTTCTTTTTCGTTTCCTCGTTAATGACCGTCTCTAGGATTTTCTTTATTTCTCTAGTAGACACGTCTTCTCCTAGTTCATTTTTCATGGACTCCGAGAAGTATTGTTTTATCAGTTTGGTGCCGTAGGGAGTGTCTACATACTTGCTATTCGCCACTCGTGATACCGTAGAAACATCCATTTGAATTTCATCAGCTATATCCTTCAATATCATAGGGCGTAGGTTGCGCTCATCTCCAGTCAAAAAATATTTCTTTTGATACTGCATTATGGCGTTCATCGTTATGAATAATGTCTGTTGCCGCTGTCTAATGGCGTCAATGAACCACTTTGCCGCATCTAACTTTTGTTTTATGAAAAGTACCGTATCTTTTTGGGACTTGGATTTTTCTTTAGACTCTTTATAACCCTTCAGCATATTGCTGTATTCCCTTGAAACATGAAGTTCGGGAGCGTTTCTGCCATTGAGCGTTAGTTCTAGTTCACCATCCACAATTCTGATGGAGAAATCCGGTACTACGTGCTCTATTATACGCGTATTTCCCGAATAGGACCCACCGGGTTTCGGGTTTAATTTTTCTATTTCTGAAATAGCACTTTTTAACTCTTCCTCTGTTACATTATGCTTCTGTATGAGTTTCTTGTAATGTTTTTTAGTGAACTGCTCAAAGGACTTTTTTAATATAGCTATGGCCAAGTCTATACTTGGGGTACCTTCTTTCCGTTCCAATTGAATGATCAGACATTCTTCCAAGGACCTAGCAGCCACCCCAGGAGGGTCTAATTGCTGCACCATATGTAATACACGTTCTATGGTTTTCTCTTCGGTATATATATTTTGGGTAAAAGCTAGGTCGTCCAAAATATCGGATAATGGCCTTCTTATATAGCCACTCTCGTCAACGCTTCCCACCAGAAATTCGGCAATTGCCCACTCTTCGTCATTCAGGTATACTGTATTCAGCTGATTGAGTAAGTATTGATTAAAAGATGTTCCAGAGGCATAGGGAACACTTTTTTCGTCATCGTCCGCACTATAATTATTGGCTTGGGTCCTATAGTCCGGTATTTCGTCATCACTTAGATAATCGTCAATATTGATATCCTCCGCTTCTATCCTCTCGCCGTCGGTTTCCGCGTCATAAGGGTCATCGAATTCATCGTTCAAGGATTCAATTTCCTCTTTACCACTTTCCAATGCCGGGTTCTCTTCCAGTTCCTGCTTTAATCGCTGCTCAAAAGCCTGTGTAGGCAATTGTATCAACTTCATCAACTGTATCTGTTGAGGAGATAGCTTTTGAGATAATTTAAACTGCAGGTATTGTTTTAACATTGGTCTTTTCTAGTCCTTATAAAAATAATCAATTGCGTTTAAAATTCAGCATTTTGAGGGGTCCTTGGGAAAGGAATAACGTCTCTTATATTACCCATACCAGTAGCGAACAGTACCAGTCTTTCAAAGCCCAATCCAAAACCACTATGCACTGCGGTACCGAATTTCCTCAAATCCAGATACCACCAAAGTTCTTCTTCGGGAATATCCAATGCGGCCATTTTCTCCTTGAGTACATCTAAACGTTCTTCTCTTTGCGAGCCACCTACGATTTCACCGATTCCGGGAAACAAAATATCCATAGCTCTAACCGTTTTTCCATCTTCATTTAAACGCATATAGAATGCCTTTATTTTAGCTGGATAGTCAAAAAGGATAACGGGGCATTTAAAGTGTTTCTCTACAAGGTAACGTTCATGTTCGCTTTGCAAATCGGCTCCCCACTCATTTATAGGATATTTAAATTTCTTCTTCTTGTTGGGTTTACTATTGCGAAGAATATCTATTGCTTCAGTATAGGTGACCCTCTTGAAATTGTTCTCCGAGATAAACTTTAATTTTTCTATCAGCGCCATTTCGCTGCGCTCTGCCTGAGGTTTGGTTTTTTCTTCATCCAAAAGACGCTTTTCCAAAAATTGTAGGTCTTCTTGACAATGTTCCAGAACATAGCCGATGACACTTTTTATAAAGTCCTCCGCCAGATCCATGTTGTCATCTAAATCGTAAAAAGCCATCTCTGGTTCTATCATCCAAAATTCCGCTAGGTGTCTGGATGTATTGGAATTTTCAGCTCGGAACGTAGGTCCAAAGGTATATACTTTCCCTAGGGCCATGGCATAGGCTTCCGCTTCCAGCTGCCCCGAAACCGTGAGGTTAGTTTCTTTACCAAAGAAATCCTCTTTATGGTCAACCTCCCCGTTCTCCGTTAAAGGTGGGTTTTTTTCATCTAGTGTGGTTACTCGAAACATTTCACCGGCACCTTCAGCATCCGACCCTGTAATTATAGGTGCATGAAAATAGTAAAAACCATTATCCCTAAAATATTGATGTACTGCAAAAGCCAACGCGGAACGAACACGCATTACGGCCGAAAAAGTATTGGTCCTGACCCTTAAATGTGCTTTTTCCCGTAAAAATTCCAAGGAGTGTTTTTTAGGTTGGATAGGATAGGCCTCTGGGTCCGCATTCCCGTGTACAACAATATCCTTTACTTGAATCTCCACACTTTGCCCACGACCCTGACTTTCAACCAATGTTCCCGAAATACGTAAAGCAGAACCGGTATTTATCTGTTTTAGAATGGTCTCATCGATTTTTTCGAAATCTACTACACATTGTATATTGTTTAACGTGGAGCCGTCGTTCAATGCGATAAAACGATTGCTTCTAAATGTTCTGACCCATCCGTTTATGGTAACCTCTTGTAGTAAATCTTTTCCTGAAAGTAGTTCTTTTATGCTTGCTGAGCGCATTTTAAATGGATTGAAAATTAAAAATCAAAGATAGGTCTTTGCTAAAAAAAATGAAGGAATACTTAGGCTAAAAAGGAATTTTTAAGCTAAAAAGGAAATCAATCCGTCTCCTCTCCCTTTGGTAGAATATCTATTTGCGGTTTTTTAAGGACCTCTTTATTTGCGATGCTCTTTTCTAGGGATAGTAATAGCGACGGTAATAGAATAAGGTTAGCCAACATGGCAAAAAGCAGGGTTGCGGAAACCAAAGAGCCTAAAGCCACTGTTCCCCCAAAATTGGAAATAACAAAAACAGAAAAACCAAAGAATAAAACGATAGAAGTATAGAACATACTTACTCCGGTTTCACGCAACGCAGCGTACACCGATTTTTCAATCTTCCATTTGCTTGACGTGAGTTCCTGGCGGTATTTGGCCAAGAAGTGTATCGTATCGTCCACGGAGATACCAAAAGCAATACTGAATACAAGTATGGTAGAGGGTTTAATTGGAACGCCTACAAAACCCATTATGCCTGCCGTTACCAACAGAGGTAATAAGTTTGGGATTAAAGAAATGATAATCATCCTAAAAGAACGGAATAGGTAAGCCATAAATAGGGCTATCAGACCTATGGCTAGGGCCAAGGACATAATTAGATTCTTCACGAGGTATTTGGTTCCTTTAAGGAATAACAGGGCGCTACCCGTCATGTAAACGGTATATCTCTCTTTTGGAAAAATTTTGGCTATGTTCTCTAAAAGCCGCTGTTCAATTACTTCCATACGGTCCGTTTTAACATCGCGCATAAACGTCGTCATCCTTGCAGTTTGCCCAGTACTATCTACAAAGCTTTTTAGCAGGTTGCCATTGTCGGACGATTTTCTGGCAACATCCATGATGAATGTATTTTCCTGACTCGTGGGTAACTGGTAGTATTTTGGGATTCCGTTATAAAATGCCTGTTTTGAATACTTCACCAAATTGACCACGGAAACCGGTTTGGACAGTTCCGGTATTTCTTCTACAACATCTCCTAGTCTATCTATTCTTTTGAGCGTTGCAGGTTTCAATACACCTTTCGGACTTTTTGTGTCCACAACTATCTCTACCGGCATTATGCCATCGAATTCTTCTTCAAAAAAGCGAATATCCTTAAAAAATTCTGCGTTCTTGGGCATATCCTCTATAGGGCTTCCAGAAATATCAATTTGGTAAATACCTATGATACTAACCACTAAAAGGGCAATAGAAACAATATAAACAGCAACTCTCTGGTGTCTTACAATACCTTCCATCCAACTCACAAAAGCATCGATCCATCTTTTTTTCAGATGTTTTAAATGTTTGGTCTTGGGAAGAGACATGAAACTATAGACAATGGGTATAATTAGAAGGGAGAGTACAAAGATTCCTATAATGTTTATGGAGGCTACGATTCCAAACTCTTTCAGAAGTTTGCTATCCGTTATAATGAACGTCGCAAAGCCAGAGGCCGTAGTCATATTGGTCATTAATGTGGCATTACCGATTTTGGAAATTACCCGTTGTAGGGATAATGCCTGATTGCCATGTTTTTTAACCTCTTGCTGATACTTATTAATAAGGAAAATACAGTTGGGTATACCGATAACGATGATTAGAGGTGGAATCAATGCCGTTAAGACCGTTATTTCATATTGAAGCAATCCAAGTATTCCAAATGCCCACATTACCCCAATTATTACAACGCACATAGATATGATGGTGGCACGCACGCTTCGGAAAAAGAAAAAGAAAATTAGCGAGGTAACTCCCAAAGCGGCCAAGATAAACTTACCGATTTCATCAATAATATTTTGGGAGTTCATGGTACGGACGTAGGGCATACCGGAAATGTGCACATCTAGACCAGTTTCCTCTTCAAAACTGCTCACCAGATGTATCATATCTTTAAGGATAAAATCTTTCCGAACGCTCGTATTCACAATATCCTTATCCAAATACATTACGGTGCGTAACGTACGACTTTCTTTATTGTACAGTAGATTGTCATAAAACGGCATGTTGTTAAACAAATGCTGTGTTATGCTGTCAATTTCCTGTTGACTATCCAATTGTTTTTTAAAGAGGGGCTGAAGTACAAATTCTTGTTTTTCATTATCCTTTACCAGTTCTTGAAGATTATCTGTGGATAGTACAAAATCTACTTCCGGGAAAGCTCCTAACTGTTTGCTGAATTTATTCCAGCGTTTAAAATTGTTCGGCAGAAAAAGTGCGCTATCCCTAACGGCAAGCACAACGGCATTACCCTCTTCTCCAAACTGACTCAGAAAAGATTGATATTCTCGGTTTACGGGGTGATCATCTGGCAACAAATTGGCTTGGGAGCTAGAAAACCGCATATGTTGCCATTGCATTCCTAGAAAAACGGTGAAAGCCGCAACAAGTAACAATATCACTACTCTGTTCCTAAGTATTATCCTAGCGGTCTTTGCCCAAAATCCTTGTGTAAGTTTTGCTACCATTCCTATTTTTAGCGGAGTGCAAAGGTAACTATTGTGTTGTAAGCTTCCTAAATTGGAGCTTTAAAATGATAGCAAGCCTGAAAAGAAAAAGCAGCCTACTGGGCTGCTTAATTCAATAATAACTTGATATAATTTTGTTATACCTTCATTATTTCCGCTTCTTTAACAGCAAGGAAATCGTCAATTTTCTTAACGTAAGTATCTGTTAGGTCTTGAACGTCTCCGGTAGCATTTTTTTCTAAGTCCTCAGATACATCCAGTTCTTTTATTTCTTTATTCGCATCTTGTCGGGCACTGCGTACACCTACCTTTGCATGTTCCGCTTCTGCCTTGGCCTGTTTGGTTAATTGAATTCTACGCTCTTCCGTTAAGGGTGGTACATTAATTATGACCATGTCACCATTGTTCATTGGATTAAATCCTAAATTGGAATTCATGATGGCTTTTTCTATTTCTTGTAACATGCCCTTTTCCCATGGTTGTACCGAAATTGTTCTACCATCGGGTGTATTTATGTTCGCAACTTGTGACAGTGGTGTTTGGGAGCCATAATATTCTACCATAATAGAAGAGAGCATTGTAGGACTGGCTTTTCCGGCACGTATTTTTACGAACTCACGTTCTAAATGTGCTATTGCTGCGTCCATACTTTCTTTTGCAGAATCTAGGACAAATTGTATTTCTTCGTTCATATTAAAATGTTTCTATCATATAATCACAAATTATACCAAAAGTTTAAATATTAACAGTGGTGCCAATGGTTTCCCCTGCAACGATTTTTAAAAGATTACCTCTTTTATTCATGTCAAAGACTACTATTGGCAATTCGTTTTCTTGGCTCAAGGTAAATGCAGTGGTATCCATTACTTTAAGACCTTTTGTGAGCACGTCTTGGAAAGAAATGGTATCGAATTTAGTGGCGTCCTTATCTTTTTCGGGGTCTGCAGTATAAATACCGTCAACCCTAGTTCCTTTTAAAATAACATCGGCCTCTATTTCGATGGCTCTCAGTACCGCTGCGGAATCTGTAGTGAAATAAGGATTACCGGTTCCTCCTCCAAAAATAACCACTCTGCCCTTTTCCAAGTGTCTCATTGCCCTTCTTCTTATAAATGGTTCCGCTACTTCATTTATTTTTATTGCGGATTGCAAACGAGTCTGAACGTTCTGCATCTCAAGGGCACTTTGCAAAGCTAGACCGTTTATTACTGTGGCCAACATACCCATATGATCCCCTTGTACACGATCCATACCTGAAGCCGCACCCGCTAGACCTCTAAAAATGTTTCCACCACCGATGACTATGGCCACTTGAATACCTTTATCTACAACCTCTTTGATTTCTTCCGCATATTCACTAAGTCTTTTGGAGTCTATGCCGTACTGTTTTTCCCCCATAAGGGCCTCACCACTTAGTTTTAAAAGTATTCTTTTGTATTGCATATTTCTTTTCTTTCAAAGCAAAAATACTGAAAAATTTTGATGACAGAGAAGCGAAAGCTTCACATTAAAAAGCATAATTATTTCCTAATAAATGGGACGCGGACGATTATATTTAATAATCTTGTCATGGTTGTATGAGTGTATGTAAGTATAAATATTCAATTCAAACTTTTATATGAAAAAAATTTATCTCTGGATAATTATCTGTGGACTGCTATATGGTTGCGGAGCAAATAAGTCATTAATCACAGTAGACAAAACTCCCATTATTGCTTCTTTGGATTTAATCAACATAGACGAGGACAGGGTTAAGGTGGAAATAAATCCAGGAGCCTTTATTTCGGATATCGTTACTTTTAAAATACCAAAAACGGTTCCTGGAACTTATAGCACGGACGATTATGGTAAATACGTAGAGGGTTTGATGGCCATTGATTACAAAGGCAATGGGCTGAAGGTAAATAGACTTGATGATAATACATGGAATATTGAGAACGGGAAAAATTTGGATAAGATAACCTATCTGGTAAACGACACTTACGATACTGAAAATGAAGTAGGGGATGCCGTTTTTTCCCCTGCTGGAACGAATATTTTGAAGGGCGAGAATTTTATGTTAAACCTACATGGGTTTATTGGTTATTTCAATGACTACAAAGAGGTGCCTTATACCATATTGGTATATAAGCCAACGGAATTAATCGCGACCACCTCTTTACCAATGGAGCAAAATAGAAAGCCAGACCCTTCCTGGGATAGTTTTATAGCGCAACGCTATTTTGAAGTCATAGACAATCCTATACTTTATGCTAGGCCCAATAAGGAAACGTTTCAAATCAATGATATAAAAGTTTCTATAAGTGTCTTTTCGCCAAACGAAACCTATAAAGCTAGCGACCTTAAGGAACGTATGGAAGAAATGATGAGTGCTCAGAAGAAGTTTTTGGGAGATATTGATAGTACTAAAGAGTATAATATCCTATTATACCTATCTCAATTAAATGATGATGATGCTCAGGGCTTTGGAGCTTTAGAGCACCATACTTCTACTGTAGTGGTATTACCAGAATCCATGTCCAGAGAACGTTTAGAACAAGCAATGATAGATGTGGTTTCCCATGAGTTTTTTCACATAGTTACCCCATTGAGTATTCACTCAAAAGAAGTGCAGTATTTTGATTTTAATGATCCTGAAATGTCTAGGCACTTATGGATGTATGAGGGTACCACGGAATACTTCGCAAATTTGTTTCAAATTCATCAAGGCTTGATAACGGAGGAAGAATTTTATGAGCGACTCATGCGTAAAGTGGCTAACTCAAAAGGATATGATGATGCCATGTCCTTTACTGCAATGAGCAAGAGCATTTTGGAAGAGCCTTTTGCATCAAACTATCCAAACGTCTATGAAAAAGGGGCGTTAATCAATTTTGCGTTGGATATTCTGATTCGTGAGAAAAGTAAAGGGCAAAGGGGAGTGTTGTGGTTAATGAAGGAGCTATCTAAGAAATATGGAAAGGATGTCCCTTTTGATGATGAGGTGCTGATAGACGAAATTGTAAATTTAACCTACCCAGAAGTGCGTGAGTTCTTCAATACACATGTGATAGGTGCTACTCCTATCGATTATATGGCCTACTTCGCAAAGGTTGGCTTGGCAAATACAAGATTAAAAGAAAAAACGGGTTATTTTCTTAATGGTGATATTCCGTTTATTGATGTGGATACAGCTAATGGAAACAACATATTTGTAAGAAATGGAATAAGCTTGAATTCCTTTTTCAATGATATGGGTATACAGGGGGGCGATATTATCAAAACCATTAATGGCACGACCATTACTTTAGAATCAATTAGGCCAATAATAGGTCAGAGCTTTGCATGGACTCCAGAGACTGAGATCGAGATGGAAATTCTACGTGATGGAGAGGTTTTACAGGTTAAGGGATTGGTTGGTTCGCCTACCGTAGAGGTTACGAAAATTATACCTGTGGAAGGCATTTCAGAAGATTTTACTGAATTGAGGAGGGCATGGCTTAAAGGATAATGGAAATTATCACCAATAAAAAACCCTTAAGAATTACCTTAAGGGTTTTTAGTTTGAGTTAGTCTAATGCTATCATTATCCTACTGTCGCACGCTTAAATCCGGTAACGTGTACATCTCCATATGATGCTACGTAATCTGCAACACTTTTCTTCTCATCCTTAATGAAATTTTGGTCAAGCAAACATTGTTCTTGATCTAAAGTAGTATTGTCAGAAATGAAACGTTCCATTTTACCTGGAAGGATTTTATCCCAAATCTGTTCTGGTTTTCCTTCTGCCTTTAATTGCGCTTTGGCATCTTCTTCTGCCTTAGCCAAGACCTCGTCGGTTAATTGCGCTCTTGAAATGTACTGAGGTACATTCTTCAGGGTTTTACCTAAGCGACCCAACTCTTCATTGTCTTTTTCGATAACAGCAATCCTTGCTTCTGTTTCAGAGGCTACAAAGGCCGCATCAAAATCTTTATAAGAAAGTGTCGTTGCTCCCATAGAGGCAACTTGCATAGCTAAATCTTTAACTAAGACCTCAGCATTATCAACTTTGGACGATAATCCTACGAGTGCTGCTATTTTGTTAATATGAACATAGGAACCAACGTAAGGTGCTTCTAATTTCTCAAAAGCCGTAATTTCTAGTTTTTCACCTATAACGCCGGTTTGCTCAATTAATTTCTCGGTAACGGTCATGCCTCCAAAATCAGCAGCTAACAAGGCTTCTTTGGAATCGTGGTTCAAAGCAATTTCAGCGAGTTCGTTGGCTAGGGCTACGAAATTTTCGTTCTTACCCACAAAATCAGTCTCACATCCTAAAACTAGTGCTACACCGGCGGTGTTATCTGCATTTATTTTAGCTATTGCAGCTCCTTCAGAAGAATCTCTATCGGCTCTTTTGGCTGCCACTTTCTGTCCTTTTTTACGAAGAACTTCGATTGCTTTGTCAAAATCTCCTTCAGCCTCAACTAAAGCATTTTTGCAATCCATCATCCCGGCTCCTGTAGCTTTTCTTAATTTATTTACTTCTGCGGCGGTAATTTTTGCCATTGTCTTGTATTTTTTAGTTCCTCTTAAATGAGGAGACTGTTCTTAAATCTATTTAGCGAAGAGAGTTTCGTTTATTCAACGCCTCCCTTTACATTATCTTGCCATTCTTTTAACTCGTCCCATTTTCCATCAGCAGCCATTTGAGCTTGCTTAGGCCAAGAGGTTGGGTCTAAATGAGCCATTCTAGAACTTGCTTCCGTTAAAATTTCTTTCATCTTATCGGCATCAGCTTTTGCAACTTTGGCAAAAGTTTCAAGTCCTGCGTTGGTCAAGGCTTCCGCAGCTTTTGGACCAACTCCCTCAATTTTGGTTAGGTCATCTGCCTTCGCGGATTTCGCCTTGGCTTCTTTCTTAGGAGCTTCCTTTTTTTCTTCTGCTACGGCCTCTTTAGTGGCTTCAACATCTACTTTTATCTCTGTTGCTTTAGCTACCACAGGAGGTGCTTCAGTTTCAACAGTTTCTGGAGTTGGAGCTAATTTTTCCTTTACCTCCTTTTTGGGAGCCTCTTCCTTTTTGGCCTCTTTCTTAGGTTCTTTTTCTCCTTTTTCAGACTTACGTTCCGCAAGACCTTCTGCAACGGCATTGGTAACTTGCGTCATGATAATGTCTATGGATTTAGATGCGTCATCATTGGAAGGAATCAAATAATCTACATCTCTTGGATCAGAGTTGGTGTCTACCATGGCAAAAATTGGAATATTCAATTTTTGTGCTTCTTTGACCGCAATGTGCTCACGCATGGTATCTACTATGAACAAAGCACCGGGTAAACGTGTCATCTCGGAGATAGAACCTAAGTTCTTCTCTAGTTTGGCACGTAAACGGTCTACTTGCAAACGCTCTTTCTTTGAAAGTGTAAGAAAGGTACCATCTTTTTTCATTCTGTCGATCATAGCCATTTTCTTAACGGCTTTTCTGATGGTCACAAAATTGGTAAGCATACCACCTGGCCATCTTTCTGTGATGTACGGCATGTTCACATTTGCTGCTTTTTCAGCAACGATGTCTTTTGCTTGCTTTTTAGTGGCTACGAAAAGAATCTTACGTCCGGATGCTGCAATTTTGCTCAAGGCTTCGTTAGCCTCGTCCATTTTTGCAACAGTTTTGTAAAGATTGATTACGTGTATACCGTTACGCTCCATGTAGATGTAAGGAGCCATGTTCGGATTCCACTTTCTGGTAAGGTGGCCAAAATGCACACCTGCTTCTAATAATTGTTTTACTTCGACTTTCGCCATTTTAAATTTAGTTTACGTTCTTTTGAATTAGCAATGCTGAGGTGGTATTTCATATAAAGTGAAAAGCCTTCAACATTTAGATGCTAAACTAATTTACCTTGCTTTCTTAGCAGAATGTAAGGATTTTTAATTGTTCCTCTAACGGAACTTTCAATGAACTAGTTAAAAATATAATAAAGGTGCTTCTTGAGAGAAGCACCTGATAATTTCTTGTTTAACGCTTAGAGAACTGGAATTTCTTACGAGCTTTCTTCTGACCGAATTTCTTACGTTCTACCATTCTTGGGTCTCTGGTTAATAGACCTTCTGGTTTAAGTGTAATTCTGTTTTCAGCATCAATTTCACAGATTGCTCTTGAAATAGCCAGTCTAATAGCTTCGGCTTGTCCGGTGATTCCGCCGCCGTATACATTAACCTTAACATCATAAGTGTCATCTGTACCTGTTAGGGTAAAAGGCTGTTTTACTTTATACTGTAATGTAGCAGTTGGGAAATAATCGTTTAAATCTTTATTGTTTATTACGATGTTTCCTTTTCCTTCAGAAAGATAAATTCTGGCAACGGCTGTTTTTCTTCTTCCGATTTTGTGAATTGTATCCATTACTTAAGATCTTTTAAATTAACCGCAGTCGGTTTTTGTGCTTCTTGTCCGTGCTCCGTACCAACGTATACTTTAAGATTTCTAAAAAGTTCAGCTCCTAGTTTATTCTTAGGCAACATTCCCTTTACAGCTCTTTCTACAATACTTGCAGGATTTTTTTCTAATAGTTCTCTAGCAGTCGTTGATCGCTGTCCACCTGGGTAACCTGTATATCTTAAATATTCCTTGTCGGTCCATTTGTTGCCGCTAAGGGTCACCTTTTCCGCATTAATAATAACCACATTATCGCCACAATCAACATGTGGGGTAAAATTTGGTTTGTGCTTTCCTCTCAACAAATTAGCGACTTTAGAAGACAAACGTCCTAAAGCTTCTCCCTCGGCATCCACTAATAACCAACGCTTGTCTACGTTTGTTTTGTTGGCCGAAATGGTTTTATAACTTAATGTATCCACTACTGCTATTTTTAACTATTAATGTAATCAATCCCGTTAAACGGGGTGCAAATGTACACTAATTAAGTGTAATTGCAAATAGTTAGTTCTTATTATTTTATAGATTTTTTTGACTTCTGTTTCAAGGGTATTCAAAATCCAAAATGAAACGTAAATTATGTTTTTCATAGGGTACTCTCTAGCTTCTTTGCCTTTGGAAAATCTTTTCTTATTTCATATAATTTTCTGAAAATATTAGTTACTCTCATGTAATTAAGGATGGGAGACGAAATAATCCCGTTTATTCTTCGTTTTAAGTGATTGATAATCAAAACTAAGAATGATGTTAAAGAAAATATGTGGTTCCATGGCACTCGTATCGCTATTGTTCTCTTGTAGTTCGGATAAGGATTCGGATAGCATGGACTCTTCACCAAGCGCTATAATCGGTACTTGGGATGCAACAGAGCTTGTAATAGATAACACTACAGCTAGTGATGACGCAAAATTTGGTAAACAAATTTTAGATTTCCTTACTGATAAGGATTGTTACATTATAACCCTGCAGTTTAATGAGGACTTAACGGCCGAGGCTAGTAACGCAGCTAATTTTGTGGAAGTGAATGCCACTGCAACTGGTTTGGATGTTCCTTGCCCAACAGAGTCCGATTCGGAGTCTAGCACCTATACCTTTGATGGAAGTGTGGTAAGTATTGTGGATATGAACGGCGATACTATTAATGTGGATGTGCGTATTCAGGGGGATATAATGACGGTTGATGCTGCTGATTTGGAAATTCCCAACTTTGTCGATAGTGGGGAATTTATTTTTAGAAAGAGATAATCTACAATAGATAATAAAAATAAGGCCTTCTTTTTAAGAGGGCTTTTTTGCTTTGTTATTGTTTGTAAAACTTTGTTTGAACATTTTGTTCGGAAGACCGAATGAAAATGACGTAGATCCCCTTTTGTAAATTGGCAACAGGAATGTTCAAAGCTTTATTCTTTATTTCCCAATTATGTTGTAACACTACATTACCGTAAACATCCGAGACCACAATCGCTGCACTTTTTGAATTTTGAAGCCCCAATACGTTTATAAGGCTCGTGGCCGGATTTGGAAAGACTTTTATTTGCTCGCTCCGTACTGCGTTCAAAATCTCATTGGATTGGGCTAATCCAGTTCCAACAAAGAGAAATAAGAACAAAGTGAGTACAATATACTTTTTCATCGTTAAACCTGATTCGTACATATTAAATTAGAACAGTCTATATGCAACGGATTTGGATTAACAATAGTGTATTCTTTAAGAATGTTTAACAGTTATGAAAACTGACTTTCAGGCAATTACTTGTGCTAGTGCTAGAATATGTTGATGAAAATTGTTCTGATTAGAGGGAATTTTACGCAAGGTGAAATATTGTAAAGTGTCTTAAATTAACCATTTTTTCTATATTATATGATTACAAAGTTAATATTGAACATATAGTGGATAATTTTGTAGTTGTTTGATGGTATTGTAGGGACATAATTTTGCAATGTATAATTAAATACAATGTATTATGGAAAAAACAAGATTTTATCCACCAATTTGGACCATGACACCATTTGGCTTCGATGTAGTTAGGCAATGGTATGCGCATGACAAGAAACTCAAAGAGATAGTATTAAAAAATACCTTATTACATAGTCACAGGGTTTCGGAACTAGATTTGAACATTACTAAGTTAGCAGTTATAGATGGCAAAGGAAACGAGCAGCGTGTATTGGATTTTCCCGGTCAAAATTCAGTAAAGATTAAAGGAATGTCTTCAGGTCATTTTTTGAAATCATCGGATATTGTTTCGTGGCAACCTGGCACCTACAGTATATTAAGAGTGTACTTTGATAGAAAAAATGCGGAATTCACGCTTAGTGATGGGTCGGTAAGAGCTGTATCTAGTTTTGATTATTTCGATTTTACCATGGAAAATGAACTTATTCTTAAGAATGATGAGAAAACTGAAATAAAACTTTGGTTCAATCTAGCTCCTAGGCAGGTTACCAGTCCCTTCACTTTTCTTAAGGATTGGATAAAAAGGAAAAAAGCGCAATTTCCGAGATTGGCTGGTAATATGGGTTAAAGTTAATTTGGTTTATATCGTAAAAGGCATCCCAATGGATGCCTTTTTTTAATGCGCTTCTAGCCAATTTTCGCCCAATCCTACTTCTACGTCCAAGGGAACGGCAATTTTATAAGCATTTTCCATTTCATCTTTTATGAGCACCTTAAGCTCATCTAATTCGGGTTTGTAGATGTCAAAAACCAATTCATCATGTACTTGCAATAGCATTTTAGAGGTATAATTACCCTGTTCCAATTTTTTATGAATATTGATCATTGCAATTTTAATAATATCTGCGGCGCTTCCCTGTATGGGAGCGTTCACGGCATTACGTTCTGCCGCACCACGAACGATGGCATTACTACCATTAATGTCCTTTAAGTACCTTCGTCTTCCAAGTACGGTCTGGACATATCCGTTATCACGGGCAAAATCTACCTGCTCGCCCATATAGTTCCTGAGTTTTGGGTAGGTCTTGTAATAGGTATCAATAAGTTCTTTTGCTTCGGAACGAGATAAGTCGGTTTGGTTACTTAGGCCAAATGCAGAAACACCATAGATGATGCCAAAGTTCACGGTTTTGGCATTGCTTCGCTGTTCTCTTGTCACCTCCTCAATGGGCACATTAAACACTTTGGAGGCCGTAGAGGCGTGGATATCCTCTCCGTTCTTAAATGCTTCTATCATTGTAGTTTCTTCACTCAATGCCGCTATAATTCGTAATTCTATCTGGGAATAATCCGCAGCCAGTAGTATGTGCTCTTCATTTCTTGGGATGAACGCTTTTCTTACCTGTCGTCCGCGCTCTGTTCTAATTGGGATATTCTGTAAATTGGGATTGTTACTGCTTAAACGACCCGTGGCCGCTACGGTTTGCATGTAGTCCGTATGCACACGACCCGTTGTAGGTTCCACTTGTTCGGGAAGGGCGTCTACATAGGTACTTTTTAGTTTGGATAGTCCGCGATAATCCAAAACGTTCTGGATAATTTCATGATCCTTTGCCAAATAAGAAAGAACATCTTCTGCGGTAGAGTATTGACCTGTTTTGGTCTTTTTTGGTTTATCTACTAATTTTAGTTTGTTAAAGAGTATCTCTCCCAATTGTTTAGGGGAACCGATGTTGAATTCCTCTCCCGCATCTGCGTAAATCTTCTTTTCCAAAGAGGCGATATCATTATTCAAATCCGTAGAAAGGGAGTTCAGGAACTGCTTGTCTAAATTAATACCCTCTAGCTCCATATCCGCTAAGACCCGAAGTAACGGGATTTCTATATCTTGAAATAGTTTTTCCGTATTGGCCGATTTTAATTCCGGTCTAAAATGTTGCGCAAGTTGAAAAGTAATGTCGGCATCTTCTACTGCATATTCGGTCTGATCTTCCAGGGGAACATCGCGCATACTTAGCTGGTTCTTTCCTTTTTTGCCAATTAGTTCCGTTATGGAAACGGGCGTATAATTAAGGTAAGTTTCTGCGAGGACATCCATATTATGTCTCATATCAGGATTTATAAGATAGTGCGCCAACATGGTGTCAAAAAGTCTACCTTTTACCGCAATGTTGTATTTGGCAAGAACTTTAATATCGTACTTCAGATTTTGACCTACCTTCTCAATTTCCTTTGATTCAAAGAACGGACGGAGTTCTTCAATCAAGGCTTGTGCGGCATTTTTGTCTTCTGGAAATGGTACATAAAAGCCCTTGGTGGCTTCCCAAGAGAAAGCAATACCCACCAATTCTGCCGTTAAGGGATCTAGACCGGTCGTCTCGGTATCAAAGCATACCGATGTTTGTTTCATTAAATTCTGTAGGAATAGTTTCATGGCCATACCAGGGGCAACACTTTGATAGGCATGTGGTATATCCTTAATAGTGTTCCTGCTGGAACTATCTTTTATGGTCGCGGGGGAGGCACCATCGCCTCCAAATAGAGAAAACTGTCCACTGCCCGCAGCTGTATTGACTTTTTTAGCCGTTTCTGTACCCGTTACCTGTGTTGGAATTTCCTCAGAGGCTCCGGAGAAAATTTTAATGAATTGGTCCTTGAGTCTTCTAAATTCCAATTCTTCAAATATTTCCTGAACTTTTTCATTATCCGGAACGGACATTTCATAGTTCTCGGCGTTAAAGCTAACATCACAATCTATACATATAGTAGCCAATTTTTTAGACAGCAAGCCAAGTTCTTTATTTGCTTCTACCTTCTCCTTCATTTTGCCCTTAAGTTTATCGGTATTGGCCAACAGGCCTTCCATAGACCCGAATTCTTCAATGAATTTTTTAGCGGTTTTATCACCTACTCCCGGTAATCCTGGTATATTGTCACTAGCATCGCCCATCATACCCAAATAGTCTATAACCTGTTCTGGCCGTTCTACACCAAAACGTTTCTGGATTTCCGGAATTCCCCAAATTTCGATACCATTGCCCATTCTTGCCGGGCGGTACATAAAAATGTTCTCGGATACTAGCTGGCCAAAATCCTTATCAGGTGTAACCATAAATACCTTATAATCCTCTTTTTCTGCTTGTTTGGCCAATGTTCCAATAATGTCATCTGCCTCCCAGCCTTCTAAAACCACGGAGGGAATGTGCATGGCTTTAAGAATATCCTGAATGTACGGTATGGCAATTCTAATAGCATCTGGCGTTTCGTCACGATTCGCCTTGTAGTCTGGAAATAGTTCCGTGCGTTCTGAGCTACCTCCTTTATCAAAGCAAACGGCGAGGTGGTCTGGCTTTTCTCGCTTGATAACATCAAAAAGTGAATTCATAAACCCCATTATGGCAGAGGTATCCATACCCTTGGAATTAATTCTAGGGTTTTTGATCAGGGCATAATATCCACGGAAAATTAATGCGTATGCATCTAGTAAAAAGAGTCTTTTTTGATCGGCCATTATTTGAAATTAAAGTGGGGGTTAAAAGTACAAAGTTTGATTTGAATCCTAGGATAAAAACGATTTGGAAGGATTGTTTCTGTGACCCTCTTCCGAATAGGTCCTGTAACTAAATCCTGGTTGAATACAATACCCGCCGATCTCTCCATTTTTATTGATAGCGATAAATCCGATTTGAAAATCGTCCCGACCTTCGTTCTTAGCCATTATACGCTTAACGCCTTCCTCGCATGCTTCTTGTGGAGTTTTCCCCTGACGCATCAACTCTACTATAAGAAAGCTTCCTACGGTACGTACTACTTCTTCTCCAACCCCCGTCGCTGTAGCCCCACCAATTTCATTGTCTACAAAGAGACCTGCTCCGATTATGGGAGAATCTCCAACCCGTCCTGCCATTTTATAGGCCATGCCACTAGTAGTACATCCGCCAGAAATATCACCGTTCTTATCTATGGCCAATATGCCAATGGTATCGTGGTTTTCAATATTGATGATGGGTTTGTATTCGGAGGTCTTTTTCCATTCTAACCATTCCTGTTTTGATTTTTCTGTAAGTAAATCTGCTTTGGGGAATCCCTTTTCATAGGCAAATTGTTCTGCTCCTTTTCCGGCTAACATCACATGTGGTGTATCTTCCATTACTTTACGGGCTACGGAAATAGGATTGGCAATGTTCTGCATAGCCAGTACCGCTCCACAATTCCCATCTTTGTCCATAATACAGGCATCAAGGGTTACATTGCCGTCCCTATCCGGTCGGCCTCCGGTCCCCACGGTCTGATTGTTACGGTCGTCTTCTTCTACCATAACTCCTTGTTCTACGGCGTCTAGCGATGTTCCTCCTGCTTGTAAAACTTCCCAGGCCTTTGCGGATGCATTTAAAAAATTCCATGTGCAGATAACGATTGGTCGAACAACTTCTGCGTTCTCATTTTTAAGTACCGGCACCGCCTTTTCTTCTTTGCAAGAACCTAAAAGGGTAGTAGAAATGAGTCCGGCCGTAGCGGCACGCGAATTTTTAAGAAAGTTTCTTCTTTTCATACTAAGGGTTGTTTACTTTTAAGGAGACTAAATATAAGTATATGCTCGTAGAAGTTTGTGCCAATTCTTTAGAATCTGCCTTGAACGCGCAAGAAGCCGGAGCGGGCAGGATTGAACTTTGTTCGGAACTGGCAGTGGGGGGAATTACACCATCCTATGGTCTTTTAAGGGCGGTTCGTGAAAAAATTTCCATACCCGTACATGTCTTGGTGCGACCTAGAAGTGGTGATTTTACCTTTTCCAATGTAGAGTTTGAGATTATGAAGGCCGATATTCTGTTGTGCAAAGAATTGGGATTCCAAGGGATTGTTTCTGGAGTGCTACATGCTGACCATACACTAGATAACGAACGGACTCAGGAATTAGTGAAATGTTCGGAGGGGATGAACTTTACATTTCACAGAGCTTTTGATTGGGTGAAGAACCCTATCATAGTCTTAAAACAGTTAGAGGAAATGGGAGTGGACTATCTCTTGACTTCGGGACAAAAGCAATCGGCTATTGAAGGAATAACGCTTTTGGATAAATTAAACGCCAATAGCACATCTTGTGTAATAATGCCAGGGTCCGGGGTTAAGGAATACAACGTAGCGGTCTTCAAGGATAAAGGGTTTAAGGCGGTTCACCTTTCCGGAGCCCAGTTTCAAAAAACTTTGGATATGCAGCCCATGGTTTCAATGAATTCAGCTTCATTTCTAAAAGACGACCAAATCGCTGTTTCTAGTAAGGAAACTATCGCCGCTGTTGTGAATAAGGTTAAATAAAACGGAAAAGAGCCTCTTTATCGATTATCAAAAAATATCTTTGTAAAAAATACCTATGCTACGTTGGATCGTTTTTGTCATTGTTTATATTGGACTTAGTGTTTATGTGCTGCAAGCACTGAAAACCGTAGTTAGGCAACCATGGTGGCACTATCTTTATATTACAATAGCACTGGTGGTCTTAATTAATTTCATTTACCAGTTTACGGCAGGTGAAGAAGCCGGTCGGGTGCTCAGTGGTCCAAAAAGTTATGCTTTTGGATTTTTGCTTACGGTGTTGACCTTTAAGATAATTACCATTTTATTTCTGTTCTCGGAAGATATTTTTCGGATAGGAACAGGAGTATATCAAAAGATTTTTGGTGCTTCACAAGAGTTCAGTTTACCACAACGCAGGCGTTTCTTAAGTATTATCGCATTAGGTATTGCCGCTATACCTTTCGGGGCTTTACTCTATGGTATGTTCAAAGGCAAGTACAATTTTAAGGTGCTGAAGTATGATTTGGAGTTCGATGATCTGCCAGATGATTTCAACGGGTATCAAATTACCCAGATATCCGATATTCATAGCGGTAGTTTTGATAATAGAAAAAAGATTGCGTACGCCGTAGATTTAATTAATCAGCAAAAGAGCGATGCCATTCTTTTTACGGGGGATATGGTGAACAATAAGACCGAGGAAATGATACCATGGGCGGACTTGTTCGCTACCCTGGAGGCAAAAGACGGTAAATTTTCAGTCTTAGGGAACCATGATTACGGAGATTATATTCAATGGGAAACCGAAGCCCTTAAAAGTCAAAACCTACAGGATTTGAAGGATTTGCAAAAGGAGATGGGTTTTGATCTATTGTTAAACGAACATAGGTACCTGAGAAAGGGTAAGGATAAAATTGCGCTTATTGGAGTAGAAAATTGGGGTAAAGGTGGTTTTAAAAAAGCTGGTGACCTTCAAAAGGCTACCGCTCTGATTGATAAGGACGATTTTAAGATTTTAATGAGTCATGACCCTTCACATTGGGAAGAGGAGGTAATTCACGACGATAAACACTTTCATCTGACACTTAGCGGTCATACCCACGGGATGCAATTCGGGATTGAGATACCAGGATGGATAAAATGGAGTCCCGTAAAGTGGCGTTATAAGTATTGGGCAGGTATTTATACTGAATTAGGTCAATTTATCAATGTTAATAGAGGTTTCGGCTTCTTAGGTTATCCGGGTAGAGTAGGTATTTGGCCAGAAATAACGGTCATTACATTAAAAAAGAAAGCCTTAACATGATTTTAACCCGGCCTACAGGCTACAAATAAGCTGTTAAGACTAGTATTTTAACAATTTTTACTACATTTGGCGAATAAAGAAAAGCCGATTATATGTCTAAATTTGGTGAACTTATAGATTTAAATGTTCCTGTGCTGTTGGATTTTTACGCGGAATGGAACGAACAGTCTACTTCAATGCACGCCGTACTAAGAGATGTTGCCGCTGCTCTTGGTGATAAGGGCAAGGTGATTAAAATTGATGTAGATAAGAATAAAGAGCTCTCGCAGGCACTTCGCGTTAAAGGACTTCCTACACTTATGATATACAAAAAGGGGGAAATGGTCTGGCGACAAAGCGGAGAGCAAGACGCCAATACCCTTATTGGTATACTTAACGAATACGCTTAAATCCTTTTTATTCCAATATCTATCAGGTACTGCTGTTTTAGTCGGTGGTTATTACTGAATGTTGACCGTATCCTTCGACAACTCCGTTTTCGTGTTATCTAGTTGGATGGTATCGGAGATAGGCATGGTGTCTACCATATCCGGATTTTGTTCTACGCTAGGCTCCGGGATTTCTAAATTGTCCTCATCCTTGTAAAAATGCTGAAACTTATCAATGTATTCGTTGAAAATAAGTGTCTCCTTCTCGGCTACTTCACGATCATCGTTAGCGATTAGAGTATCGATATTTCTTCTGTAAGCTTCCATATCGGCAATGATATCATCTATATCATTGTATTGTTCGTCCAAACTTGTACTTGCATAATACTCCAAACGTTCTTGGTACTTTGTTTTCAAGGCATCAAAGAGCGCTCTAGCTTTTTGGGTTTCACCTACCTTGTAGTACCCATCTACAAATGGTTCCAATAGGGTGTAGTATCCAAAATAATCTACGGGCATATTGGTCAATGAAATTTCAATGATTTCTTTTGCCTTGTCTATTTTATTTTCTTTTAAAAGCGCTTCCATTAAGCGTGCAAGGTTACCTCTATAGGATACACTTTGTATTCTTGTCTGTGTGTCATGATAAATCTCTGAACTGCCGGAGTTGCCCCAGTCCCACCCGGTAACAATATCATACATTAAGTCAGTATCAATTCTTCCCATTTCAAAAGAATTGGGTCTTTCCGTGCGTATGGGGACGAGCTTATAGGCGAGTCCATCTAATTGCAGGTAATCCTTCATCCAAAGGTATTCAGCATTGTCAAAGCTTCCTCCAGAGAAATATAAAGGTCTCTTCCAATCGTTATTGGCAAGGATATCTAACATCATCATGCTTTTCTTGGTAATGACACTAGGCAGGTCAATATCTATATAATCAACTATCAGCGCAGAATCTTTCTGCTTAACAAGTCCACTCTCCAAAGCGTTCTTCTTGTTTACGGGAACCCTTATCTTATTGGTAGGATAGAAGACCATATTTTGCGTGCTTTCAGAATACTGACTCAAATCAGCGCCATTCTGCTCAAATAAGTATTTAAGTTTGGTCCTTGGCTTGTCACTATCTATCCAGTTGATAAAATCCTTTATGGGCCATCTATTTTCAGTAATACCTTGATGGTACAGTACATCTCTAGAGCCCCATCTGTATTTCTCGTGTTCTATCTGTGAGGGTATGGCTTCACTTTCATAAGCTTTCTTTTTCATTTGGTCTACATACCAGTCCGTTTCAAATAAACTAGTACAAACAATACGCACGTCGGTTCTGTAATTTTCTATTTCCTGTGCATACCACAGGGGAAAGGTATCGTTGTCGCCAATGGTGAACAAGATGGCACCAGCATCTTCCTGGCAGGAATCTAGATAAGCTTTTGCCGATGCATTGGCGGTATATCTACTAGATCGGTCGTGGTCATCCCAATTTTGTACCGCCATAACCGTAGGAACGGCTAAAAGGCAAACCACTACGACCACGGGAGCTAATATTTTTGGAGTAAGCCAATCTTTAAAACCATCAAAAAGACCGTAAACACCTATCCCTATCCAAAGTGCAAATACGTAGAAAGAACCTACTAGGGAGTAATCTCGTTCACGGGGTTGAAAAATGTAAGGATTGGTGTAAAACTGTATGGCCAGTCCCGTAAAAAGAAAGAACATAAGAAGCACCCAGAATTGTTTCGGGTTTTTTGAGGTCTGAAAAACGATACCGATAATGCCCAGTAATAGCGGCAAAAAGAAATAGGTATTGCGCCCCTTGTTGTTTTCAATGTCACTAGGAAGATTGTCTTGACTCCCAAGGCGCCAGCTGTCAATAAATTTTATTCCGCTTAGCCAATTACCATTGTCATTATAACGTCCTTGAATATCATTTTGTTTTCCTACAAAATTCCACATGAAATAGCGCAAGTACATGTAGTTGAATTGAAATTCTACCATGTATTTGATATTATCCCAGATAGATGGTGGTTCTACCTCTATATAATCGTCAAATCGCTTAAGGAAGCTAATGTACTGGTCTGCATCAATTTCACCATTGGCAAAACCCGATTTCACCTGATTAACGGCTTCAAGCAGCTCAGGACTGGATTGCGTCATCCTAAAGTCCAGCGGACCAAAATATTGCATATAGTTCTCGGCGTGCTGTGTGCTCCACATCCTTGGAAAAAGCCCCTCGTGTTCTGGATTGGAACCCTGTTCGGAATTAATGTACTTATTTACTATGATGTATTTTCCTAAGGTGTAATCTTTTTCATATTTCGGTTTACCGTCCCTGTCCTCACCAGGTTCAGCAAAAAGGTCGGAATAATAGGCGCCATATATAGGGCTGTCCACTCCAGGATACTGTTCTCTGTTGTAATAAGCCAATAGAGCTCTGGCGTCTTCTGGGTTGTTCTCGTTAATCACGACATTGGCATTGGCTCTTATCGGTAACATTAACCAGGAAGAAAATCCTAGAAAAAGGAACATCATGCACAAAACAATGGTGTTTGCCGTGCGGTAGCCGTTTTTTCGTGTATAGTTCAATCCAAAATAGAAGGCTGCAATAAACAGCAGTCCAATAATTATGGACCCAGAGTTAAAAGGAAGCCCAATACTGTTGATAAAGAAAACTTCTCCCCACCCAAAAAGTTTTAAAACATAGGTCAAAGAGAACTTGTAGACCAGCATTAAGATGGCAATGACACTTAAATTGGCCAATAAAAAGTTTTTTACCGTCGTTTTTTTATAGGTTTTAAAATAATATAACAGACCTACGGAAGGGATGGCCAAGAAGCCCATAAACTGTATTCCAAAGGTGAGCCCTATGACAAAGGAAATCAATATGATCCATCTATTCCCACGTGGGTCCTCTAAATTGTCCGTCCATTTCAGGCCTAGCCAGAGTAGTAAGGCCATAATAAAGCTGGCCATGGCGTAAACCTCGGTTTCTACGGCGTTGAACCAAAAACTATCGGAATATGTAAATGCCAATGAGCCAATAAGGCCACTTCCTAATACGGCTATGGCTTTACTGTTGGTAAGTTTTTCGTCTTTTTCCATCAACTTTCTGGTAAGATTGGTAATGGTCCAGAACATGAATAAAATGGTAAATGCGCTTGAAACACCTGAGACCAAATTCACCATCATGGCAACTTGGTTCGGTTTCAATGCAAACATGGAGAAAAAAGCACCGATCATCTGTAGTAACGGGGCTCCTGGCGGGTGGCCTACCTGAAGTTTTGCTGCGGTAGCTATATATTCTCCAGCATCCCAAAAACTATTGGTAGGTTCAACGGTTATGAAATAAGTGATTAAAGCGATAAAAAATGCTGTCCACCCTAATAAGGTGTCCCATTTCTGGAAGTTCTTTGAAAACATGTAACCGTGGTTAAAGCTGTGGGGCGAATTTACTAATTAAAATAGATACCTAAGCACAATTTTTATAAACCTTTAACAGCGTTATCTTCAGCTATTTTTAGATTATTGTTCCGAAAAATGTTTGGCGAAACCAAACTTTGTTTTAAATTTGCACCCTCGATTACTAAAACAATGTAGTAAGAAGAGATTGGCCCATGGTGTAATTGGCAACACTCCGGTTTTTGGTACCGTCATTCAAGGTTCGAGTCCTTGTGGGCCAACCAAGTTTAAATTGAATCCCGACCTCTTTTTGTTGTCGGGATTTATTTTTTAGGAACAGATTTATGCCAAGAAGCCTGTCCTGAGCGGGGTCGAAGGGAGTCCTTGTGGTCCAACCAAGTTTTAAATCCTGATGCCAATAGTATCGGGATTTTTTATTTTGAGCAATTATCAAAAACCTTATTCAAAGTGATAAATAAACTAATTTGCTTCGTTATTGTTCTCTGTTTTCCCTTATGCGTTGTAAATGCACAAAAAATACCTACAAAATTGTTGCTTAAAGATAGTACGGTAGTGGAGGGTATGGCAAGATTTGTGGACTACGGTAGGGGATTGGAATTTGTTAAGTCCAACGGTAAAGACCCCATCGTTTATACATATCCCGAAATTGAAAAAATTGAAATGTTCAAAAACGGCGAGCGTGTTACCTATGAATACATACAGGTCGTAAATCAAGGTACCACAAAATTGGCTGAATTGCTCATTGAGGGGAGTATGAACCTCTATAAATTTTCGTACCTGACAGAAGGTTGGGTTACATCGGGGTCTGGTCTGCCACTGGGTGGTATTGGTGCGGTTTCTGTTACCTTAAATCTATCCTATAAAAAAGTAGCTGTAGTCAAAGACCTTTGCGTTAAACGTTCCAATGAGACCATGGCCAGGTATTTTAAGGATCAATCCACCGGAGCTAGTTTTAAGCAGATGGGGGCATATTATTTTAGGGACTGTCCTAGCTTGGTCGAAAGAATTAAATCTGGCAAGTACAAACATAATAAGTTGGGGGCTATTGTGGATTTTTATAATAGTTTCTGTGACTAGGCGTCAAATTGAGTTTCGTGGTGTTTTATAGGCCTGTCAACGTTTATTTTTTAGGCGGCTATTTTCTATTTTGTATATTCGATCATGATTGAGCTAAGGATTTTGTCAAAATAGGACATGATTCTTCTCCGTCTCTGTTAGTTTTACCCCCGTTTAATTAGAGCTAATAACTATGAAATTAACCGCTAAGCATTTTAAAGTAATCATCGTACTTCTTTTGTTAGGTTTCGGCGTTGGTATATATCTACAAGATTTACAACATCAAAAGAGTACGGACCATGCATGGAAAGCCAACCGATACAATTTGGCAAGATTCAATAAGATTACGGAATACAATAAAAAGATGAATGCTGCTAATTGGAAAATGATGCAAGATAGCATCAACAATCAATTGGACACCCTGATGATACTGCGCTTTAGAAAAGAAATGGATAGTATGAACTCGACGGACGCGCAGGAAGCGAGCTTGCTGTTAGGTACTACGGCATTAGAGAAATAATAGCTTGGTCCGAGCAAAGGTGCTATTAGGTCCCTTCTGTTTCTTCCGTTGATTCTGAATTGCTCTCGTGTTTCTCAATTAAATCGCTTTCCTTCTTTTCCCTAAGAATATCCTCGGCTTCATTCCTATCCTTATATTCTTCGTCTATTTCGTCTAATAGCGTACTCATTTTTTTCTTGTCTTTTATCATGGCCCATGTCATAACCAAACTAGTAGCGATGATAACGAACAAAAGAATACCAGATTCGAAATTTTCAACTTGTGCCTCAACGGGAATCGCATAGAAAAGAAGTACGGTAATCAAACCCCTTGGTGCTACAAAAAGTTGCGGAAGAATATCCTTGCCTACAAACACTTTAAGGATTAAAAACCGTATGGCGTAAATTGAAACTACGATCAATAGGCTTATAAGTGCTACGTTTAAACTAAACAGCGAGGTGATCGCTATGCTCAATCCAAAAACGACGAAGAAAAAGGTGCGCACTACAAAGGCGGTCTCTAAAGTTATGATATGAAGCTCATGATAAATTTGGTTGAGCTTTTCGTTTTCGAGGAAAACCGCCATCTTTCCCGGAAAGAAAAGCTTCACATTTGCGATAACGAGACCAAATATCAATATGATAATTAGAGATGATAGATGGAATTTTTTTCCAATAGCATAGAGCAGTAGGAGTACAGCAATTAATAAAAATAATTTGGCTTGACTCTTAATCTGTTGAAAAATGAGAATTATGGCATAGCTGGCCACCAATCCGATAACGATAGTAAGTATAAGGTTTCCTGCAAATCCTGTAGCTCCTGCATCTTCTGCCGGATTGAGTCCACCAATAAGATAATAGAACATCATGATGCCCATGATGTCGGAAAAAGTACTTTCATAAATATGAAATTCTTTTTTAGCTTCAGACAGGCCACTTACACTTGGGATGATAATAGCGCTTGAAAGAATGGATAAAGGAGTAGCATAAAGCCAGGCCGATTGCATGGACATTTCAGGGATAAACTGAAATAGGATAAGTGCAGCTACCCACGCAGAACCAACCAGACCAATTAGCGCAATGGCCATAGATTTTAGAATAGGCACAAGTTTCTCTCTTTTCAGTTCCAGTTCTAATGCGGCCTCCAGAACGATCATGATAAGCCCAACGATGCCCAGTAATTCCAGGCCGCCGGAAAAATCTAGGGTCTCTGGAACAAAATATTTTAAAACATACTGAAGTATAATGCCCAAAACAATGAGCATCAACACAGATGGGATGTTGGTCTTTTTAGAAATACCGTTAAACCAAAATGAGAGAATAATTATGATAGAAGCTTCAATAATTAAATTGTAGGATGAAAGTAAATCCATTTCCAAAAAGGTTAGTTGTTTATATCATTTAAAATTAACATTAATTGGCCAAAGCTTCCGTTCTTAGCTCCTTTAATTTTAGAGGTATCTTATTTTAATCCTAAATCGTTTGATTGTAGCCGCATAAGCTCTTGTGAAAAACAAAGATTATTGTATATTTGCATCACTGAAAGGATATTAGTATTCATGAGGGGACAATTTGTCCCCTCTTTTATTACTTGGTTTTATGTTAAAGACAAGGGTTAAGGAACTTTTGGATGCCGGATTGGAGGAAGATGAGTCATTGTTCTTAATCGATTTTACGATTTCATCCGACAATAAGATTAAGGTTATCATTGATGGAGACGAGGGTGTAACTGTAAAGGATTGTATAAAGATAAGTAGGGCCATAGAACATAATTTGGATAGGGAGGAGCAGGATTTTGCACTAGAAGTTGCTTCGGCCGGGGCCACTGCAGAATTAATAATGCCAAGGCAGTATAAGAAGAATGTTGGCAGAAAATTAGAGGTGCTGACGGATGAAGGCGAATTTGAGGGAAACCTTACTTTTGCAGATGAAGAGCATATTGTACTAGAATGGAAAGCAAGAGAGCCCAAACCCATTGGTAAAGGCAAGGTTACGGTCCAAAAGAAAAAAGAGTTGAACTTTTCTGAAATAAGGAAAGCAAAAGTTAAATTAAAATTTTAATTGTAGTAACAAATGGAAAATATTGCGTTAATAGAATCTTTCTCTGAGTTCAAGGATGATAAATTCATAGACCGGGTAACGCTTATGGCAATTTTGGAAGATGTTTTCAGAAACGCCTTAAAAAAGAAGTTTGGTTCGGATGATAATTTTGATATCATTATAAATCCAGACAAAGGAGATTTGGAAATTTGGCGTAACCGTATTGTAGTAGAAGATGGAGAGGTAGAGGAGCCCAATGAAGAGATTTCCCTTAGTGAAGCGAGGAAAATTGAGCCAGATTTTGAGGTTGGGGAAGATGTGTCCGAGGAGGTGAAATTAATTGACTTGGGAAGAAGAGCCATATTGGCCTTAAGGCAAAATTTGATCTCTAAGATCCATGAGCACGATAATACTACAATATATAAGCAGTTTAAGGATTTAGAAGGTGAGATTTATACTGCTGAGGTACATCATATTAGACATAAAGCGGTTATACTTCTCGATGATGAGGGTAATGAAATTATTCTTCCGAAGGATAGACAAATACCATCGGATTTTTTCCGAAAAGGAGATAACGTTAGAGGTATCATAGAAAGTGTAGAGCTCAAAGGTGCAAAGCCGACGATTATCATGTCCCGAAGCTCGCCCATATTCTTGGAGCAATTGTTCTTCCAGGAAATACCTGAGGTTTTCGACGGTTTAATCACCATTAAGAAAGCGGTGCGTATCCCAGGAGAGAAGGCAAAAGTGGCCGTTGATTCTTATGACGATCGTATTGATCCTGTTGGAGCTTGTGTGGGGATGAAAGGAAGTCGTATACATGGTATTGTCCGAGAACTGGGCAATGAAAATATAGACGTTATCAACTGGACTTCAAATCCGCAATTATTGGTAACTAGGGCATTAAGTCCGGCAAGGGTGTCAACGGTAAAATTAAATGACGAAAAAATGACCGCTCAGGTTTATCTTAAGCCAGAAGAGGTCTCCAAGGCAATAGGTAGAGGAGGTCATAATATCCGTCTTGCAGGTCAACTAACGGGATATGAAATAGATGTGTTCAGGGAAGGTGTTGAAGAGGATGTAGAACTGATAGAGTTTTCAGATGAAATCGATGGTTGGATCATCGAAGAATTCAAGAAAATTGGAATGGATACGGCTAGAAGTGTATTGGAGCAAGATATCAATGATTTAGTCAAGCGTACGGATTTAGAGGAAGAGACCATACAGGAAGTTGTTCGCATCCTAAAAGAAGAATTAGAAGATTAGCTATATATTAGCAAAAGAATAAAGAACGGGAATCAGTATTTATGGCAGAAAATGCAACAATAAGGCTTAATAAAGTTCTTCGAGAACTTAATATTTCTTTGGATAGGGCAGTGGACTTTCTTAGCAGTAAAGGACATGATGTGGAGGCAAGACCTACCACAAAAATATCTAATGAAGTTTATCAAGTGCTACTTGATGAGTTCCAGACCGATATGAGCAAAAAAGTTGCGTCTAAAGAGGTTGGAGAAGAGAAGCGCAAGGAGAAAGAGGCCATACGGGTTCAGTTAGAACAAGAGCAAGAAGAGCGTAGGCTAGCCCGTGAAAAGAGGAATGCCTCTAGCGAAAAAATCATTAAGGCGAAAGCGGAGTTAGCTGGCCCTAAAACAGTCGGTAAAATTGACTTGAATCCTAAGAAGAACAAGGAAGAAGCTCCAGAGGTTAAGGAAGCTCCCAAGGAAGAAGTTAAGATAGCAGCCGCTCCAGTTGCCGAATCCGCTAAGGAAAAGCCTGTAAAGAAGAAAGAGGCGACCGAGAAAGCTGAGCCTAAGACTAAGGAAGATAGCACGGAAAAGACAGTCGAAGAGGGTGCGGATGATAAGGAAACCATAGAGACACAATATCAGAAACTTTCCGGTCCAAAGATTACCGGAGATAAAATTGACCTTACTAAATTTCAGAAACCGAAGAAGAAGAAAGAAGACGAAAAATCTTCTGGAAATACGGACCGTAAGAAGCGTAGAAGACGTATAGTAACTAAGAATACTTCTCGCTCAGGAGCTGGTGCCAGAAATTCAGGCGGAGACAGAAAAGGAAATAAGCGTTTTGCAACCGTTAATAAGGTGGAGCCATCTGAGGAGGATGTGCAAAAACAAGTACGTGAAACGCTAGAAAAGCTTCAAGGTAAGTCCAAGAAAGGTAAGGGAGCAAAATATAGAAGAAGTAAGAGGGATCAGCATAGAGAGCAGACAGAAAAAGACTTAGAACAACAGGAACTAGAGAGTAAAGTGCTTAAGGTAACCGAGTTTGTTACTGCAAGCGAGGTTGCTACAATGATGGATGTTTCTACAACGGAAATCATTTCTGCCTGTATGTCCTTAGGGATAATGGTAACCATGAATCAGCGTTTGGATGCTGAAACCTTATCCATAGTGGCAGAGGAGTTTGGTTATGAAGTGGATTTCGTAACTGCGGATATTGAAGAAAGTATTGTAGAAGAAGAGGATGCTCCTGAAGATTTGGAGCCTAGGGCTCCTATTGTTACCGTTATGGGACATGTGGATCATGGTAAAACCTCTTTGTTAGATTATATTAGAAAAGAGAACGTAATAGCTGGTGAGAGTGGTGGTATAACCCAACATATTGGGGCTTATGGCGTTACTCTTGAAAACGGTGAACGGATTTCTTTCTTGGATACTCCCGGTCACGAAGCATTTACCGCCATGCGTGCAAGAGGTGCTCAAGTAACGGATATTGCCATCATCGTAATTGCGGCGGATGATGATATAATGCCCCAAACAAAGGAAGCCATTAGTCATGCGCAAGCGGCAGGTGTTCCCTTGGTTTTTGCTATCAACAAAATTGATAGACCAACGGCTAATCCTGATAAGATAAAAGAAGGTCTTGCCCAAATGAATCTTTTGGTAGAGGATTGGGGAGGTAAAATTCAGTCCCATGATATTTCTGCCAAAACTGGGGATGGGGTAAAGGAATTGTTAGAGAAAGTGCTGTTGGAAGCAGAATTGTTAGAGCTTAAGGCCAATCCGGACAAGTCGGCTACCGGCACTGTAGTTGAGGCATTTCTTGATAAGGGTAAAGGTTACGTCTCTACAATTCTAGTACAGGCAGGTACCCTTAAAATTGGGGATTACGTTTTGGCCGGTACTACTAGTGGTAAGGTAAAGGCGATGCAGGACGAGCGTGGAAAAAACGTAACAGAGGTGGGTCCATCCAGGCCTATATCCATTCTTGGATTGGACAGTGCGCCACAAGCAGGCGATAAGTTCTATGTTTTAGAGGATGAACGTGAGGCCAAGCAGATTGCAGCCAGAAGGTCGCAATTGCAACGCGAACAATCTGTTAGAACACAACGTCATATTACGCTAGATGAGATAGGAAGACGTATTGCTTTAGGAGAATTCAAAGAGCTTAACATCATATTGAAAGGTGATGTGGATGGCTCTGTTGAAGCGCTTACAGATTCTTTCCAAAAACTATCTACAGACGAGATTCAGGTTAATATCATTTATAAAGCCGTTGGACCTATAACGGAGTCGGATGTATTATTGGCATCTGCCTCAGATGCGGTAATTATCGGATTTAACGTAAGGCCAATGGGTAATGCTAAGGCCATAGCGGAGAAAGAGGAAATAGATATCCGTATGTACTCCATTATTTATGATGCCATCAATGACCTTAAAGATGCCATGGAAGGTATGCTTTCTCCAGAAATGAAGGAAGAGATTACCGGTACGGCGGAAATACGGGAAACGTTCAAGATTTCTAAAATCGGAACCATTGCAGGTTGTATGGTTACCAATGGTAAATTGTTCCGTAATTCCAGTATACGTTTAATACGCGATGGTGTGGTTATTTATACGGGAGAGTTCGCTTCATTAAAGCGATTCAAAGATGATGTCAAGGAGGTTTCCAAAGGTTATGATTGTGGTCTTCAGATCAAAAATTATAATGATATTCAAATCGGCGATGTCGTGGAAGCTTTTCAAGAAGTGGCCGTAAAAAAGAAACTAAAATCCAAGTAAAAATTTTAGATATGGATAAAAAAAAATCGGCCTATTTAGTCGATTTTTTTGGTTCTAAAAGCATGGCATTAGGATACTTGACCCTAATCTTATTGTACATTCTTTCCGCCTCTAATTTTGTCTTGAACCTACCAATTCTAACCCTATAGGTAGGGGAGGCAAAATCTATCCGAGAAGGGAGGTTAGGGAAATCTATTTCAGCGTTAGATTTAAGGGATTGTGCCGTTGCATCATTGGTGCTAAAACCAATTTGCACCCTGTAGTATTCATTGTTCTTTAATGCAGATTTATAGATTTCTAAGAGTTTAGTGATCTGTTCGTCCTGTTTTATGTTTAACTCGCC
Source organism: Maribacter sp. 4U21 (assembly GCF_002742365.1). NCBI lineage: Bacteria > Pseudomonadati > Bacteroidota > Flavobacteriia > Flavobacteriales > Flavobacteriaceae > Maribacter > Maribacter sp. 4U21. Next base: position 130,079 of record NZ_MDGN01000054.1, read on the forward strand.
CTGTTGACCATGTAAGCATAGCACTGCACCAAGCATAAGCAGCCAAAGAATATTTTTTTTCATTACAATTTCATTTGTGTTTAAACTAGGTGTACAAATGTAATTTTTTTAAGGTGTAATGTATTAGTTTTTTCATTTATTTAGAACAATTATAAATTAGAAATTATAACTCTATTAACATTTTTTAAAATAAATTCTGTGTCGTATTTTTGTGCTCGATCAAGGCACCTATTTACAGTAAATTTGTAAGTGTACCGACTAAAATCATGCCAAGATTCCGATTGAAATATTCTATATATGAAAAAGGTTCTATACCGCAATCAGTTTTCTAAAGTTTTAGGTTTCAGCTTAGTAGTCCTGCTATTTTTTTCAAACTCGATAATCGCTCAAGACGAAGCTGTTGTTGAGGCGGAGGCTGTGGAAGAATCTAGTGGTGATGCTGTTGCAGGAAAAGCATTGTTCAATCAAAATTGTGCTGCTTGTCACGCACTGAATAGAAAAATGACCGGTCCCGCTCTGGCAAACGTAGAAACACGTTTGTACGAGGAAGAAGGATTGGATAAGGAATGGCTGTACCGCTGGATAAAAAATAGCCCAGGAATGATTAAATCCGGGGACGCATATGCCAATAAAATATATGCGGAATACAATCAAGCGGCAATGACCGCCTTTCCTACACTTTCCAATGCCGATATTGATAATATTTTGGCATACACGGCCGCTCCTGCACCTGCACCTCAGGGTCCGGCAGCAGGGGATTTTGCTTCAATAACTCCCGCTAACACTAACTCAGGAATATCCAACGAGCTCATTCTAGGGGCTTTGGTTTTAGTTTTTGGACTGTTGGTAGTGATGTTGGTTTTGGTAAACAAGACTTTGACGCGTATCGCAGAGGCCAATGGTATTACGGTCGAAAAAGAAAAAGCGCAGCAACGCACCCCCATTTGGAAGGCTTTCGCTCAGAATCAATTTTTAGTTTTGGTTTCGGTGATATTCTTATTGTTGGGTAGTGCTTATTTTGCATATGGTTGGATGATGCAGGTGGGCGTGGACCAAGGTTATGCTCCTATACAGCCTATTCACTATTCCCATAAAATTCACGCCGGTGATAATAAGATTGAGTGTAAGTATTGTCACTCTTCGGCTCGAGTGTCAAAACATTCTGGCATTCCGGCCATGAATGTTTGTATGAATTGTCATAAGTCCATATACGAGTACAAGGGTAATCCAGAAGGTCCTACGCAAGAGGATTTGGCTAATGGGTATACCAACGAGTTTTATACCAAGGAAATCAAGAAATTGTACAAGGCCGTAGGATGGGATGAGGAGAATCAAAAATACACTGGTGAGACACAGCCTATAGAATGGATTCGTATTCACAACCTTCCGGATTTTGCTTATTTCAATCACTCGCAGCATGTTTCCGTTGCCGGAGTAGATTGTCAAACTTGTCATGGTCCTGTCGAGGAAATGGAAATTATGTACCAGTACTCTCCATTGACAATGGGTTGGTGTATTAATTGTCACCGAGAAACCAATGTGAAGGTCGAGGGTAATGAGTATTACGAGAAAATTCATGCGGAACTTTCCAAAAAGTATGGTGTTGAGAATTTAACGGCTGCTCAGATGGGTGGTTTGGAATGTGGAAAGTGTCACTATTAATAATTATTTAAGAAGCTAATTACAGATATTACGTATGGCATCAAACAAAAAATATTGGAAGAACGAGGCGGAGTTAAATCCTAACGATTCCATTGTTGAGGCGCTAAAGCAAAACGAATTTGTAGAGCCAATTCCTGTTGACGATTTCTTGGGGGATAAAGAAAATTTATCCACAACAAATACAAATCGAAGGGATTTTCTCAAGTACGTTGGTTTTAGTACAGCTGCAGCTTCTTTGGCGGCATGCGAGGGACCGGTCATTAAGTCGATACCTTATGTGGTACAGCCAGAAAACATTGTGCCCGGTGTTGCCAATTACTATGCAACCTCGATTGCTAATGGTTTTGATTTTGCCAGTATTTTAATAAAAACTAGAGAAGGGCGTCCTATCAAGGTAGAGAACAATACCTTGGCAAAGGTTGGAGGTGCAGCTAATGCAAGAGTGCAGGCGTCTGTTCTTTCTTTATACGATAGTACAAGATTGCAAGGTCCTCTGGCCAATGGTGAGCCTGTTGAATGGGATGCGTTAAACGCTGCCGTTAAAACAAAAATGGGAAGTTTAAAAGGGTCTTCTAAAAAGATTGCCTTTTTAACACAGACATACGCAAGTCCTTCTACGGACAGATTGATGAGTGATTTGAAAACTGCTAACGAAAATGTGCATCACGTAACTTACGATGCCATATCCGAGGATGCTGCTTTAACTGCTTTTGAAAATAAATATGGGGAACGCGCTCTGGCCGATTACGATTTCGAAAAGGCTGGATTGATTGTTTCTTTTTGTGCGGATTTCTTGTCCGATTGGCAAGGTGGTGGATATGATGGTGCGTATTCCAAGGGTAGAGTTCCTAAGAAGGGTAAGATGTCCAGGCACGTACAATTAGAGGCGAATATGTCATTGACGGGTGCCAACGCTGATAAAAGGGTTCCTTTGACGCCTTCAGCTCAGAAAGTTGTTCTTGCCAAATTATATGGGAAGCTTAACGGAACCTCTGTTGGTGGTAATACCTCCGATTATGATGCTGTTGTTGATCAGATAGCGGGAGAAATCAGAAAGGCGGGCGCTAATGCAGTAGTTGTAACTGGTTTGGATGATGTAAATGCACAAACCGTTGTTTTGGCCATAAATGAAATGTTGGGTAGCAAGGCTTTTGACCCTGTTGCTCCGAAATTGGTAAGACAAGGAAGTGTAAAGGCGCTGAACGCTTTAATTACCGATATGAAGTCAGGTAGAGTTGGAGCTTTGATTATGGATGGTGTTAATCCTATGTATTCCTTGCCCAATGCCGCTGATTTTAAAGAAGGTCTTGAAAAGGTAGATTTGACCGTCGCTTTTTCAACCAATTGGAATGAAACTACAGAAGCGGTGCAGTATGTTGCAGCTTCTAGCCATTACCTCGAATCTTGGGGTGATGTTGAAATAAAGAGAGGTCATTATAGTTTGATGCAACCTACGATACAGGAGTTGTTTGATACCAAGCAATTTCAGTCGGCTGTTTTAGGTTGGTTAGGTAGTGATAAAACATATTATGATTATATAAAGGAAACTTGGACGGGAGGTATCTTAGGAACTTCCGAATGGAGTCAAACGCTTCAGGATGGTGTTTTCAGTGCTTCGACTATGATGGTCGATGCTGATAGCACGGTTACCGAAAGCGAGGATGTTGAAAATGCTGAAACGGTTTCCGCACTACCAATTGCTTCTGCTTTGCGCAGCCTTGCAAATGCTGCCGGAGAAGGAATGGAGCTTACACTTTATTCTAAGGTGGGTATGGGTGATGGTCAGCAGGCCAATAATCCTTGGTTGCAGGAATTCCCTGATCCGATTACCAGAGTTTCTTGGGATAATTACGTAACCGTTTCCAAAGCCGATGCAGAAGCAATGGGATTGGAGAACGTTAACGAGGCAAACGGTGGTATGAATGGTAGTTACGTCAATATTTCTGTTGGCGGAGCAACATTGAACAAGGTGCCAGTAGTGGTGCAACCGGGCCAGGCAAAAGGAACTGCTGGGCTTTCTTTTGGTTATGGAAAGAAGGTAGGTATGAAGGAGGAAATGCAAACAGGTGTTAATGCCTTTGCATTGTACGATGGCTTCAGTGCTAATCAGTCCGTTAAGATTGAAAAGGTTACTGGTGTGGACGACCACGAGTTTGCATGTATACAATTGCATAAAACCCTTATGGGTAGAGGTGATATTATCAAGGAAACTACCTTGGAAATATTCAATACTAAAGACCATGCGGAATGGAATCATGTTCCTCAAGTGTCTTTAAACCACCAAGAAGTACCGGCAACTTCCGTGGATTTATGGGATAGTTTTGACCGTTCTATCGGGCATCACTTTAATATGTCCATCGATTTAAATGCTTGTACGGGATGTGGGGCTTGTGTTATTGCTTGTCACGCAGAGAACAACGTTCCTGTAGTTGGTAAGCAAGAAGTACGGAAGTCAAGGGATATGCATTGGTTGCGTATCGACAGGTACTACTCTTCAGAAGAGACGTTTGAGCAAGATGATGCTAAGAAAAACGGATTTGATGGATTGTCTGGTGATAACGGTTCCTTAGGAGGATTTGGAGAGTTGGAAGATCCTTCGGCTAATCCGCAGGTTGCTTTTCAGCCCGTAATGTGTCAACACTGTAACCACGCTCCATGTGAAACCGTTTGTCCTGTTGCGGCAACTTCACACGGTCGTCAGGGTCAGAATCAAATGGCATATAATAGATGTGTGGGTACAAGGTATTGTGCAAACAACTGCCCTTATAAAGTAAGGCGTTTTAACTGGTTCCTATATAACAATAACGATGAGTTCGATTTCCATATGAACAATGATTTGGGTAAAATGGTATTGAACCCAGATGTTAATGTTCGTTCTAGAGGTGTTATTGAGAAATGTTCTATGTGTATTCAAAAAACACAAAAGACCATTTTAGATGCCAAAAGGGATGGAAGGGTAATAGAGGATGGAGAATTCCAAACGGCATGTTCATCTGCCTGCGGTAACGGAGCAATTGTCTTTGGAGATATAAACGATGATAAGAGTAAAGTTGCCGAATTGAAAGAAAGTGATCGTATGTACCATTTATTGGAGCATGTGGGAACACAACCGAATGTATTCTATCATGTTAAGGTTAGGAATACCAACGAAGCATAACAATACTAGAAAGTAATTATAACAGAATTCTATGGCGTCGCATTACGAAGCTCCTATAAGAAAACCCTTAGTAGTCGGAAACAAAGGCTACCACGATGTAACCGTGGATATTGCCGCCCCTGTTGAAGGAAGAGCCAATAAGCATTGGTGGATAGTTTTTTCCATAGCTTTGGTCGCTTTTTTATGGGGAGTAGGTTGTATAATTTATACGATTTCCACAGGTATTGGTACTTGGGGTCTTAATAAAACTGTTAACTGGGCTTGGGATATTACCAACTTTGTTTGGTGGGTAGGTATCGGTCACGCCGGAACCTTGATTTCTGCGGTATTACTGCTATTCCGTCAGAAATGGAGAATGGCTATTAACCGTTCTGCAGAAGCGATGACCATCTTTTCCGTAATACAGGCTGGGTTGTTTCCTATCATACACATGGGTAGACCTTGGTTGGCCTATTGGGTATTGCCCATTCCCAATCAATTTGGTTCGTTATGGGTAAACTTTAATTCACCATTGCTTTGGGATGTATTTGCGATATCAACGTATTTGTCCGTGTCACTGGTGTTTTGGTGGACAGGTTTGCTTCCTGACTTTGCAATGATTCGTGATAGGGCCGTTTTGCCTTTCCAGAAGAAAATATATGGAATATTAAGTTTCGGTTGGAGCGGAAGAGCCAAAGATTGGCAACGTTTTGAAGAGGTGTCCTTAGTTTTGGCAGGTTTGGCCACTCCTCTGGTACTTTCTGTACACACTATTGTATCGTTTGACTTTGCTACTTCGGTAATACCGGGATGGCATACTACAATTTTCCCTCCTTACTTCGTGGCAGGTGCTATCTTCTCAGGTTTTGCGATGGTAAATACGCTTCTCATTATAATGAGAAAGGTGTGTAGTCTAGAAGCTTATATTACGGTACAGCATATTGAATTAATGAACATCGTAATTATGATTACGGGTTCTATCGTAGGTTGTGCGTACATTACGGAATTGTTCATGGCGTGGTACTCCGGAGTAGAGTACGAGCAGTACGCGTTTTTGAACAGGGCTACAGGTCCTTACTGGTGGGCATATTGGGCTATGATGACTTGTAATGTATTTTCGCCACAGTTCATGTGGTTCAAGAAACTACGTACCAGCATCATGTTTTCCTTCTTTATTTCTATCGTAGTAAATATAGGAATGTGGTTTGAGCGTTTTGTAATTATCGTGACATCACTTCATAGGGATTATTTACCATCTTCATGGACAATGTTCTCCCCAACATTCGTAGATATCGGAATTTTTATTGGAACTATAGGATTTTTCTTTGTACTCTTCTTATTGTATTCAAGAACCTTTCCTGTTATTGCGCAGGCAGAAGTAAAATCAATACTAAAGTCCTCTGGAGGAAAGTATAAGGCATTAAGGGATGCAGGTAAACCGTTGTATGAAATTCCAACAACAAAAGCGGTCATTAAAGAGCGTGTTACTCAGGATGTGTTGATGGGAGAGGTCGTTCCCAAAGAAGGGGATAAGGTCGGAGTGACAGAGTTGCTGAGTTCTATTGGAACATTTGACTCGACGAAAGAAACTGCTGACGATCTTAAAAAAGTAAAGGGCATCGGTCCTCAAATGGAAGCGACATTGAATGAAATCGGGATCTTCACTTTTGCACAAGTTGCAAGGATGACGGCAAAGGAATATGATTTGTTAGATTCAATTACCGGATCTTTCCCAGGAAGGGCACAGAGAGATGATTGGGCCGGACAGGCAAAAGTATTAAATAACAAAAAGTAGGCTATGGCATCAAAGGTTATACAGGCATTTTACAACGATGACGACGTGCTGATGCACGCTGTTAAGAAGGTGAAGGCGGCCAAGCATCATATAGAAGAGGTCTATTGTCCGTTTCCAGTACATGGTCTGGACAAAGCTATGGGGTTAGCTCCTACAAGAATAGCGATAACATCTTTCTTGTATGGTTGTGTGGGCTTAACAGTGGCGATACTAATGATGAATTTCATTATGATAAAGGATTGGCCACAGGATATCGGTGGTAAACCAAGTTTCAGCTACTTGGAGAATATGCCGGCATTTGTGCCAATCATGTTTGAGCTTACGGTTTTCTTTGCGGCACACCTTATGGTAATAACCTTTTACCTTAGAAGTAGATTGTGGCCGTTTAAAAAAGCCGAAAATCCAGATGTTAGAACTACGGATGACCATTTCTTAATGGAAATTGAAATTCATGGTAACGAACAGGAATTAAAAGATTTGTTGGCAGATACTGGAGCAGTAGAAATTAATATATCAGAGAAAAACAGTCATTAAATATGAACAGTTTTAAGAAAATAGGATTAGTAATAGGTTTGATGTTCGCTTTTATAGCATGTCAGGACGATAGTAAGCCGAATTACCAATATATGCCCAATATGTACGAACCTGTAGGTTATGAAACCTATGAGGAAGTAGACTTTTTGCCTAATGGTTCTGAAGCTATGCTACCACCGGCAAACACTATAAATAGGGGTTGGCTGCCGTACGATATTCCGAATAGTCCAGAGGGTAAAGAAATTGCTAGATTAAATGAAAGTCCGTTAGATTCTTTGAGTACTGAGGAAAATTTGGCCGTAGGAGGACAATTGTACACGATTTACTGTGCTATTTGCCATGGTGATAAGGGAAAAGGACAAGGTACTTTAGTGAAACGAGAAAAGATTTTAGGAGTTCCAAGCTATGACGATGCGGCTAGAAATATTACTGTTGGGACTACGTACCATACCATGCAATACGGATTGAACTCTATGGGGTCGTACGCTTCTCAGATGAATACGACCGAGATGTGGCAGGTTTCTGAGTACGTTATGAAATTGAAACAAGATTTAACCAAATAATAGGTAAAACCATACTATGTATACGTTTTCAAATAGACTTAAGATTGCTTCCATTGTATTAATGGCCGTAGGACTTGTTGGAATAATTGGCGGGTTTGTTATGGCACCTGGTACCGTTGAGGAAGCAAAAGCTATGGTAGCCAGCCATGATGATGGTCACGGTGGAGATCATGCGGAAGAAGCGGCGCATCCAATGGTTGCAGATGGCCACGGGGCGGCTGAAGCTCACGGAGAGGAACATGGAGCTTCACACGATGAACATTTACTGCACCAGTTGCAGAATAAGCCTTGGGCGGCAGTGTATGTTGCGGCATTCTTTTTTATGATGATTTCCCTGGGTGTTCTGGCATTTTATGCCATACAACGTGCTGCGCAAGCGGGCTGGTCTCCTCTATTGTTTAGGGTAATGGAAGGTATAACGGCTTATTTGGTACCTGGAGGAATTGTTGTTTTCGTTATACTACTGCTGTCCGTACTTCATATGAACCATTTATTCGTTTGGATGGATGCAGATGTGGTAGCGCATGATGCTTTATTGCAAGGTAAATCCGGATACTTGAATCCTACGTTTTTCCTAATTAGAGCTGCATTATTTTTGGGTGGTTGGATAGCATATCGTGAGTACTCTAGAAAATTGTCTTTACAACAAGACGAGTCGGATGATAATTCTAACTTTAAATTGAACTTTAGAATATCCGCGGCCTTTTTAGTATTCTATCTAATTTCAGAATCCATTATGTCATGGGATTGGATCATGAGTGTAGACCCGCACTGGTTCAGCACCCTTTTTGGATGGTATATTTTCGCAAGTATGTTTGTTTCAGGTATTACGGTTATCGCTATGGTTACTATCTACCTAAAATCTAAAGGTCTTTTAAAGGAAGTGAACGACAGTCATATTCATGATTTGGCTAAGTTTATGTTCGGTATAAGTATATTCTGGACCTATTTATGGTTTTCCCAGTTCATGCTTATATGGTACTCTAACATTCCTGAGGAAGTAACATATTACGTGACTAGAATAGAAGACTATAAGTTGCCGTTTTTTGGTATGGTGGCGATGAATTTCTTATTTCCTGTGCTCTTGTTGATGAACAGTGACTATAAACGTGTCAACTGGTTTGTAGTAATGGCAGGAGTGGTAATACTGGCAGGTCATTATATGGACATCTTTAATGCAATTATGCCTGCTACAGTGGGTGACCAATGGTATATTGGAATACCGGAGATAAGTTCCATATTGTTCTTTGCGGGATTCTTTATTTTTTGGATTTTCAGAGCGCTTTCAACTGCGCCTTTGCAACCCAAAAGAAACCCATTTATTGAAGAAAGTAGACACTTTCATTATTAGTAAGTTTTAAGGTATAATATTAAATCATACAATGACTACATTATTAACTTTAGCAGTTTTAGTTCTCGTGGCAATTGCCATCTGGCAAATGACCAAAATATTTGAATTATCTCAGCTTAAAACTGATAATCAGGAAATAGCAAACGATTCGGATAACAAAAATAATGGTTATCTATTGTTCGCTTTTTTGATTTTCATTTACGGAATTACCATATTCAGTTTCTGGAAGTATGGTAAGTTTTTATTGCCAGAAGCAGCGTCGGACCATGGCGAGGAATACGATTACTTAATGCTGGTTTCCTTTGTGATAATCTTTATTACTCAGACAATTACCCAGGCTTTGCTGTATTACTTCAGTTATAAATACCGAGGAGAAAAGGGAAAGAAAGCTTTGTTTTATGCGGATAATGATAGATTAGAGTTTATTTGGACCATTATTCCAGTTATTGTTCTATCCGGCTTGATTCTATGGGGGCTTTATACGTGGACGAATATTATGGATGTTAATGATGAGGATGATCCTCTTATCGTTGAGCTTTATGCGCAACAATTCAATTGGACGGCCAGATATGGAGGGGCGGATAACGTTCTCGGGGGAGCTAATGTTCGGATGATAGATATTGACCGTGCTAATGTCATGGGATTGGATGAAGCTGATTCTTATGCTGCCGATGATGTTATCGTTAAAGAATTGCATTTGCCAGTAGGTAGAAAAGTGAACTTTAAGATGCGTTCTCAAGACGTATTGCATTCGGCTTATATGCCCCACTTTAGAGCGCAGATGAACTGCGTTCCTGGTATGATTACGGAGTTTTCGTTTACACCCATTTATACGACGGAGGAAATGAGAATGAATCCTGATGTGGTAGATAAGGTAAAGCGAACAAACAAAATTAGGGCAGAGAAATCTGCAAGTGGGGAGGATGTTTTAGATCCATGGGAATTTGATTATATTTTGTTATGTAATAAAATTTGTGGGACGTCTCATTACAACATGCAAATGAAGATAATTGTGGAGACGGAAGAGGAGTATAATGAATGGATGGAGCAGCAAAAAACATTTGCGGAGACCGTACTTAAAGATGAAACTAATCCTGCTTTCAATACCGTAGAGGGTGTATCAGTAGGGCAATAGTTAGATTTAGGTTTTAGAAGTAGGCTAGAAAAAGAAAATTAATAAAAAAAGAATTCGATTATGTCAGCAGTAACAGCACATGTAGATGAACATGCACATGACGATCATGGACATCATCATCACAAAGAGACTTTTGTAACAAAATATATCTTTAGTCAGGATCATAAAATGATTGCCAAACAATACCTCATTACAGGTGTTTTGGTAATGGGTTTTATCGGCATAGCAATGTCGTTATTATTTAGAATGCAATTGGCATGGCCCGGAGAGTCTTTCTTGGTCTTTGATACCTTTTTAGGTAAATGGGCCCCAGACGGTGTAATGGATGCCGACGTGTATTTAGCTTTAGTGACTATGCACGGTACCATTATGGTCTTCTTTGTATTAACCGCAGGTCTTAGTGGTACATTCAGTAACTTATTAATTCCATTGCAGATAGGCGCACGAGATATGGCGTCTGGCTTTTTGAATATGGTTTCTTTCTGGTTATTCTTTGTATCAAGTGTAATCATGGTAATCTCACTATTTGTAGAAGCAGGACCAGCGGCTGCGGGATGGACCATCTATCCCCCATTAAGTTCGCTACCTATGGCACAGCCAGGTTCTGGTATGGGGATGACGTTATGGTTAGTGTCCATGGCAATTTTTATCGCTTCTTCCTTATTGGGTTCATTGAACTACGTGGTAACGGTCATTAACCTTAGAACCAAAGGTATGTCCATGACAAGATTACCTTTGACGATATGGGCATTTTTTGTGACGGCTATCATCGGTATTATATCGTTTCCGGTTTTATTATCTGCGGCATTGCTATTAATAATGGATAGAAGTTTTGGTACCTCTTTCTTCCTTTCGGATATTTTTATTCAGGGAGAAGTGCTACACTATCAAGGTGGTTCACCAGTCTTATTCGAACACCTATTTTGGTTCTTGGGTCACCCAGAGGTTTATATTGTTCTGTTGCCTGCATTGGGAATCACCTCAGAAGTAATGTCTACCAATGCGCGTAAACCTATTTTCGGTTATCGTGCTATGGTTGCCTCTATCTTGGCTATAGCGTTCTTATCTACTATTGTTTGGGGTCACCATATGTTCATTTCAGGGATGAACCCGTTCTTAGGTTCTGTATTTACTTTTACAACATTGTTAATTGCAATACCTTCTGGAGTAAAGGCCTTCAACTATATTACAACATTGTGGAAAGGTAATCTACAGTTGAATCCAGCCATGCTATTTTCAATTGGTTTGGTCTCTACCTTCATCACGGGAGGTTTGACCGGTATCATTTTAGGTGATAGTACCTTAGACATCAACGTACATGACACCTATTTTGTGGTAGCACACTTTCATTTGGTAATGGGGATATCTGCATTATACGGTCTCTTCGCAGGGGTATATCACTGGTTCCCTAAGATGTTCGAAGGTAGAATGATGAACAAGAATTTAGGGTATGTGCATTTTTGGGTAACAGCCATTTGTGCTTATGGTGTGTTTTTCCCGATGCACTTCGTCGGTATGGCGGGTGTACCTAGGAGATACTATCAAAACACAGCTTTCCCAATGTTCGACGAGCTGGCAGATGTTCAAATATTAATGACGGTCTTTGCATTAATAGCAGGAGCAGCACAATTAGTATTCGTAGCTAACTTCGTGTACAGTATGTTCTATGGTAAAAAGGGACCACAGAACCCGTGGAAGTCTAACACATTGGAGTGGACAACCCCAGTGGAGCATATTCATGGCAACTGGCCTGGAGCTATTCCCCACGTGCACCGTTGGGCTTATGATTATAGTAAAGTAGATGAGAACGGTGAGTACATTATCCCAGGGCAGGATTTTGTACCACAGCATATTCCCCTACAGAACGATGAGGAGGAATTGAATCATTGATATAGACATATATTTAATAAAATGCCCAGCTTTTTCAAGTTGGGCATTTTTTTTGATAATAAGTGTAGTAGAGACATATTGAATTTTTGTAATACCTTTAAATCCATATTTTATATTCAGAAATACTTTAGAACACATGAAAAGAGTCATTTTATTATTAATTATATTTAGTTATACGTATTCCTTTGCCCAACGAAAACCAAAAATAAAGGGGAATAAGAATGTTGTAGAAGTGCGTGAAGACTTGCCTGCCTTTCATGCCATACAGCTCAACGATGATCTTGAAATTTTGTTACAGAAGGCTTCGAATGAGGGATACACTTTGGAAGCCGACGATAATTTAATAGATGTGTTGAAGTTTAAAGTGACGGATAGCACCTTGATTATTTCCTCATTTTATAAAATCACCTCCAAAAAGAAACTTAATATTGTGGTATACTATACGGAGCTGGATGGACTAACCATGCGGAACGGAGAGATAAGCATGAAAGATGTGATATCCTCCGATAGACTTACGGTGAAGACCTCTGGTACTGCAAGACTTGAGCTGAATGCAACTGCCGATATTATTGATATAGACATGGAAGGGATTAGCTCTGGAGATTTCAACGTGGCGAGCAACTCGCTTAATCTTACCTTAAAGGACAGAATAGACGCAAAGATATATGCTACTGGGGAAAAGAATACCATTTACATGTATAAGAACGCCTCGGCCAAGTTAGAAGGGACAACCGATTTCTTGACGGCCAAACTTTATGGGAACAGTAACCTTAAAGCAGAAAAACTGGAATCCAATACGGCCCTAGTCGTTTCTGAAGATTCTCCAAATGCAAGAGTAAATGTGCTGGAGGACTTTCAACTATCTTCTAGAGGCTCTTCTAAAACAAGTTTGTACGGAAACCCTAAAATAACCATACTGGACTTTTTAGATACCTCACAATTGGATAAAAAAAATAACTAACGAGCTATGGGTGCCGACATACAATGGTCGGGTATGCCAAAACCATCTACCAACACTTCTATATGAGGACGTAACTCGGTACATAATCGTTCGGTTCTTTGTCGTATAGCTTTTGATTTAGCGCTGCCAATGTAGCCCTGCTCTAAGAACCATGAGGTATCTTTTCGTAGTTCCGATAGTGCGTAAAGCGTTCCCAATTTTTGAAATAGTGCCCTATTTTTTTCGTCAGTTATTGAATCCGTAAAGGACGCAAATGTCGAGTAGGCGAGTTCAATGCTATATGCCTTTCCTAAGGCTAATAAATGCGTCTGTACTTTTAAAAAAGCTTGGTAAGAAGGTACGCCTTTTTTAATATAACTTCGTATGCGCATGGCCAAGGTATAGGTTAACCTTCGTGTTCTATATTCAAAAGCGTGCTTGTGAAATTTTGGATTATATAAATGCTCAGCATCTACCTTATTGGCGTATAATGGATTTACAGTTGCTAGTTTGTCGCTCAACTGCTGACTCAGAAGTTTCAAAACAGAAGTAAATCCTGCACTGTTAAACTCTGCCTTAAAATCCGATAGTACACCTTTTGCCGCTAGCTGGAGCAATACGTTATTATCTCCTTCAAAAGTGGTAAAGATATCTACATCGCCTTTTAAATCTGCAATACGGTTCTCTAATAAATAACCTTTACCTCCACAGGCTTCTCTACATTCCTGAATGGTATTATTGGCATACCAGGTGATTATGGATTTCAACCCCGCTACCTGAGTTTCTACTTTGCGTTTGTCCGGTTGATTTTCATCACAGTATACCTCCATCATCTTATCCAATGTGATATGATACACATACGCACTAGCTACCAAAGGTGTCAAACGTAGTTGATGAGTAGGATAGTCCATCAACAAATCTTCTTGAATTTTTATACTATCATTGAATTGTCTTCTTTTCAAAGCATGTTTAATAGCGACTGCAAGAGCCATTTTAGCTCCTCCCAGTCCAGCACGGGCTACGCATATCCTTCCCCCGACTAGGGTTCCCAACATGGTAAAAAAGCGCTTATTAGGGTTCTGGATGTCGGATGTATAGACTCCTTCCGAGTCGATTTCCCCGTATTTGTTCAATAGGTTTTCTCTTGGAACACTCACTTGATGAAACCATATTTTCCCGTTATCAACCCCATTAAGACCTAATTTGTAACCGTTGTCTTCAACTTTGATTCCAGGCAACAGCTTGTGGTTTTCATCCCGTAACGGCACCAAGATAGCATGCACACCTTCATTTTTTCCATTTACGATGAGCTGGGCGAAAACTGAAGCCATTTTGGAATCTAAAGCGTTTCCTATATACTCCTTATTATCGTTCTCTCCTGGTGTATGCAACACAATGACATCAGCTTTTTTATCATAAGTGGCGGTAGTTTTAATGCCTCTTACATTAGAACCATGACCCGTTTCGGTCATGGCGAAACAACCTAGTAAATCGGCCTCTCCAGTTTTATTCAAGTACTTATCGTGATGCTTTTTGGTGCCCAATTTTTGAATACTACCTCCGAACAGACCAAACTGTACGCCGAATTTTATGGTAAGACTTCCATCAACATACATCATATTCTCAAAAATAGTGGCGTAGCCTTCCATATCATTGGTTCCTCCGTATGCTTTGGGATAGGCCATGGCGCCGTACCCCTTGGAAGCGAGATATTTAACCTGATCAAGAACAATTTTTCGGAAATCCTCTTTTGTTCTATGAACGTCCCACTTAAAAATGTCATGATTTAAAACAGCCCTAAAATTGTCTACTACGGCAGCGTTCTTACCCTTTAGAACAAGGTCTATTTCTTTGGCATCATAGAAATCCGAAACGCTCTCATGTTCAACCTCCACATCAAAAAGATGGTTGTAGTGATTGGGCTGTATACCTAGATTAATTTCAATAGCTTTTAGACTCTCGTTAAACGGACACGAATCTTTGTAATGACAAACCACCTTTTGACTAAAAGTGGTCAGTGGGTAAGTCTCACTTTCGATGAGTTTAACTCCTGAATTGGAAATGATATTTTTCCAAGCCTTGAATTCTTCGTTGGCAGGAGGATTATTTACCGCTAGCCAAGACGTCAACACCTTCTTCTCTTCTTTAGATAGACTATCGTCTGAACCGATGGCCTTTTCTACTACGTTTATTTCTGATGTCGAAACCAAATCGTCTGACCAGATCACGTAAAATATCGGGATATATTGTAAAATACCGGCGGAGTAAATTTTCTTTTCCATGAGTTGAAAATACGAATTATTCGTTTAAAATTTCCTAAAGAATGCAAACCCTACCATGAATTACTTTAACCCGTTTCCCTATCTTTGTTAGGATATGAATGAGTACTTAGACCCTTCCGCAGATGGTTTTTCCGATATAGAGCTGGATATTGAAAAAGCTTTAAGACCAGTTAGTTTTGACGATTTTACCGGTCAGGAGCAGGTTTTGGAGAATTTAAAAGTCTTTGTAGAAGCAGCCAATCAGCGAGGTGAAGCCTTAGATCATACTTTATTTCATGGGCCTCCCGGTTTAGGTAAAACCACCTTGGCGAATATTTTGGCCAATGAATTGGGCGTAGGCATCAAAATAACCTCTGGTCCGGTGTTGGATAAACCGGGAGACTTAGCAGGTCTTCTCACTAATTTGGATGAGCGAGATGTGCTGTTCATTGACGAAATACATCGTTTAAGCCCTATCGTGGAAGAGTATTTATACTCCGCTATGGAAGACTATAGAATTGATATCATGATAGAGACTGGGCCTAATGCAAGATCGGTTCAGATTAATCTCAGCCCCTTTACACTGATTGGTGCAACGACAAGGTCTGGACTATTGACAGCACCAATGCGGGCGCGTTTTGGTATACAAAGTAGGTTGCAGTACTATTCAACGGAGTTGTTATCTACCATTGTTCAGCGTAGCGCAGAAATTTTGAAGGTCAAGATTTCCAATGAGGCGGCCATCGAAATAGCGGGGCGTAGTAGAGGAACTCCGCGTATCTGTAATTCATTGCTCCGCAGGGTACGGGACTTTGCTCAAATAAAGGGCAATGGCGATATAGATATGGAAATTTCTAAATTTAGTTTGAAAGCATTGAATGTTGATGCGCACGGATTGGATGAAATGGACAATAAGATTCTTACTACCATTATAGACAAGTTCAAAGGAGGTCCTGTTGGTATCACTACCTTGGCCACGGCAGTTTCGGAAAGTTCGGAAACCATAGAAGAGGTGTATGAGCCATTTTTGATACAGCAGGGTTTTATTATGCGTACTCCGCGGGGCAGGGAAGTAACGGAGTTAGCTTACAAGCATTTGGGCAGAATTAAAGGAGGAATACAACCTGGACTTTTTTAAATGAAAAAACTACCAGTGGTATCAAGGACCCATGTTTTTAAAAACAGAAAACAGATCCTTAAAAACCCGATACCTTTTCATCACGATAATTTTAACCGTTTAGGAGATACTTTTGAAGTGGCTGTAGGTCTCAAGAAACGGATCATCTTTACCAGACAGGCCAAATTTATCAAGCAGATCCTTCAAACAAAGCAAAAACATTATCAAAAATCCTCACTTCAAACGGTGGACCTGGCAAAGTACATTGGACGTGGTCTGCTCACCTCAAACGGGGAGCATTGGCGTAATCACAGAAGGATGATACAGCCCGCTTTTCATAAAAGAAAACTACAGGGATTATTACAGATTATGTACCAGGCCATAAAAGGGGAGTTGTCCAAGATAAAAGCCGGAGAAATACAGGATATTTATCCATTAATGGGGGACCTCGCATTTCAAGTAGTGGCAACATCCCTTTTCAGTCGAGACGATATTCAAGTGCAAATGTCAGCATTGAAAGAAATTACGGAAGCCAATCAGCGTATGCTCATCCAAGAAATGAGACAACCCTATCTAAATTGGTGGTATAAGTTTTCGGGTAAAATAAATAGACATATCAAACTTTCCTTAAAGGCACGCGCTATATTAAGTAGCATTATAAAGGAGAGGTTGGCTCAAGATTCTGAAAAAGATGATTTGATGGATATGCTTCTTAAGGCTACTTATGAGGACGGAAGCCGTATGCCAGAAAAGCAACTGATCGATGAAATTTTAATACTGTTTGCAGCGGGACATGAGACTACGGCAAATGCCTTAGGATTTATATTGTTCCTACTGGCCAAACATCCGGAAAAACAGGAAAAAGCCTTTGCAGAAATAAATGCGATAGATTGGACGGAGGGTATTGAGATGGAAAGTTTACGAAAATTGGCTTATGTAAAACAGTGTATAGAGGAAGGGATGCGCTTGTATCCGCCTGCGTACTATATTGACCGGGAATCTATTATAAAAGATGAAATAGAGGATTACGAAATACCTGAAAACTCAATGTTGTTGCTTGCCATTTACGAATTGCATAGGGATTCGCGTTTTTGGGAATCTCCCAACGCTTTCCAGCCAGAGCGGTTCGACCCTGCAAATAAAAGGGACTATTCCGATTATTATTTTCCCTTTGGTGGCGGGCCAAGAATGTGTATAGGTAATAACTTTGCCATGCAAGAAATGATTTTGACGGTGGCCGAGATTCTTCGTAGCTTTACCCTAAGACCGGTGGATGATGAAGTCCTTATTAATCCATTAATTTCCTTGAAACCCGTTAGTGTTAAACTTCATTTTATACCAAGATGAATTTTTCCAAGACAAGCGAACTTATAAAAACCGAAGCCAAGCGCCTTGGTTTTTTGTCATGCGGAATTTCTAAGGCTGATTTTTTAGAGGAGGAGGCCCCCCGTTTAGAGAAGTGGTTGAACAATAATATGCATGGCGAAATGACATATATGGAGAACCATTTTGACAAACGTTTAGACCCACGTTTATTGGTCGATGGTGCCAAATCGGTCATTTCACTTTTACTGAATTACTATCCAGAAAAAACCCAAAAAGAGGATACCTACAAGATTTCTAAATATGCTTATGGTCATGATTACCATTCTGTGATAAAATCCAAATTAAAACAACTTCAAGAATTCATCTCCGAACAAATCGGTGAGGTCAATGGAAGAGCATTCGTAGATTCTGCCCCGGTCTTGGACAAAGCATGGGCCGCTAAAAGTGGTTTGGGTTGGATTGGTAAGCATAGCAATCTACTAACACAACAAGTGGGTTCTTTTTATTTTATAGCAGAACTCATTGTTGATTTGGAGTTAGCCTACGACTCCCCGGTCACCGACCATTGTGGCACCTGTACCGCATGTATAGATGCATGTCCTACGCAGGCTATAACAGAGCCCTATGTGGTGGATGGTAGTAAATGTATTTCTTATTTCACGATAGAACTTAAGAACGAGATTCCCAGTGAATTTAAAGGTCAGTTTGATGATTGGGCTTTTGGTTGCGATGTATGCCAAGATGTTTGTCCTTGGAACAAATTTTCAAAACCACATCAAGAACCGCTGTTCAATCCACATCCGGATTTATTATCCATGACCAAAAAAGATTGGGAGGAGATTACAGAAGATGTTTTTAAAAAAGTATTCCAAAAATCCGCCGTAAAACGAACCAAATTCTCTGGACTACAGCGTAATATTAAATTTCTTAAGTGATTGGTTAGATAACTCTATCGATTTCGTTGGGTAACTTAGCTCTTTTTTTGGATGCTGATGGCGCATCAAGCATTAAAAATACTATCTTGGAAGAGCTTAAATTTTACGAATTATCGATTTTTTATACAGATTTTTAAGATTTTGACATCAATACTCAACCAAACTAAACGTTAAGATGAAAATAGCGAAACCAAGCCTCAGTTTTTGGCAGATCTTTAATATGAATGTTGGTTTTCTTGGAATCCAATATAGCTTTGGTCTCCAGCAAACTGCAATTAATCCTATATTCCTTTATTTAGGTGCTCCAGAGGATATGCTTCCTATTTTAAATATCGCTGGGCCGGTTACCGGCTTGGTTGTTCAGCCCATTATTGGGGCTATGTCAGATAAAACATGGTCTCCTAAATGGGGAAGACGTAAGCCCTATTTTCTAATAGGGGCCATATTGGGTAGTTTATGTCTTTTTGCTTTCCCAACAAGTCCTGTTCTTTGGTTCGCCGTAGGTTTGCTTTGGATTCTTGACGTAGGTAACAATATGGCCATGGAGCCTTATCGCGCCTTTGTAGGGGACAAATTGCCTGAAAAGCAATTGAGTTTGGGTTTCCAAATGCAGAGCTTATTTGTAGGGGCGGGTATTCTTTTAGCAAATGGGTCTATCGTATTGTTTCAATACCTGTTGGGAGATGAATCCATTGAAGTAGCGGGTTCCATACCACAGTGGCTATACTATTCTTTTTATATAGGAGGTATACTTTCCATAGCAACTATTTTATGGTCTGTTCTAAAAACACCGGAAATTCCTCCATCAGCAGAAGAGTTAGCTGAAATTAACCATGATAGAAGTAAGCCAATTGGCGCAAGAATTGCAAAGCCTTTTTCGGAAATAGCCAGTGCTATTCGTGACATGCCTGCTTTTATGTGGAAAATTAGTGCGGTTTACTTATTCCAATGGTATGCGCTTTTTGTGTACTGGCAGTACATAACACCACTTTTTAAGCTTACACTAGGTTATTCTACTTCAGAAGCTGCTTCGCAATCGGCTCAAATGAGTTTAACATATAATATCGTTACTATGGTGGTGGCCTTAGCTCTTGTGCCGCTTACCTTGAAATATGGAGGTAAAAAGATATATGCATTAAGTTTGGTAGGAACTGGTTTGGCATTGTTCGCGATTCCATTTATTGATGATTCTTTACTAGTGCTAGCGCCTATGGTACTTTTCGGCATTGGTTGGGCAGCTATGATGGGTATTCCCTATACCATGGTGTCAAAGGTTGTTCCGCAGGACAGACGTGGTGTTTATATGGGTATTTTAAATATGATGATCGTTATTCCAATGGGCATAGAAACGCTGACTTTTGGACCTATTTATAAATATTTACTTGGAGGAAGCGCTATAAATGCTATCCTATTTGCAGGAGCCTTCTTCATCATTAGTGCAATTTTGGCCATGCGCCTTAATGTTCCCAATAATTCTGAGTGATTGGTATAATTTTCTTCAACTGAAGAAAATTGCAATTAAATTTTGTTTTAAACATTTGGGGAGATTCTGCTTTTCCAAAGAATACCCCTAAATTTGTTTTAATAAACTACACTAGATGAGCAATCAGAAGCAACGCAGGGAGGCACTAATTTATCACGCTAAACCACAACCGGGAAAGATAAAAATAGTACCGACTAAACCGTACAGCACGCAGAGAGATTTAGCCCTGGCTTACTCGCCAGGGGTTGCAGAGCCCTGTTTGGAAATCGCAAAGGATAAGGAGAATGTATATAAGTATACGGCTAAGGGAAATATTGTAGCAGTCATCTCTAACGGTACTGCCGTTTTAGGATTGGGAAATATCGGTCCAGAAGCATCTAAACCTGTTATGGAGGGGAAAAGTTTGCTTTTTAAGATTTTTGCGGATATCGATGGTATTGATATAGAATTGGGTACCGAAGATGTAGATAAGTTCGTGGAAACTGTAAAAATGATCGCTCCTACCTTTGGTGGGATCAACTTGGAAGATATCAAGGCTCCGGAAGCATTTGAAATAGAACAACGATTAAAGGAAGAGCTTGACATTCCCGTAATGCACGATGATCAGCATGGTACGGCAATTATATCCGCTGCGGCGTTATTGAACGCTTTAGAGCTTACAGGAAAGAAGATAAGTGAGGTTAAAATTGTAGTTAGCGGCGCAGGTGCCGCGGCAGTTTCCTGTACGCGACTCTACAAAGCCTTTGGAGCAAGTCCAAAAAACATAGTCATGTTGGATAGTAAGGGCGTTATCCGCAGTGACAGGGCAAATCTCTCCACGGAGAAATTGGAATTTGCGTCTGACAGAAAAATCGATACGCTGGAAGAGGCGATGAAAGATGCCGACGTCTTTGTAGGCCTATCCATTGCCAATATCGTTTCTCCGGAAATGCTTACCTCAATGGCACCGAACCCCATCGTTTTTGCCATGGCCAATCCAGACCCTGAAATACCTTATGAGCTGGCATGTAAGACACGAAAGGATATTATCATGGCCACGGGAAGATCGGATCATCCTAACCAAGTGAACAATGTGCTTGGGTTTCCTTTTATTTTTAGGGGTGCTTTGGACGTCAGGGCTACCTCCATTAATGAAGCAATGAAAATGGCTGCGGTAAAGGCCTTGGCAGAACTGACCAAGGAGCCCGTTCCGGAGCAGGTAAATATTGCTTATGGAGAAACCAGATTAACATTCGGAAAGGATTATATAATTCCGAAACCTTTTGATCAAAGACTCATCGCTAAAATTCCGCCAGCTGTGGCTAAGGCTGCTATGGAAAGCGGTGTGGCGAATGCCCCAATAGAAGACTGGCAACGCTATGAGGAAGAGCTGTTACAACGTTCGGGTAATGATAATAAGGTGGTCAGATTATTGCACAGCAGGGCAAAATCGAATACAAAGAGAATCGTTTTTGCCGAGGCGGACCAATTGGATGTTTTAAAGGCTGCGCAAATTGTGTATGAAGAGGGGATTGCAGAACCCATTCTATTGGGAAGAAAAGAAATTATAGTCGAGCTTAAAAAGGAGTTGGAGTTCGATGCCGATATTCCCATTGTGGATCCCTTGTCCAAAGAATTTGATGAACGTCATATACGTTATGCCACAAAATATTGGGAAAGCAGAAAGAGAAACGGTACTACACTCTACAGTGCCAAGATAAAAATGAAGGAGCGTAATTATTTTGGAGCAATGATGGTTCTGGAGGGCGATGCGGACGGAATGATATCCGGATACTCCAGGGCTTATCCTACGGTGGTTAAACCAATTTTAGAAGTTATTGGCCGTGCCGCCAATGTAAAAAAGGTATCTACGGTAAACATTATGATTACGGACAGGGGTCCCCTGTTTTTAGCGGATACCTCTATTAATATTGAACCTAATGCGGAAGAAATTGCCGAAATAGCACAAATGACCGCTAACGTAGCGGCAACCTTTGGATTTGATCCTGTATTGGCGCTTCTTAGTTATGCGAATTTTGGGTCTTCATCCCACCCCAACGCTAAAAAAGTGCGTAGGGCTGTGGAAATCTTACATGAAACAAATCCAAGTTTAGTGGTAGATGGGGAAATTCAAACAGATTTTGCGTTGAACAGGGAGCTTCACGAGAGTCAATTTCCATTTTCTAAGCTAGCGGGTAGAAAAGTGAATACACTGATCTTTCCAAATCTTGAATCCGCGAACATTACGTATAAATTACTGAAAGAATTGAACGGAGCGGACTCTATAGGTCCAATTATGGTAGGCCTCCGGAAATCGGTACATATCATGCAGCTCGGGGCAAGTGTTGACGAAATTGTCAATATGACGGCCGTAGCGGTTATAGATGCCCAAGAAAGAGAAAAAAGAAAGAAAGCAAAATCCCTAAGATAGTAAGCGGTAGATGAGTTTAAAATCAATCGTTAGGCATTGAACTTGAACTGGATTTTTAAACCTGAATTTAACTAATGATTCATCACCTTAAAGGAAAACTGGTAGAAAAGAACCCAACGGACGTAGTTATAGAATGCGCCGGGGTAGGATATTTTGTAAATATCTCCTTGCATACGTTTTCTAAGATTCAAGAAGGTGAATTGATCAGTTTGTACACCCACCTTCAGGTAAAGGAAGATTCGCATACACTGTTTGGTTTTGCCGAAAAATCTGAACGACAAATATTTTGTCTACTGCTATCGGTCTCAGGTATCGGTGCAAGTACCGCAAGAACCATGTTGTCCTCTTTAAGTCCAGCTCAGATTAGGGATGCAATTGCTAACGGAGATGTGCCCACCATCCAAAGCATTAAGGGCATTGGTGCTAAAACTGCCCAACGCGTAATTTTGGATTTAAGGGACAAGGTTTTAAAAGTATACGATATAGACGAAGTTTCCCTAACTCAAAACAATACAAATAAAGATGAAGCGTTATCTGCTTTAGAGGTTCTAGGATTTGCTAGAAGACAGGCCGAAAAGGTAGTAGATAAGGTAATCTCCCAGGATTCATCTCTAAGCGTCGAAAACATAATAAAACTCGCGCTCAAAAATTTGTAACAAGTTTGAAACAAGGGGCAATTAAAATTCTTAAAATAACTTTTAAGTCAACCTTCCTATTCATTCTATTTTTTGCTACGATGGCAGTTTCCGTTGCGCAAGAAACAGATGAGCAAGAGGTAGACTCTGTAAAGACCGGTTTTGACCTAGGTAGAATTGTCCTTGAGAATCCGGACAGCATCGTTTCCAAATACATTTATGACGCTAATTTAGATAGGTACATCTACAATGAAAGTGTAGGCGAATTCGATATTGGTTATCCTATAATTTTAACACCGGCCCAGTATTACGATTTAATTAGAAAAGAGGGCATCAAGTCTTATTTCAAAGAAAAATCGGATGCCTATTCTGGCAAAAAGGAGGGGAGCGAGGAAGCAAGAAAGAACCTACTGCCTAATTTTTATGTGAACAACGACTTTTTTCAATCTGTTTTTGGAGGAAATACCATAGAGGTAATTCCACAGGGTTCCGTTGCTATGGATCTTGGTGTTATTTGGCAAAAGAACGATAACCCTGCTTTATCCCCCAGAAATAGGACAAACCTGTCTTTTGATTTTGATCAGCGTATTAGCTTAAGTATGCTGGGAAAAATCGGAGAGCGTTTACAGGTTACCGCAAATTACGATACAGAGGCCACATTCGACTTTCAAAATATTGTAAAGTTGGATTACACGCCCACCGAGGACGACATTATCAGAAAAATTGAAGTGGGTAACGTTAATATGCCCTTAAATAGTTCGCTCATACAAGGAGCGCAAAGCTTGTTCGGTGTAAAGACTCAGTTACAATTTGGGAAAACAACGGTGACCGCCGTATTTTCCGAGCAGCGTTCACAGAACAATACCGTTGTTGCCCAGGGTGGAGGAACTTTGAACGAATTTAATATCACGGCGCTGGATTATGACGAGGACAAGCACTTTTTTTTAGCACAATTCTTTAGGGATAGTTACGACCAAGCTTTGGCACAATACCCTTATATACAGAGTCAAATACAGATAACGAGACTAGAAGTCTGGGTAACCAATAGGAGCCAACAAACCCTTAACGTGCGAAACGTAGTGGCGCTACAGGATTTAGGGGAAGCTGATGAGACTAAAACCAGGGTAGGTCAGAATAATGGTGCTGTTGCTGGATTCTTCAATAATGCAGCCGATTTAAAACCAAGGAACAATGCCAATGATTTTGACCCGGCACTTATTGGCACAGGGGGAGCCTTAACGGATAACATCAGGGATATAGCCACTGTTGAAAGTGGATTTAATACGGGTAGTTTTGCCGCCGGTTATAACCCTAACCAAGGTTTTGATTACGCTATTTTAGAGAACGCTAGAAAATTGGAACAGGGTCGGGATTATGATTTTAATACCCAATTGGGGTATATTTCATTGAACCAGCGTTTGAGTAATGATGAGGTTTTAGCTGTTGCGTACCAGTATACTTTTCAAGGAGAGGTTTTTCAAGTAGGGGAATTTGCCAATGGCGGTTTGGATGCAACTACAATTTCCGGAGGAGCCAACCCCATAATTGAAAATAATACATTGGTTTTAAAGCTCTTGAAAAGTAATATCACCAACATTAGTGATCCTATCTGGGATTTGATGATGAAGAATATTTACGCAACGGGTGCCTTTAGATTAAGTCAGGACGACTTTAAAATGAATATTCTCTACTCTGACCCTACACCCCGTAACTACATTACACCGGTTGAAGAAGGTCCGGGAACCGGTTGGCCAGATGGCTTACAGGAACGTATTCTTTTAGATGTCTTTAATCTAGATCGGTTAAATGTTTACAACGATATACAACCTGGAGGTGACGGTTTCTTTGATTTTATTCCGGGAATTACCATAGACACACAAGGTGGGCGTATTGTGTTCACGAAAGTGGAACCTTTTGGGGAGTTTCTTTTCCGTACCTTGGAAAACGGGAATGCGGACCAATATAACAACCCGTCGGCGTATAACGCAAACCAAGACCAGTATGTATTTAGGGATATGTACGAACTCACAAAAGCTGCGGCACTACAAGATCCCGAGAAAAATAAATTCCTTTTAAAAGGTAGGTATAAAGCAGAAGGCAGTAATGGTATTCCAATCGGAGCATTTAATGTGCCTAGGGGTTCTGTTCGCGTTACCGCAGGGGGAAGACAGTTGCAAGAAGGTATCGATTATACGGTAAATTATCAGGCGGGTACCGTACAGATTCTAGACCCTAGTTTGGAGGCTTCAAATACGCCCATCAATATCTCCGTAGAGAACAATGCGGTCTTTGGCCAACAAACAAGGCGCTTTACCGGTATCAATGTGGAACATCAAATTAATAAGAACTTCGTGCTCGGCGGTACACTTTTAAATCTGAACGAAAGGCCGTTGACTCAAAAATCAAATTTTGGGGTAGAACCTGTAAATAATACGATTTTTGGGCTAAACGGTAATTTTTCTACCGAGGTTCCTTGGTTAACAAGGATGGTGAACAAGCTTCCGAATATAGATACGGATGTTCCGTCTAACTTATCCGTACGTGCCGAAATAGCATGGTTAAAACCGAATTCCCCTAAAAATGCCGATTTTCAAGGGGAAACGACTACTTATCTTGACGATTTCGAAGGCGCACAGGCGCTTATAGATATTAGGGCATCCTTAGGGTGGACCCTAGCCAGTACACCCCTGGAGTTTGCTCCTGGTGGACAACTATCGGGTAGTTCTCCGGAAGACGCTGCAAACTTGGAAAATGGTTTTGGCAGGGCTAAAATGGCTTGGTATACGATTGACCCTATTTTCTATACAAATCAAAGACCTGATGGCATCAGCGATAATGATATTTCTACCAACCCTACCCGTAGGGTGTTCATAGATGAGGTTTTTCCTCAGGTAGATATTGCCCAAGGGCAGACCACGGTTCAGGGAACTTTGGATATGGCATACTATCCAAATTTAAAAGGACCTTACAATAACAATCCTAATTTTACCAGTGCGCCACCTTCAGAGAAATGGGGTGGTATTATGCGTTCCTTGAGCAGTACAAATTTTGAGCAGGCCAATGTGGAATTTGTGCAATTTTGGGTTTTAGATCCTTATGTTGATGGGGAGGCCACAACGCCCGGGGAACTGGTATTGAATCTGGGGAATATTTCGGAGGATGTATTGCGAGATGGTAAAAAACAGTATGAAAACGGACTTCCCGGGGTGGATAGTAACGATTTTGTAGCACCTACTTCTTGGGGAGAGGTGCCTGCAACGCAATCACTGGTCTATGCTTTTGATGCCAGTGAACCCAATAGGGCTTTACAGGACATAGGTTTTGATGGTTTAAACGATGCGGCCGAAGCAGCCATTTATGATAGTAATCCCGCGGAAGACCCTGCATTGGACAACTATCAGTATTACTTGAACAGGGAAGGCGGAATTCTAGAACGTTACTTGGATTTTAATAATCCTGACGGAAACTCCCCAGTGCAGGTGACCAATACCAACCGTGGATCTACCACCTTACCGGATGTAGAGGATATTGACAGGGATTTGACTATGAACACGGTGAACAGTTATTATGAGTATCGTATAGAAATTAAACCGAATACTACGATTAATGATAAGTACGTAACGGATATCAAGGAAGGTATAACGCCAGAGCTGCCAAACGGTGACCAATTGAACCGTAGGTGGATACAATATAAAATTCCTTTAAGCGATTTCACCGATGCGGTCGGAGGTATCACCGATTTTAGGTCCATTAGCTTCATGCGTATGTACATGACAGGCTTTAATAGTCCAACCGTACTACGTTTTGCTACTTTAGATTTGGTGCGTGGCGACTGGAGAACGTATACCAAAACGCTTCAAGATGTGAATATTGACGATAACCCTGCGGATGACGGTACCACCTTAGACGTGAATACGGTAAACATAGAGGAGAACAGTGGTAGAATCCCGATTCCCTATGTGTTGCCTCCAGGTGTTGTCAGGGAACAGTTGAACAATAATAACACGATTATTCGTCAGAACGAGCAATCACTTTCTTTGTTGGTAGAGAATTTAGAGGCACAAGATTCCAGAGGGGTTTTCAAGAATTTGAATATCGACATTAGGCAATACAAGAACTTGAAGATGTTCATGCACGCTGAAAAAATAGTGGATAGTGATTATGCGGACAGTTCTACACCATTGGTTGGTTTCCTTAGAATGGGTACCGATTTTTCACAGAATTTCTATCAAATTGAATTACCCTTACAGTTTACACCGTTCAATGCAGCTTCTGAAAGTGAAATTTGGCCGGAAGTGAATGAAATGGATATTGACCTGAGCGATTTAAATAAAGTTAAATCACTTTGGATACAAGGAGGAGACCTAAGTGAAGTGCGTTTCTTTGAAGTGGAGAACGGAGAGGTCTTTCCGGTAAACGAGTTTGATGTGCGTACTCCAGGTAGAGTACGTATAGGTATTAGAGGTAATCCGTCCTTGGGAAGTATTAGAAGTATCATGGTGGGTATCAAGAACCAAGACAATCTTCCTGCGAGAGGTGAGGTGTGGTTCAATGAATTGCGTCTGGCAGGTTTGGATAATAACGGAGGCTATGCGGCGGTAGCTGCCGTAGACGCCAACATTGCTGATTTTGCAAACGTAACGGCTACAGGAAGTACCAGTACCTCTGGTTTTGGGTCCATAGACCAGATGCCCAATGAACGCGCCCGTGAAGATGCTACTTCTTATGATGTGGTTACCAATATTAATGTAGGGCAATTGCTTCCTAAAAAATGGGGAATCCAATTACCGTTCAACTACGGTATTTCCGAACAGATCATTACACCAGAATTTGACCCGGTCTATGACGACTTAAAATTAGATGATTTAATAGATGCTGCCCCGGACGAGGAGGCTGCGGAAGAAATAAGAGAGCAAGCAGAAGACTACACCAAGAGAACTAGTATTAATTTAATAGGGGTTCGTAAGGATAGGGGCGAGGAAGCCGAGGAGAATTTCTACGATATCGAGAATTTTACGTTTAACTATTCGTATAACGAAACGGAGCATAGAGACTTTGAAATTGCCGAATTAAGGGACCAGAACGTAAATACGGGTTTTGTATATAATCATAGCTTTGATCCTGTTGAGGTGGCGCCTTTTGCTAAGAAAGATTCTTTGTTCAATGGAAAATATTGGAAATGGCTCAAGGACTTGAATCTAAATCTATTGCCTGCAAGTATTTCACTGAACTCTAATATTAATAGACAGTTCAATGCGCAACGTTTTAGGGATGTAAGGGAAGAAGGCGTAGATCGTTTAGATCTGCCGGAACTTCAGCAGCGTAACTATTTGTTCAACTGGCAATATGCGGTGAATTACAATCTAACGAAATCACTCCGCCTTAATCTGACGGCTTCCAACAACAATATCGTGAGGAATTACTTTGAGGAGGAGGGTAATCCAAGGTCGGACATTGATGAAGCCTTAGGTTTATGGGACGGCTTTTTTGACATAGGGGAGCCTAACAGGCACTCGCAGGAAATGCAATTGAATTATGAGTTGCCCTTCGCTAAAATCCCTGCGTTGGATTTTATCAATGCCCAATATACCTATACCAGTAATTTTGATTGGCAGCGTGGGGGAGATGCACTTGCGGAAGTGGCACAGATTTCTTTAAATGACCCCAATGCTCAGATAAATACCATTCAAAATGCCAATACACATGCGCTTACGGCCTCATTGACCATGCAAAAGTTTTATGACCTCATTGGTCTTAAAAAAAGGCAGACGGCTACGAAAAAAAGCACACGACCCGTCCGAAGGGATAAGGCCGGTATTTTAGCGGATGGAGAGGAGAAAATAGAGAAGAAAACCAGTGGACTGTTCAATACGGTGGTCGATATCGTGACCATGGTAAAAAGATTGAATATCAACTATAATGAAAATAATGGTACGGTTTTACCAGGGTATACACAATCTGTAGGATTCATAGGCACCGCCAGACCAACTATTGGTTTTGTATTTGGAAGTCAGGCCGATGTGCGTTTTGAAGCGGCCAGGAATGGTTGGTTAACGGCATTTCCGGAATTTAACGAGCAGTTCATCAAAAGGTCCAATAAGCAATTGAACATTACGGCCACCGCACAGCCTACTAGAGACTTAACGATTGACTTGGTTGCCGACAGGCAATTCTCTAATAGCTATCAGGAAAATTTTAATATTGATCTAGATGCTGATGACCCCTACCAAGTACAATTGGGAAATAACTTTGGGAGCTTCAGTATATCAACAATGATGATCGGTACCGCTTTTGGAAAAAGTGATGAATTTGATTCTGCTAATTTTCAAAAATTCAAGGACAATAGAATCACCATCGCTAATCGTTTGGTATCCGACAGAGGTGAAACTCCGGGCACTTTGGATGATGATGGTTTCCCACAACGCTACGGTAAAACACAGCAAGATGTCCTATTACCTGCATTTTTCGCTGCTTATACGGGGCAGGACGTAGATAGGGTAAATCTGGATGCTTTTAGAGACATTCCAATTCCAAACTGGAATATTAAGTTTACCGGGTTAATGAAGAACAAATGGTTCAAAAAGAAATTTAAACGTTTTTCTTTACAGCATGGGTACAGGGCTTCATACAGTATCAATTCGTTCCAGACAAACCTTGAAAAACAAAATACCACTATTGATCCCGAAACTTTGGATGTTCTGCCGGATAATATCATTAACAATGTGGTGCTTACCGATCAGTTTAACCCGCTGATGCGTGTAGATTTTGAAATGAAAAATTCCGTGAGTGTATTGGCCGAAGTAAGAACCGATAGAGCTTTGTCTTTGAGTTTTGACAATAATTTAATGACGGAGATTAATGGTAAAGAGTACACGGTGGGTCTAGGCTACCGTATTAAAGATGTGAAATTTGTGACCAATATTGGTGGAAATAAAACACGTTTAAAAGGGGATTTAAATCTTAAAGCCGATGTTACCCTGCGGGATAATATCACCATTATCCGAAATTTAGATATCGACAACAACCAAATAACATCAGGGCAAAATCTACTGTCCATAAAGTTTACGGCCGATTATGCGCTTAGCAAACAACTGAATGCACTATTTTTCTATGATCATTCTTTCTCCCAGTTCGCTGTTTCAACGGCCTTTCCCCAGACTACCATCAATGCTGGTTTTACATTGCGTTACAATTTTGGCAATTAGCAATTTATAGTAAAGCCATTGCCAGGGCATAGGACGTCTGTTCTAAGTATTGAATTAAATCAATTAACGGGGCCTAATTTATCTTTGAATTTTAGACTTCGATTTGAATACTTTTCAAGAATAATTTACATTTGTCCAAACTCAAAACAGACATAATGAATACACCATCAGAATTAAAATATACAAAGGACCACGAATGGGTAAAGATAGATGGTGATATTGCCACTGTTGGTATTACGGATTTTGCACAGGGGGAACTTGGAGATATCGTTTATGTTGAAGTGGATACCCTGGACGAAACCTTGGAAAGGGAAGCTGTTTTTGGAACGGTAGAGGCGGTTAAGACGGTTTCTGATCTATTCTTGCCACTCTCTGGAGAGATTATAGAATTCAACGAGTCTTTAGAAGATGAGCCGGAAAAAGTAAATTCGGATCCCTACGGCGACGGCTGGATGGTGAAAATAAAGTTTAGCGACGAAAGCGAGTTAGGCGACCTGTTGAGTGATGAAGATTACAAAGCTCTTGTTGGTGCTTAAACCAATCGTATTTAGAATAGCATTTATAAGCTGGTTAATGTTCGTAACATTTTCCAGCTTATCTTCTTTTGAGGGGGTTGATGTCTCCTATATTAATATCCCCCATTTTGATAAGATCGTTCATTTTGGATTCTACTTTGTTATGGTTGTCTTGGGAGTTTTTGCCTTCGATGAACAATTCAAAAATCGTTTTGGACCGCAGAAAGGGCTAATTTTTATGCTGATTTTTGCAATTGCCTATGGCATAATTATTGAGGTATTACAAGCAAGGTTTACGGCGAACAGGCAAGGAGATGTTCTGGACGCAATAGCCAATACCTTAGGCGCATTATCGGGAATGTGGATCGGTAAGTCGCTATTTTCCAAACGATGGCCGTTAAAATGAAAATTTTAATTGCATAATTATGATTTTATTAGTTAAATTAGCAATCATAAAATTGAATAGATATGGAACCTAAAAAGAATCCTAAAGCGGACTTAACAAAAAATAGTAGTCTCTATTTTGTAATTGGTCTGTTCGCCGTAATGCTGTTTACTTACGTAGCATTTGAATGGAAAACGTACGATGAGAGCAATGATTATGACATTTCTATGAATGTGGATGATTTGTTGGATGAAGAAGTTCCGATGACCGAACAGATAAAAACACCACCACCTCCACCACCACCAGCTGCACCCGAAATTATCGAGGTTGTAGAGGACGAGGAAGAGGTTGAGGAAACGGTTATCGAGTCTACAGAAACGAGTCAAGAAGAAGAAATTATTGAAGTAGAGGACGTTGAAGTAGAGGAAATGGAAGAAGATGTAGATGTTCCTTTTGCGGTAATTGAAAACGTACCTGTTTTTCCCGGCTGTGAAAGTGAAAGTGACAAAAGAGCTTGTTTTAACAAAATGATGCAGAAGCATATCAGTAAAAACTTCCGCTACCCAGAAATCGCTCAGGAAATGGGTGTGCAAGGAAGGGTGAATATCATGTTCGTAATTCAGAAAGATGGTAGCATCGGTAATGTAAGAATGCGTGGACCGGACAAGAACTTGGAAAAAGAAGCTGCGAGAATCATTGGGAAATTACCTAAGATGACCCCAGGGAAACAGAGAGGTAGAGCAGTACGTGTTCCTTTCAGTATTCCAATCACATTTAAACTACAGTAAAAGGTTTAAGACCTAGAATATAAAAAAGCCCGAATCTTTGATTCGGGCTTTTTTTGTGACGAGTGCTCTACATTTTAAAGCTATTGTTTCAAGCTATTACAAAACGTAGCTCTTATTTTTTCTGGATTAATAAAGCCCGAGCCATGCGTTGCGTCATATGAACTTGTAAGCTCTTGGGCTTGTTGCACTTCTTCAAGTGTTTTTCCGTCCTTAATGGCCTTAAGTATATTGGCTTTTATCATCTCCAACATTTCCGTGTAGGATGCAAGTTCTTGTTTCGCTGAAGGCCTTCCGTGTCCTGGAATTATCTTGGTGTCTTCATTAATGAGCAATAACGCTTTTCTTTGGGCTTTGATATAACCTTCAATATTACCTCCGTTTTTCAGGTCTATATACGGATATCTTCC
This sequence comes from Maribacter sp. 4U21, assembly GCF_002742365.1. Lineage (NCBI taxonomy): Bacteria > Pseudomonadati > Bacteroidota > Flavobacteriia > Flavobacteriales > Flavobacteriaceae > Maribacter > Maribacter sp. 4U21. Next base: position 162,552 of record NZ_MDGN01000054.1, read on the forward strand.
TGAGAAGTAGGTATCACCCATGTGAAGCACATTGTTCTTCGTAAAATATATCATTGCATCTCCATCGGTGTGCGCATTATGTACATGAAAGGCCATTATGGTCTCTTCTCTATCATAGAGGGTAACATCGTCAGAGAAGGTAATTTCGGGTAAGATTGCAGCACCAAGTTCTGGCTGTTCTGCCAATTTTTCGGATAGGCTATTCCTTAAGTTGTCATGGGCTATTAGTATAGTTTTTTTACTATTGAAATTTATGTTGCCTCCAGTATGGTCTCCGTGCATATGCGTATTAAAGAGAAAGGCAATAGGTTTTGATGTCAAGGAAGCGATGGTGGTTCTAATTTTAGGACTTAATCGTTCAAATTGGTCATCGACCATATAAACATTCTCTTTCCAACATATATACCGATATTTCCTCCTTGACCCGTTAACATGTAAACGTTGTTGGATAAGGTGTCCACGGTAATCACAACATCATCTTTTTGTGCGGTAACCTTCAGGGAAAATAGTGGTAAGAAAATGAGGAAACAACGTAAATCTAATTTTTTCATAGTGTAGTATTAATTTGAATAAGCTACTATCTTTCAAATATAACAGAAATAGCTGTGTTTGGTTGCAGGGATATGGCGTGGAGGTTATCTTTGTATCCTTATTTTTATTAACGATGAAGACCGCAGTCAGCTCAGCAAAAAGCAATTCATTTGCGTTGGTTTTTGCTGATTTTAAGGAAATTACAAAAGCTAGGCTAGCTATAAGCGTGGTCTTTTCTTCAGTGGCCGGGTACTTTTTAGGTGCCTATGAATTAAGCATGGTGTCCATTCTTCTTTTGGCTTTCGGAGGTTATTGTATGGTTGGGGCCAGTAATGCATATAACCAGATTATAGAAAAAGACCTGGATGTATTGATGAGTAGAACCAAAAACAGGCCAATACCTGCAGGTAGGATGAGCAGTAGAACCGCAATGGCTATCGCAATTGTACTTACTATTCTTGGTGTTATTTCCTTATACTTTCTGAACCCGAAAACGGCCATGTTCGGGGCAATTTCAATATTTCTTTATACCAGTGTGTATACTCCGTTAAAAACAAAAACACCTTTGGCCGTATTTGTCGGGGCTTTCCCAGGTGCCATTCCTTTTATGTTGGGATGGGTGGCTGCCACGAACGATTTTGGAATTGAGCCCGGAACCTTGTTCATGATTCAGTTTTTTTGGCAATTTCCGCACTTTTGGGCTTTGGGTTGGATGTTGGACGAGGACTATAAAAAAGGAGGATTTAAAATGCTTCCTACCGGTAAGAAAGATACGGGAACTGCGCTACAGATAATTATGTATACTATTTGGATGATGGTCATTAGCATTATTCCGGTATTTGGAATTACAGGTAGGCTAACATTATCCGTTCCTGCTGCGGTTCTCATATTTTTAATGGGCGGTGTAATGCTGTTTTTCGCACTACAGCTATATAGTAAAAGGGATAATGTCTCGGCTAGAAAGTTGATGTTGGCCAGTGTTACGTATATCACGCTGATGCAGGTGGTATATGTTATCGATAAATTTATTGCTTAAGAAAAAGAACATATGGATTTAACTCAAGGTACCGTTAAAGAAAAGAACGACAGAGCAAAAAAAATGATGCTTTGGTTCGGAATTGTGAGTCTGCTTATGGGTTTTGCGGGGTGGACAAGCGCTTATATCGTAAGTAGTTCACGAGAAGACTGGGCTAGTGACGTTAATTTACCAAGTACGTTTTATATCAGTACTTTGGTGATCATTATAAGCAGTCTTACGTACATCCTGGCTAAAAACGCGGTAAAGAATGATAAGCAATCTACTGCCGGCTTGTGGTTATTGGTAACGCTAGGTCTAGGGATAGCTTTTATTTTTCTGCAGTTTAGCGGTTTCTCCCAAATGGTGGCGGAAGGATATTATTTTACCGGTCCTACCAGTAGTATTAAAATGTCCTATGTGTTTTTAATCGCAATGGTGCATATCATTCACGTTGCTGCGGGCATGATTTCATTATTGGTGGTGCTATACAATCAGAAGAGAGGAAAGTACTCGTCCAAAGAATACTTGGGAATAACATTAGGTGCTACATTTTGGCACTTTTTGGACCTATTGTGGGTGTACTTAATTGTATTTATGACCTTTGTTAAATAATAATTCTAATTATTACGAGTTTTGAATACATTTCAGCTTTTATATAGGATGAAAAAAATGTAAATTTGCTAAAGTTTTATTAAAACGATATTTCATATATGGATACTACGGTTACAACGGCAACAGAAGAAAACGTTTGGGAAGGCGGTAATAGGCCTTTAGGTGCTAGTTACGGTAAGTTAATGATGTGGTTCTTCCTTGTTTCGGATGCTCTTACATTTTCTGGATTTTTGGCCGCTTACGGTTTTTCAAGATTCAAGTTTATAGAAACTTGGCCTATTGCAGATGAGGTTTTTACGCACTTTCCAGGATTTCATGGTGTTGAAGCACCGATGTACTACGTAGCGTTTATGACCTTTGTGTTAATTATGTCTTCGGTAACCATGGTTTTGGCAGTTGATGCTGGGCATAAGATGAAAAAAAACGCCGTTATTTGGTATATGTTCGCCACAATTATAGGTGGTGCAATTTTTGTAGGTTCACAAGCCTGGGAATGGGCAACTTTTATTAGCGGTGATTATGGTGCCTTGGAAACCAAGGGTGGTAGAATATTACAATTTGTTAATGCAGATACAGGTAAAAGGGCTGCCATCGCTGATTTTGCGGAGGTAATACCTGGTGAGCGCGTGGCACATGAGAAGAAGAACGGTATTTGGTATTACGAAGAAGGTACAAGAACTAGTTATAATCTAAATGAAGTCGTAGCTGGTTTTAAGGCCAATTCCAATATAGTTATACGTACGGAGACTATACTTCCCGACGTTGAGGAGTTAAAAACATCCGATAGACCAAAAGATGTGGCAATGGCTGCTAGATTTGAAAAAGAGGTTTCCAATATAGAAGGAATAGGTGAGAAAGCAGTTTTGACCAGAGAGGCATCATTATCTAAGCTAGACGACGCCGTCATGGTGGTAGAAGGTGCCAATCTTGTTCGTAATGAATATGGTAGTCGATTGTTTGCGGATTTCTTTTTCTTCATAACAGGTTTTCACGGTTTTCACGTTTTTTCTGGTGTACTCATAAACCTTATTATATTCTTTAACGTTGTAATAGGTACCTATGAGAGAAGAGGGCACTATGAAATGGTCGAAAAGGTCGGTCTTTACTGGCACTTTGTAGATTTAGTATGGGTATTTGTATTTACATTCTTTTATTTGGTGTAATACATTCCTTCGCATCCGATTATAAAAAATTATAAAAACAGTATTACAGAATGGCACACGAACATAAATTAGAGATTTTTAGAGGTTTATTAAAATTCAAATCGAATACACAAAAGATTTGGGGCGTACTTATATTTCTAACTTTGGTTACCGTTGTAGAAGTTGTCCTCGGTATTTTGAAACCAGCCTCTCTTACGGATACCTATTTTTTGGGTATGAAATTGTTGAATTGGATATTCATTATTCTAACCCTTGTAAAGGCCTATTACATTGCATGGGACTTTATGCACTTAAGAGATGAAAAAACCTCTTTAAGAAGAGTAATCGTTTGGACCCCGATATTTCTTGTTATCTACTTGGTATTTATACTATTAGTGGAAGCGGATTATATCTATAATGTCTATAAAGACGGTTTTATAAGTTGGAATTTCTAAGATAGAATTAACAGATAAAAAAGACGGTTTAAACGCCGTCTTTTTTATTTTTGTAAAGTAATGTTGATGAGATGGTTTGGTGCAAATAAACTCATTCTATTTTTCAATAATCAGGGCTAAAATCGATGAAAAAAACTTTTGTACTTATTGTATTATTCGTGTTGCCTATTATCGCATATCTCTTCTTTGCTTCAGGGGTTAATAATTTTGGTAGATTACCAACACTCACAGAAGGTATTCGTGAAATTGAGGCATCGGAAAAGCGAGTAAAGCTCGCTAATAATATTACTGTTCTTGGTTTTTTAGGAAACGAGGTAGAGAACAAAAAAGGAAATGCTTTTAACCTGAATCAGAAGATTTATAAGCGTTTTAATGAGTTTAAAGATTTTCAATTTGTAATGGTAATGCCGTTTGGAACGGAGGCTAAAGTTGAAGAGCTTAAAACCGAACTATCTGCCTTGGCCGATGTTTCTAAATGGAAATTCGTTTTTCTTGAGCCCGCAGTGATTCAAGAACTTTTTAATAGCCTAAAGACTGACCTTGAATTGGATGCTGATTTGGGTACGCCATATGTGTTTATTATAGATAAGGAAAGAAATCTAAGAGGTAGAACGGAAGACGAGGATGAAGGGACGAAATTTGGATTTAATACCAACTCCGTTGCTGATTTGAATAATAAGATGGAGGATGATGTGAAAATTATTCTCGCGGAATATAGATTGGCGCTTAAAAAGAATAATGCAAACAGAGCGAAATAGTGAATAAGAAATATACCTATGTCTGGGTCTCTTTAATAGTACTAATTTTTGGAATTATCGTAGTTCCTCGAATAGTCGACCGCCTAAAATCAGGCACTGTTGTCGAGAACGATAGGATGAATAGTCCTATGCAAAAGAAAGGACTTAGTTATATTCTACAAAATAAGAAAAAGCGGAAAGTCCCTCCATTTCAATTTTTAAACCAGGATAGTGTTCTTGTTTCCAACAGGGATTATATCGGTAAAGTATATGTAGTGGAGTTTTTTTTCACTTCTTGCCCTAGCATTTGTCCTATAATGACAAAAAACTTGGTGGCGCTGCAAAACCACTTTAAAGACAGGGAAGACTTTGGTATTGCTTCATTTACGATTACCCCGCAGTATGACACCCCGCAGGTGTTAAGGGCCTATGCATCGAAGTACGGTATAAAGGACAAAGATTGGAATTTAATGACAGGCGATAAGGATGCGGTTTATGATTTGGCCAATAGCGGCTTTAATATTTTTGCAGCTGAAATGCCTGATGCTCCAGGGGGCTTTGAGCATTCTGGACTTTTTGCACTGGTGGATAGGCAAGGTTATTTGCGTTCTAGATTGGATAAGTTTGGGAATCCCATAGTGTATTATCGCGGGGCTATTTCTGAGGAGATGGGCGAGAATAGCCAAGGAGAAAAGGAAGAGATTGGTATTTTAAGGGAGGATATTTTAAAATTATTAAAAGAATAGGATAATGAAAAGTGTTTCGCAGGAAAAAAGATTTAATACCATAATTACAATCATATCCATTGTGATACCGGTAGTGGTGGCTTTACTCTTTACGGTTAAAATTCCAAATGTGGAACCTCTATCATTTTTACCGCCGATTTATGCTACTATTAATGGTTTAACAGCCGTATTTCTGTTGGTAGCCGTTTGGGCCATTAAGCAGGGTAGGGAGAAACTACATCAAAATATAATGACGTTGAACATAGCGTTGTCGCTGTTGTTTTTAATCATGTATATAGCTTATCACATGACGTCCGATTCTACCTTGTATGGTGGAGATGGTTACCTTAAATATGTTTATTATTTTATTTTAGTTACTCATATTATATTATCCATTGCAATAGTCCCATTAGTTCTTAGGACCTATGCTAAAGCATATCTAAAAGATTTTGAAGAGCATAGAGCTTTGGCCAAATATACTTTTCCTATTTGGCTCTACGTTGCCGTGACAGGCGTTGTTGTTTATCTTATGATTTCACCCTATTACACACATTAGACCTTAGCATGAAAAAGAAGTTGATTTTCTTATTGGTTGTTTGTCTCTCCTTGGTGCCTGAAATAGTGGAGGCACAGTGCGCTATGTGTAGGGCAGTCCTTGAAAGTGAGTCAACCGGAAACGCTGCTAAAGGTATCAATAACGGTATTGTTTATTTAATGGCTATCCCTTACATTCTAGTGGCAGGTCTCTTCTACTTTATCTACCGCAAGATGCGGTCTTAACACAATTTTAAAGATTTAACACTTTTTTTATTCTTTATCTGTAACATTGTATAAGATAGCTAGTCTTATCTATGTGCGACCGTAATAATAGCATTCATCAATCAAAACCAATCACATGTTCGACATTGAAAGATGGCAAGAAATTTTCGATACCATTCGGAAAAATAAATTGCGAACCTTCCTCACTGGATTATCTGTAGCCTCAGGTATCTTCATACTCGTTATTTTATTAGGTTTTGGCCAAGGCATGCAAAACGGCATATCAGAAGAGTTCAAGGAGGATGCGGCCACTAGTATATGGGTTTGGCCTAGGAGAACCACAGTAGAATATCAAGGATTGAACCCAGGCAGGCAAATTCAGTTGCGTAACGAGAATTTTGATATGGCAACGAATGCCTTTGAAGGCGATTATGAAAAAGCTTCACTCCTCTATTTTCCACGAGACGTTCAGGTTGTTTATAACAACGACCTACTGGTATATCGCATTCAGGGTACGAATGGTGATCTTCAAACTATAGAAAACGAATATCTCTCAGAAGGAAGATATATCAACGAGACCGATGTCGCGCAGAATGCTAAAGTTGCGGTCATCAGTAATAAAATAAAAAGAGAGGTTTTTGCAGATGTAGCATCACCAGTTGGCGAGTATATCACCATTTCGGGAGCTGGTTTTAGAATTGTGGGTGTTTTTGGGGAACACGGTGACAATGAAGGGGAAGAGGAGCGTATTTTTATTCCTATTACCACCGCACAAATAGCATTCAACGGAGGTGATAGGATTAACAATATGAATTTTATGCTGCCCGAGCTAGAATCTTTTGATGCCACGGTCGCTAAGAACGGAGAGTTCACTGCAGCACTCTTGAAATACCTCAAAAAATATCATAAAGTAGCACCGGAAGATGACCGTGCCATTCGCATTTGGAACCCTATTCAGGAGGCTAAACGCTATTATTCCTTAATCGGTGGGATTAAACTATTTTTCTGGGTCGTAGGCTTCTTTACTATTATAGCAGGAGTGGTTAGTGTAAGTAACATTATGCTTATCGTCGTAAAGGAAAGAACACGCGAAATCGGTATTAGAAAAGCACTCGGTGCCAAGCCTTGGTCCATTATAGGTATGATTATGCATGAAGCAATTTTCGTGACAGCTATAGCAGGATTTACCGGACTCATATTTAGCATGGGGCTCTTGGAACTTTTGGGTCCTCACATACAGGTAGATTATGTTCTAAATCCTTCGGTAAATTTTAACGTTGCCCTTACTACGGTAATATTATTGATCGTTGCTGGTAGCTTAGCTGGTTTTTTTCCTGCCTGGAAAGCCGTGCGAGTGCATGTTATCGAGGCTTTAAGAGACGAATAGATTTAAAAAAGTAACTACGGAGATAAAATAAAAAAAAATGTTCAATAAAGACCGTTGGAGGGAAATTTTAGAAGTGCTTTCTACAAATGTGTGGCGTACCGTGGCCACGGCATTCGGTGTGGGTTGGGGAATATTCATATTAATCATTCTTTTAGCTGCGGGAAAAGGTCTGGAAAACGGTATACGACAAGATTTTAATGGTGTCGCAACGAATACCATGTTCATGTGGACACAGACAACTACAATAGCCCATCAAGGACTTCCAGAGGGAAGGAACTTTAATTTTAAATTATCCGATGTAGACCTGTTGAGGAGGAGTGTACCGGAACTGCGTATTATATCGCCTAGGAACAGTATGCGACAAACGGAAGGCGATAATGTGATACGCGGTCTAGAAAGTGGACAATATCGCGTTTTTGGAGATTACCCGGAAATCATTGAACAAAACCCGATATATGCTGCCAAGGGTCGTTTCTTTAATCATAACGATATACAGGCAAAACGTAAGGTTGTGGTTATCGGTGATGGTATTCGGCAAGACTTATATGAAGAAGACGAGGACCCTATAGGTACCTACCTCAAGGTTAATGGGGTCAATTTTATGGTGGTGGGCACCTATAAAGAAAAAACTAGTGATGGCGGCGGACAAAATAGTGAGCGTGAAATATTCATGCCGTTCACAACTTTTTCCCAAGCTTTTAACCGCGCCGATAATGTAGGTTGGATGGCAATAACGGCCAAAGATGGAAGCTCCATAAGCGACTTGAAAAATAAGGTCATCAGTACGGTCAAACAAAGTAGAAAGGTACACCCTGATGATGAAAGAGCAATTGGTCATTTTGATTTGTACCAACAGTTTAACCGAGTGGAAAGCCTTTTCGGGGCGTTAAAGTTTGTAGCGTATTTCGTGGGAATATTGGTCTTGCTTTCCGGAATCATCGGTGTTAGTAACATTATGCTTATCGTTATTAAAGAAAGAACCAAGGAAATAGGCATCCGTAGGGCCTTGGGTGAAGACCCTTGGTCCATTAGACTACAGATTTTGATGGAGTCCATATTCCTAACCATTATTTCAGGTATGGTGGGTATTATATTCGGTGCACTTTCAATCTATGGCATCAACACATTGCTAGAATCTCTCGGTCCTGTGGATATGTTCCTTAATCCGAGTGTTAGTTTAGGCGTCGTAATCAGTGCCTTGATTATACTGGTCGTATCTGGTCTGTTAGCAGGTTTTATCCCCGCAAATAGTGCCATACGCGTTCGCCCCATTGAAGCCTTAAGAACAGAATAAAGACAGAATCAATTATAATAAACCAATCAAAAAATGAAAAAATCAATCACAAGAATTATTTTAATTTTAATCGTAGTGCTTTTTGGAGGAGCTATGTATTATCTCTATCAAAAAAATACGGAAGACCCCATTGTTTATGAGACCGAACAGGCTTCTAAAAAAACTATTGTTAAGAAAACGGTAGCGACCGGAAGTATTTTGCCTTTAGAAGAAGTATTGATAAAGCCTAATATCTCAGGAGTTATTGAAGAGGTTTTTGTTGAAGGCGGGGATTACGTGAAGTCGGGCGATTTGCTATGCCGTATTAAGGTAGTGCCAAACCTTAATGCCTTGAACGATGCTAGAAATGCCATTGACGAAGCGAAAATTGGATTGGACGATCAACTAAGGAATGTAGAGCGTCAAAAGAGCTTGTTCGCAAAAGGCGTAATTTCCCAGGTAGATTTGGAAAGGGCTCAGGTGGCCTATGACCAAGCCAAACAATCCTATGGTGCTGCAAACAAAAGGTACGATATTATTAAGACCGGTACGGCCAAAGGTTTTGGCAACGCCGCCAATACGCAAATACGGGCAACGGTCAGTGGTATGGTCCTGGAAGTACCTGTAGAAGTGGGAAATCAAGTTATAGAGAGTAACAACTTTAATGAAGGGACTACTATTGCTGCTATCGCAGATGTCGACAAAATGATTTTTGAGGGGAAAGTGGACGAATCCGAAGTAGGTAAGATTAAAGAAAACCTACCGCTTGAAATTACAGTGGGTGCCATAGAAAATAAAGTTTTCGATGCGGTTTTGGATTATATTGCACCCAAGGGCAAAGAAGAGAACGGCGCAATCCAATTCGAAATTAAAGGAACAATGAAAAAGCAGGATTCTGTCTTTATACGAGCAGGTCTAAGTGCCAATGCCTCAATAATTTTGGCAAAGGTGGATAGTGTGTTGGCGGTAAAAGAAGCCTTGGTCCAATTTGATGATGAGACCAAGAAACCTTACGTAGAAATTGCCACAGGAGAGCAAGAGTTTGAGCGTAAGGAAATAGATTTGGGGGTAAGTGATGGCATTTTTGTAGAGGTATTATCCGGGATTACAATGGAAGACAAAATAAAGGTCTGGAACAAGATTGAAAACGAAGGCGAGGAGAACTAAAAAATAAAGTAAAAAAAATGTAACATTTAGGGGGTTTAGCGGTCTTACAGATGAGCGTCTTTTTAAAGCCCTTAAAACTATTAATACAACCAACATGATTGAAATAAACGATCTTCACAAATCCTATAAAATGGGGAGTAATTCGCTCCATGTTCTTAAAGGAATAAATTTTAAAGTAGAAGAAGGCGAGTTAGTAGCTATAATGGGTTCTTCGGGGTCAGGGAAATCGACTTTGTTGAATATATTGGGTATGTTAGACGAGCTAGATGAGGGTTCCTATACCTTGGACGGTGTTCCCATAAGGAACTTAAATGAAACCAAGGCCGCTCAGTACCGTAATAAGTTCTTGGGATTTATTTTTCAATCCTTCAATTTGATAAATTATAAGAGCGCAATGGAAAACGTTGCTTTACCTTTATATTATCAACGTGTTAGCCGTAAAGAACGTCAAGAAAAGGCTCTGAAATATTTGGAACAAGTAGGTCTAAAACAATGGGCCACTCATTTACCTAGTGAGCTTTCAGGTGGTCAAAAGCAGCGGGTTGCCATCGCTAGAGCTATGGCCGCAGAACCTAAAGTGCTTCTTGCCGATGAGCCAACGGGTGCTTTGGACAGTAAGACATCGTATGAGGTAATGGATTTGATTCAGAAAATCAATGATGATGGAAACACTATTTTGGTAGTAACGCATGAGCCGGATATCGCCGATATGTGCAAGCGAATTGTACATTTAAAGGATGGGGTTATCGTAGAGGATAAAAAAGTTAAGCAAGTAAGGGCATCGCAATATGTTTAATAGGGATAACTGGAAAGAAATATTTGAAACTATTCAGAAAAACAAGCTAAGGACGTTCCTTTCTGGTTTTACGGTGGCTTTGGGTATTTTGATATTTGTAGTATTGTACGGTTTTGGTAATGGTTTGATCAACACGTTCGATGAGTTTTTCAAGGACGATGCTACCAATACATTTTTCATCTTTCCAGGGAGAACATCCATTCCTTATAAAGGGTATAAGTCTAACCGAAGAATAGAATTTGATAATTCTGATTTGGCGGATTTAGAAAAGAATTTTGCCATGTTCATTGAGTATATCTCTCCGAGAGTAGATAGGGGAGGACTCGTGAAGTACAAAAATGAATCCAACAATTATACTACTCGAGGAGTAAGTGAGTCGTATCAATTTGCCGAGAAGACCATTATGATGAAAGGCAGGTACCTAAACAGGGAAGATATTGCAAATAAAACCAAGTATGCGGTTATTGGTAGGTTGGTAGAAAAAGATTTGTTCTCCCAAGAGGAGTCCATTGGTAAATATATTGATGTTGCAGGAAGTGCTTTTAAGGTCATTGGGGTTTTTCAGGATGATGCGGGAGACAATGAGGAAAGAAGAATTTACATCCCTTACACAACGAGACAACTCATAGAAAAAAATACCGATAAGGTTAACCAGATTGTAATCGGTTTTAAACCAGAAATAGGTTACGCGGGCGCAATGGCTTTTCAACGAAGCTTGGACAAATTTATTAGAAATAAAAAATTCATCAACCCAGAGGACCAAAACGGACTTTTCATCAGGAATGTTGCCGACCAGTTAAAACAAAATCAACAGTTTGCGGGTATTTTACAGTTAATTGTATCTATAGTAGCCTTCGGGACCATTATAGCTGGGATTATTGGTATAAGTAATATCATGGTATTTGTAGTAAAGGAGCGTACCAAGGAACTGGGTATTCGTAAGGCCTTGGGGGCAACGCCAAAATCCGTTATCAGTACCATTCTATTGGAGTCTGTTTTTATTACTACCATTTCCGGTTTCGTTGGTATGCTCTTGGGAGTAGCCCTACTTAGTTCCCTTGGAGAAAAACTAGCGGATTATTTTATAACCAATCCATTTATAAATACAGGGACCGCCATTTTTGCTACGGTAACACTAATCATTTTTGGTGCTATTGCGGGATATATTCCTGCTAGAAGGGCCGCTAGAATAAAACCTATTGTTGCACTAAGAGACGAATGATATGAAATTTATTTTTGATAGAAATACATGGCAGGAAATATTCGGTTCTATTAGCAAGAACAAAACACGGACCATTATTACGATAATTGGCGTGTTATGGGGAATATTTATTTATATAGGCTTGTCAGGTGCCGCGAAGGGACTGGACAATGGTTTTGAGAGGCAGTTTGAAAGTGTGGCCATGAACAGTATGTTCGTTTGGGCACAAAGTACAAGTGTTCCTTACGACGGTTTTAAGACGGGAAGACAACTGCAGTTGAAATTGGGGGATGTTGAGGTTTTAAAAAATCGTATCCCGGAAATAAACTATATAGCTCCAAGAAATGCTAAAGGTGTTTTCGGAGATGCCCCAGGTTTGGTGGTTCGTGGCCAGAAATCTGGGAATTATGCGGTGTACGGGGATTTTCCGGTGTTCACTAAAATAGCGACCAAGAAAATTTATGACGGAGGTAGGTTTATCAACGATGAAGATATAGAACAGACCAGAAAAGTATGTGTAATCGGAGAACGAACGGAAAAAGAACTGTTCGAGAAAGGTGAAAATCCTATTGGAGGATACATCAGGATTGACGATATCTATTTTCAGGTTGTCGGGGTTCATAAGTTCACACCGGGTGGCGGCTTTGAAAGTGACAGTGATATTTTCGTACCATTTACCACCTATAGAAAGTTGTACAATACTGCGGACAATGTGGGGTGGTTAACCATTGCTGCCTATGATGATGCCGATGTGGTGCAAGCGGAAGAAAATGTGAAAGCGACCCTGAAGAGTATCCACAGGGTAGACCCTGAGGATGAGAGAGCATTTGGATCGTTTAACCTAGGGGAGATTTTCAATAAAATTATGGGATTCTCCAAGGGAATGACCTTTTTATCCCTAATCGTAGGTATCGCTACAATTTTAGCGGGCGTTATAGGTATTGGAAATATCCTTTTGATATCGGTCAAGGAACGAACGAAAGAATTGGGTGTTCGTAGGGCGCTAGGCGCCACTCCTGCTGAGGTTAGAAATCAAATTATCCTAGAATCCGTTTTCTTGACCATGCTTGCGGGAATCATAGGGATAATACTGGGAGCTCTAGTACTAAGCGCCATAAACAGTTTTACGCAAGGTGTAGATTTTCCCTATACCAATCCTACAGTGCCCATTCCATTGGTGCTGGGAGCATTGGCGATTATGGTAGTTCTGGGTACTTTGATAGGGCTAATTCCTGCACAGAGAGCTGTAAGTATAAAACCTATAGACGCATTACGAGAAGAATAGTAAACAACAAAACCAAAATAAAAACTAATACACTTTAAAATGAACAAGATTGTTAAATACATATTAATTGGAATTTTAGTTCTAGGAGCTTTATGGGCGGCAGTATTCTTTATAAATAGTAACAGTAAGTCTTCCATTGTTTATGAAACATCGCAACCTTTTAAAGCCAATATTGAAAAGAAAACCGTTGCTACGGGTAAAGTGATTCCGGAGGATGAAATTGAGATTAAACCTCAAATTTCTGGTATCATCGATAAGATATATCTAGAAGAGGGAGCAAAGGTAAAAGCAGGTGAACTCATTGCTGTAATCAAGGTAGTTCCCAATGAACAAGCATTGAACCAAGCTAATGGTAGGGTAAGGAACGCCGAACTGGCCTTGAACAATACCAAAATTGAATACGATCGTAATAAGGCGCTTTTTGACAAAGGTGTTATTTCCAGTCAGGATTTTAATAACCTTCAATTGAGCTATAACCAGGCCGAGCAGGAGTTAAAGAATGCCCGTGCGGATTATCAAATCATTAGAAGAGGTTCAGCAGGAGGTTCTTCAAGTGCAAATACAAATATTAGAGCTACCGTAGATGGTACGATTTTAGAAATTCCTGTCGAGGAAGGGGATCAGGTAATCCAGAGTAACAATTTTAATGACGGTACTACCATCGCTTCCATAGCGGATCTGAGCAAAATGATTTTTGAAGGTAAAGTAGATGAAGGTGAAGTGGGTAAATTAAAGATTGGAATGCCGCTAAAAATTAGTCTTGGAGCCATAGAGGGCGAAGAGTTCGATGCCAAGTTAAAGTTCATAGCACCCAAGGGAGTTGAAGAGACCGGTGCGGTTCAGTTCAAAATTGAGGGAGACGTTGAGGTCAATGACGATGTTCTTATACGGGCAGGCTATAGTGCGAATGCATCTTTGGTTTTGGATAGGAGAGATAGCGTAATGGTGGTTCCAGAGGCCTTGTTGCAATTTGACAAGAAAACAGATAAGCCCTATGTAGAGGTAGCAACGGGAGAGCAGGAATTTGAAAGAAGGGATATTGAGATAGGTATTTCGGACGGAGTAAACGTAGAGATTCTATCCGGGTTATCAGAAGAAGACAAAGTAAAGCAGTGGAACAAGACCGAGCCTGTTAAAAAAGGAGAAGAAGAGGGCGAAGAAGGCGAGGAGACAGAAGAGTAATCATCAATCAATAATACGAATCAAAAAAATCACAAAATGAAATTTAAATCAACCATCATATTGCTTTTTGCTGCAGTAGCAACCACCTTGGCGCAAAGCAAACAATGGAGCTTGCAAGAATGTGTGGAGTACGCCATGGAAAATAACCTTAGTGTGGCACAATTTGAACTGGACTTGGAAAATGTAAAAATTGATAAATCTGACGCTTTAGGTAATTTTCTGCCAAGCCTCAATGCAAATACTACTGTTAGTGAGCGTTCTGGTCTGGTTACCAACCCAAACACGAACATCATTGAACCTGGTCAAATTTTTTCGACATCAGCTGGAATCAATGCCGGCATGACCATCTTCGATGGTATGCAGAATCTGTATAGATTACAACGCGCAAAATTGAGCGCAATAGCTACACAATATGGATTGGATGATTTGCAGGATGATATTAGCTTGAATGTTGCCGAAGCCTATTTACAGGTTTTATCCAATAAAGAGGCCTTAAAGGTTTCGCAAGCCCAGTACGAGATTACAAAGCAAGATGTAAATAGAACAAAAGAGTTGGTAGATTCAGGAGTGCTACCTAGAGGTGATTTATTGGAAATAGAGGCAACCGCTGCGACACAAGAACAACAAATTATTAATGGTGAGGCTTTGGTATTGATTTCACGCATTAATTTGGCTCAATTACTTCAGATTACGGATTATCAAAATTTTGACGTTATGGAGGAATCTTATGAGGTGCCACCTTCAGAAATTATGTCTACTTCCCCTGAATCAATATATGCTAAAGCGCTTACTTTTAGAAACGATATTAAGTTTTCAGAGGCAAACATTGATTTGGCTGAAAAAGATTTGCAGATAGCTAAAGGAGCCAGATATCCAACACTTAGTACGTTTTTTCAATACAATACATTTTATACAAATCAATTTAGAAGTGCACCGGATGGTTTTGGTGGTGTTACCACGTTTAGACCGGATTTTATAGATCAGTTATGGTTAAATGACGGTACTTCTTACGGTTTTCAATTAAACATACCAGTATTCAATGGTTTTGCTACAGAAAACAATGTGAAGCGATCAAAAATAGGCGTTAAAAGAGCAGAATTACAATTGGAGCAAAACAAATTAGAACTTGAAAATACCATTCAACAGGCTCATGTAAACGTTAAAACTTTTGGAAAGACTTTTGAAGCAACTCAAAAAACCTTGGAAGCACAAAGGCTTGCTTACGACTATGCTAAAGAACGCTACGAAGTAGGCTTGTTGAATGCCTTTGACTTCGGGCAAGCACAGGCTAGAGTCGATAATGCCGAGGCAAGTGTAATTCGAGCGAAATATGATTATATTTTCCGATTAAAAATTTTAGAGTTCTTCTACGGGATACCTCTTTCATTAGACTAAGCTAACTCAACTCAATGTAAAAGCCTGCAACAGTAATTTGCAGGCTTTTTCTTGTTGGGTCTATGCTGTACCTTTGAAATATGGGATTAATTTTAAACTTGGAAACTGCTACGACCAATTGTTCCGTATGTCTTGCTAAGGACAATAGGGTTTTGGCATCACGGGAGAACGATACACCCAACTATTCCCACTCGGAACAACTTCATATATTTATCCAGGAGTGTTTGGAGGAGGCTGATTTTATGATGACGGATGTTGACGCCGTTGCCGTTAGTAAGGGTCCAGGCTCTTATACGGGCCTGCGCATAGGGGTGTCCGCTGCTAAAGGGCTGTGTTATGCACTGGATATTCCGTTAATCGCTATTCCTACGTTAAAAAATATCGCTTCCCAAGCCAGAGAAGTTCAAACGGATTATATAATTCCGGTATTGGACGCAAGAAGAATGGAGGTTTACGCGACCATATTCGATGCGGATCTTAACGAGATAAGGACAACAAAGGCCGAAATTATAGATGAGCACTCTTTTAAGGAGTACTATCGGGACCATACCGTTCACATCTTAGGGAACGGTGCTGAAAAGATAGCTGCCACTTTAAAGAATTCGAACATCAGTTACAATACAGCGGTACAACCCTCGTCAAAGGAAATGGTGTCGCTAGCGTATGAGAAATATGCACTAAAAGAATTTGAGGATGTAGCGTACTTTGAGCCTTACTATTTAAAAGATTTTATATTACAGACCAAGAAAAAATAAAAAACTCCCAAACCCTATTTGGCTTGGAAGTTTTATATGTAAAGTTAATTTTTTAGGCCTTTGCTTCATGAACTACACGTTGTGGGAAAGGAATTTCTATACCCTCCGCATCGAACCTGTTTTTTATTTCTTCCATAACATGAAAATGTGCTGGCCAAAACAATTCGTTATTTGCCCAAAAACGTAGGGTCAGGTTTACCGAACTGTCTGCTAAGGCCCCAACATACACTTCGGGAGCGGGTTCTTTTAAAATATGTTCACAGTCGCTACAAATGTGCAGCATAATATCCTTTGCTTTTTTAATATTGGACCCGTAACCGATACCGACATCAATTTTATCCCTTCGAGTGCTCTCAGCGCTATAATTAACAATATTATTGTTGGAAAGCTGTCCGTTGGGAACAATAGCAACCTGATTCCCAAACGTGTTTATTTTGGTCGTAAAGATGGAAATTTCCTTTACGGTTCCATCCACACCTTGGGCCGAAATAAAATCACCGACTTTAAACGGTTTAAATAAAAGAATAAGTACGCCGCCAGCAAAATTGGAAAGGGACCCTTGGAGGGCAAGTCCAATAGCAAGTCCGGCCGCTCCTAATATCGCGGCCAATGATGTAGTCTGTACGCCTAGTTGGGATATGACTACCACGAATAGAATAATCTTTAGCGCTATGTTGATAAAGCTTTGTAAAAAGGTTTCCAAGGCAAGGTCATAGTCTTTTTTCTGAAAAAACTTTCGAACAAGTTTATTGATAAGTCTAATTAAGTAGATTCCTGCAACCAGAATGATGATAGCCAAAACGATGTTTGGCAGGGCGTTCCAAAGCCAATCAATTGCCTTCTTTATATGTACTTTATAATCGGTAATTTCTTCCATAAGTTTTATTTATTTATACTGAATTGCAAAGTTGGAAATTTGAGTAGGGCCTGACAAGCAAATTTGTTTAAACTATTGTTAATGATAGTTGTTTAGACGTAAAAGCGTTAAAACTTCTTTTGTATGTGTTAACGGTAACTTGCAACTTCCTTCCTGGCAGACATAAATTTGAGTAGCACCCTTAACTAATCTGTTTTTCAGTAGGGGCAACTCGCTTTTCTCTTGCGTTCCGGCAAAAATCGTATTTGGCAAGTAATTTTTGGCGATTGTTCTAGCCTTCTCCTTATAACTATCGCCAACAATAGCGACTTCATAGAACGGTAAATTTTCAAAGAGAACAAGATGCAACCAATTCGCGTAGTTTTGCGGATTTTCATCAAAATTTGGCTGTATGTTTTTAAGCATATTTTGATAGACGGTCCTGTATTTTGTTTCCGGAAAGAATTTTGAAAGTTTCAGCAGATTTAAAGCCATTATAGAATTAGAGGCCGGGATAACGTTGTCTGAAGTCTCTAAAGTTCTGCGAATAAGGATGTCATCCTCTTTCGAAGTAAAGAAGAATAGCTCACTTTTATCATCAAAGAAATTTATCGTACAATAGTCCGTTAGCTGCTTGGCCGTGGACAACCATTTTTCGTCAAACGTAATTTCGTAGAGGCCTATGAAGGCATCTATGACGGAAGCATAATCTTCTAAATACCCATTAATTGTGCTGGTTCCCTCCTTGCGACTATGATAAAGACTTCCGTCTGATTTTGTTAGGTTTTTTAGAATGAATTCAGCGTTCTCTAATGCCAATGATAAATAACTGTCATTTTGAATATATCTGGCGGCGTCTACCAAACCTTTAAGCATTAAACCGTTCCATGAGGTTAGAATCTTATCGTCCAGTCTGGGGTACGCTCTTTTTTTGCGTTCTTCCGAGAGTAGTTGTAAACTTCTTTTTATTCTGGCTTGTAACTCTAAGATTTCAATATGATGCTTTACGGCAATTTCATTGTCCGCTTTATCCCTTATCAGAACATAGTTTTCATGTTCCCAAAGACCGTAGGAGTTAATATTGTAGTAATCTTCGAAAAGAGGATAATCTTCCTTGAGTACATCTTGTAAGTCCTCTTTCTTCCAAACATAATATGCACCTTCCTCAAGTTTTTCATGGTCGTTTAGGCTATCTGCATCGAGAGAGGAGTAAAAGGCTCCATTTTTGCTTTTTAGTTCTGTGGTGACAAAATTAATTATCTTTTCCACTACCTCCTTATAGTGGGCGTTCCCTGTAAAGGCATATGCTTTTGCGTAGAGACTAGTGAGCTGTCCATTGTCATAGAGCATTTTTTCAAAATGGGGCACGTGCCATTTGGTATCAACCGCGTACCTGGAAAAACCTCCGTCTAAATGGTCAAATATTCCACCATATGCCATTCGGGTCAATGTAGTATCCACATAATCCATGATGGACTCGTTTTTTTGAGTTACGGCGTAGTGCAATAAGAATTCTAAATTCACGGGCATCATAAATTTTGGAGCCCTCCTATATCCGCCTAGAAAAGTATCAAAATAACCGGACCATTTTTCCACACATTTCCTTAACCGGTCTAAAGAATAGGTATCAGTGTCGGTATTAGTTGCGATAAGGTTTATCTGCTTTATACCTTGGGCCATGTTTTCAGCGTAGCCGATTACCTTATTCGGTTCTGTCTTATAAAGCTCGCTTAACTGCGAAAGGACGGTGGTCCATTCTTTTTTCTTTACATAGGTGGCGCCCCAAAAAGGTCTCCCGTCCGGTAGCGCGATAATGTTCAGCGGCCAACCGCCACTACCGGTCATCATCTGTAATGCATCCATATAAATATGGTCAATATCAGGCCTCTCCTCTCTATCAATTTTAATATTGACGAAATTTTCATTCATCACTTTTGCAACTTCTTCGTCTTCAAAACATTCATGTTCCATAACATGGCACCAATGACAGGCGGCGTAGCCAATACTAATGAGCAAGGGTTTATTGTTCCTTTTTGCTTCTGCCAAAACAGTGGGGTTCCACGCTTCCCAATGAACAGGATTGTGCGCGTGCTGTAGCAAATAGGGGCTGGTCTCTTTAATAAGGTTATTGGTATATTTTTGCTGCATAGTTCAATTCTAAATTATAGCTACAGGTCGTACGCTAAAACTGGGGTATAAAAAAAGCACCTGTTGGTGCTTTTTGTCTTGTTGAAGTAAGGCTTACTTTACTTCAAAAGTGATTTTTACATTGACGCGGTAATCAACCATTTTTCCGTCTTCAACGGTGGCACTTTGCTCGTTTAAATATACGGAACGGATGTTCTTTACAGATTTTGAGGCCTGGTCTACTGCATTCTTGGCCGCGTCCTCCCAACTCTTACTTGAATTCGCTAATACTTCTATTACTTTTAAAACTGCCATAATTAGTGTTTTTATATTTTTTACAAAGTACTAAATTTTATGAAAGAAAGCTCAATGCATCTGTTGGTTTTTTTAGCCGTTTAGGGCTACAACTTCATTTATTTTATCACCCATCATATTCTTTAACATGGTTTCTATTCCGTTTTTTAAAGTAAAAGTCGAAGACGGACAACCGCTACAGGCACCTTGCAGTATCACATTTACCCTACCTGTTTCCTGCTCATAGGATTTGAAAAGAATGTTACCACCATCACTTGCTACGGCCGGCTTAACATACTCTTCTAAAATATCGATGATTTCT
Organism: Maribacter sp. 4U21; assembly: GCF_002742365.1. Classification (NCBI taxonomy): domain Bacteria; kingdom Pseudomonadati; phylum Bacteroidota; class Flavobacteriia; order Flavobacteriales; family Flavobacteriaceae; genus Maribacter; species Maribacter sp. 4U21. The sequence goes on from NZ_MDGN01000054.1 coordinate 182,571, forward strand.
TTAGAAGTGTCATCTAGATTTTCTTCCACTGTAACAGCAGTCGTTTCCTTGGTGTCCTCTTTCCCAGCGGATTTGGCATTTCCTAGAACAATCTCTTTACCTTGAGCTATAAAATTACGTATAAGCTCTCTTAGTTCTAAGGTAATATCTTCCCATTCGGCTACCTCATATTTGGATACCGAAACATAATTTTCATCAATAAATACCTCTTTCACGAACGGTAGTTGAAACAGCTCCATCGCTAAAGGAGACATCCTGGCTTCATCAATATTCTTAAATTCGTAGGCCGCACCAACAATTTTCTTACTTGCAACGAATTTCATGGTCGCCGGGTTCGGTGTAACTTCAGCATAGACCGTAATGGCGATTGGTTTGTCTGTATCTTCTTCGATAACAACAGGTTCGCCGGCATTGAGGTACTCCACTAACTGCTGTGCTACTTCATCTTTTACGTCTTCCCAGGCTACGATATCATAGCGTTCCAGACCGATAAAATTACCCGACACATAAACTGTCTTGATAAATGGAAGGTGGAAAAGTTGTTGCGCCAGCGGAGCATTTTGGGCCTCGTCTATGTTTTTATACTCGTAGTTCTTACGTTTAACGAGAAGATGGTTCGTTTCAAATTTAAGTATGGTAGGATTGTTGGTTTTTACAACCGTAATGGTGTACTCTTTCATCGCTATAGAATTTTAAACAAAAATACGAAGGAAATCTAAGTTAAAGCTCATATAATATTGTTAGCATTACGTCGTTATACTTTATATTTAGCGAATATTGAACCTATTTCCTCATTTCCTAAGATGAAATTTAAGCTACTGATCATTTTTTCTTTCCTTGCCTTTGGTCTAAAGTCCTTTGCACAGGAAGGTATACCCGTATATTTTGATTACCTGTCCGATAATTACTATCTAGTATATCCGTCAATGGCAGGGATTGGTCAGGGAGGTAAAATTAGGGCTACTGCGAGAAAGCAATGGTTTGACGTAGAAGATGCGCCCAGTTTGCAGACAGTTAATGCTCACTTTAGATTAGGTGATGGACCCAGCGGAGTAGGAGCAATTGTTTTCAACGATGCCAATGGATATCATTCGCAAACAGGAATGAAACTTACTTATGCACATCACCTTAGAATGGGTGGGGACGATGTAAGGGCCCTAAATCAGTTATCTTTTGGTTTAAGTGGTACAATTTTACAGAGTAGTCTTGACGAAAGTGAATTTAGGTCTGTATTGCAAGACCCTGCAATAGCGGGTATAAAATTGAGTGCATCCTATTTCAATGTTGATTTGGGTTTATCCTATAACTTCATGGAATTTTATGCGCATTTTGCAGTAATCAACGCTTTAACGGGTAGCAGAAGAAATATTTATTATAGAGATAGACAAGATAATCCCGACCAGTTGGTTATTGATAATATTAGAAGGTACCTCATTTCGGCAGGATACGTTTTTGGAAGAAGTGAATGGCAAGTAGAACCTTCTGTACTATTTCAATTGACGGAGTTTACCGAAGAGAAAACCATAGACATCAACGCCAAGGTATACCGTGATGTTGATTTCGGTAGAATTTGGGGCGGTCTATCTTACAGAAGAAGTTTTGACGGGGCTCAGTTCCAGACAGCTAGTGGTTTTGGTGAGCAACGACTGCAGTTGATCACACCGATAATCGGCGCCAATATTAAAAACTTTCTGGTGTCCTACAATTATTCTTATCAAACCGGGGATGTTAGATTTGATAATGGTGGTTTTCATCAGATTACATTGGGGTACGATTTTGGTCAAGCAGAACGTAAGTACGACTGTTACTGTCCGGCGGCACAATAAAAAGAGGCTCTTCCGTTAAAGAAAGAGCCTCCAATAGTACCATAAAAATTGTTTTATTCCCAAATATAGTTCTTTGCTGAGGCCTGCCTTTTGATTGCCTTTAACATGACACCCTCTAAGCCATCTTCGCTTTCATTCTTTTGGTTTTTAGCAATATAGGCCAGTCTTTTGGCATTCAAAGCCTTTATTTCTTTTTGAACCTCTTCTCTCTCGGATTTTTTCATTTCTATAAATTCAATCTTTTCGGTCTTCGATTTTCCACGTAACTCTTTAGGTAAATCTTTATCATCAAGGGAATTTATATCAAATGTCTTATCTCCCGAAGCATCTACCAAGTCCCATTTTTTGTTATTGTAAAGACGCGAGCTTTTGCTCACGGCTCGTTTTACAGCAACAACTTCTTCCATTTCCATGGCATTATTGTCCTGCATTGCTTGGGCCTCAAATTTGGATGCACCCAAGGAGCCGTACCCAAGGTAGGTTTTGTTCAGTTTCGAGTTAAGCTTTATAATGATGTCATCATAAGGGGTGCTCACATGGACTACCTGCCTATTATGGTCAATCGCCATATATTCTCCGCCGCTCAGCGCAGCGCCACTTTTCCAGTTAGATTGTATGCCTTGTTCATAGTTGCCACAGAAGATGGTGTTCACAACAATATCCTTTTCCTTAGCATTGGTTACCGCATCCTTATAATTCAACTTTCCCTGATTAAACGGTTCGTTACCAGCAATAAATATCATTTTTAGGTTATCCGGATTTTTACCCCATTCTAACTGCTTTAAAGAGGTTTGGATGACCGCTCCACAATATTCTTCTCCACCGTTAGTTGTCAATGAAAAGAGTTTTTCAGAAATCTCATCTAAATCATCGCTGAAGTTCAGTACTTGTTGTATGTAGCCTTCCCCAGAGGAAAGGGCATCATTCCCGTATTGATAGATGGCGATTTGTAATTCCGGTCGCATTTCATTACCACATTTGGCGTGTGTAAATTCGTTTACGATATCCCAGAGTTGAGATTTTGCTTGGTTAATAAGTCCGTCCATACTATTGCTTGTATCCAATAGAAGCGCAATTTTAACAGTGTTGTTTTTTTTAGTTGCTTCGTCAGGTTTCATTACTTCAGCTAAAAAAGGCTTTTTTTCTGTCTTTGGTCTAAGTTCGCATCCATAGGTGAACGATAGCGTTAATGTCATTAGGCTCAAGGCTGCTATTCTTTGATAATTTTTCATCTTTTCGTTTTTATTTTGGGATAAATCTAACTGCAAACTTTTTCATGAAATAATGGCTTTGAGGGAATAGGCCTATTGAATGAGTAAAAGCAATCACCGGCTGTGTAAAAGGTCCAAATGGTCAATTTTTATAGGCTTTTTGATGTAGAATCGATTTTTAAGTAATCATAAAATCAGCTAAGTTTACAGTAATTAGACCTTATGAAAAATCTGTTCATATATATACTCTTTGTTTTGCTAGGCGTTCATACTTGTTTTTCACAACAGGGAGGAAGCGTCAAAAAATTCGTGGTGAAGGGAATAGTTCAGGAAAAGGTATCATCACAGCCTATTTCTGGAGTTTCCATATCAACGAGCTCGGGGGAGTATACTGTAACGAACGGCCTTGGCGAATTTAAAATTAGAACGGCCAAAGGCGAAGAATTAACTGTGAAGGATTCGGATTTTGAAACGGTGAAGTATGTAATTAAGAGTGATGAGGATATTAAGGTACTTGTTGAGGATTATGTTCCCAGAAATAGGAGGAGTAGTACTGTTGGAATTTCCAAACGTGAAGCTTCTAAACATCAATCCTTACTGGATTCGGCCGAAACTTACAAGAAAAAAGATATTGCGAAGAGTATTGATTTCGTTGCACGATCCATCGCCGTTTTAGGTAGTAGAGGCAATAAAAATGAATTGGCAAAATCTTTAACCGCTTTGGGAGAAATATATCTTTTTCATAAACAGTATGACTTGGCCATAGATAATTTTGAAGATGCCCTTGAAGCCAACAAATCAATAAAAACCTCCCTTTTATTGGGGGAAACCTTGATTGTTAATAAACAGTACCAAGAGGCTGATAAAGTTCTTGACCTGTTGATGGAGTTACAAAATATGGTACCCTACCAACGGGTTACTTTATTTGAGCTTTTAGGAGATATTAAAAAGGGCTTAAATGACGTCAAAGCTGCTGTCTCCTTTTATAACGAAGGACTAAAGGTGGCCACAAAGAACCAGATTACGCCCAAGATGACAGATTTAAATTCTAAGATCGCTGATGCTTATTCGCAAGGAAATCAATTGATGGAGGCAGAAGCCTATTATGGCAATTCACTTGAATTGGCAAATAAACTTGCTCCTAAGCGCGCTTTACAGGAAAAGGAGAAGGTGGCGGATTTTTATAATAAAAAAAGTCAATTTAATGAAGAGATCGCTTTGCGTAAGAATAGTTTGGTGGAACTGGATAAACTCAATTTTCCCAAAAGTAAAGCTAGGAGGCAAGAAATGGGCGACACGATAACCGCGCAACGCATTAATTACAAAATAGCGAATGCGTACATAGCCCAAGATAAGTACAGTGAAGCAATTCCCTATTTGGAAAGAAGTATTGTAGAAGCGGATTCCGAGAACGACTTGGTCGTACAAAAAGATGCCACGCGTAAACTATCAGAAGTTTATGAGTTTAACGGGGATTTTGACAAAGCATTAGAGACCTATCAATCCTATGTTACCTTGGTAGATACCCTTTATATAAGAAAAGAGCAGGAAATCTCTAGAGCGGCCCGTTTTAATCGTGAAATAGCAGCAACGCAAAGCAGAATAACTGGTCTGGAACAAGAGCGGGAGCTATCTCAAAGCAAGTATGATCTGGCCTTGACTGAACAAGAACTATCTGAGGAGAGCTATAAACGTCAACGTTGGGTAATCTATTCCTTAATTGTGGGACTGTTGCTAACCGGTTTGGCGGCTTTCTTTTTTTATAGAAGTAATCAACAGCAAAAGCTGGCCAATAATTTATTAGCGCTCAAATCTTTGCGATCCCAAATGAACCCTCATTTTATTTTCAATGCACTTAATTCCGTTAACAATTATATCGCAAAAAGCGACGAACGAAGTGCCAATAGATATTTAAGTGAATTTTCAACACTAATGCGGTCAGTGCTAGAAAATTCGGAAGAGGACTTTATTCCCCTGGCAAAAGAATTACAATTATTAGAATTGTATATAAAATTAGAGCACTCTAGATTTCCGGATAAGTTTGATTACGAAATCAAAATTGATGATAATGTCGATATTTCTTCGTTTCAAATACCGCCGATGTTGCTACAACCCTATATAGAAAATGCTATTTGGCATGGGCTAAGATATAAAAAGGATAAAGGTGTTCTTAAGGTTAATGTAACATCGAAAAGTGAAAGAGCACTAGAGATTAGTATTACCGATGATGGCATTGGAAGAAGAAGATCAGCAGAACTTAAGACTGCAAACCAGAAAAAGCAAAAGTCTAAGGGCATGGGTAATATAAAACAGCGAGTGGCCATTTTAAACGATATGTATAAGGATAAGGTAGCCGTTGTAATCACCGATTTAATGGAATCTGGTCAAGGTACCAGAGTAATTTTTACCATAAAGAAGGATAAATGAATTTAAAAGCCATAATAGTCGAGGACGAGTCCAATAGTCGGGAAATTTTAAGGAATTACTTGAAAAAATATTGCCCAAGAGTGGATTTAGTAGGTGAGGCCGCATCAATCAAGGAAGGTCTTACACTTATTGGCAACCATAATCTGGACTTGGTTTTCTTGGACGTAGAAATGCCTTTTGGAAATGCCTTTGACCTTCTTGAAAAAATACCTGAACGTAGTTTTGAAATAGTATTTGTAACCGCGTATGACCACTATGCTAAGGATGCGCTGAATGAGCATGCGGCCTATTATTTGATGAAACCAATAAATATTGATGAACTTATTAAAGCTGTAGACTACGTACTTGAGGTGAAAGAAAAGGAAAATAAACTACAGGAACGCGTCTTGAATTCCAAATCGAAAGGAGTACGTGGTAAGTTGACGCTTCCCCAACAAGATGGATTCCAAGTTTTGAATATAGAGGAAATCCTATACTGTAAAGCAGATGATAATTATACGGAAATATTCTTGGAGAACAAGAAGATTTTAGTGAGTAAGACTTTAAAGTATTTTGAGGAGGCCCTATCTAATTTTCCTTTTGCACGGGTCCATAAATCGTATCTTGTGAACGTTAATGAAGTGGTCAAATATAGGAGAGGTAAAGGCGGTAGTGTTATGATATCCAATGGAAAGGAACTAATGGTCTCTGCCTCAAAAAAGAAAGAGTTTCTTGCTTACTTCGATTAAAATATACAATAGCAACATGATAAAATCAGTACGTGGTCATACGCCAAAAATAGGAGAGGATTGTTTTATTGCCGAAAATGCTACTATAGTTGGCGAGGTATCCATGGGGGCCCAATGTAGCATCTGGTTCAATGCTGTTTTAAGGGGAGACGTTCATTTTATAAAGATGGGAGACAAAGTAAATGTGCAGGATGGAGCCGTAGTTCATTGTACCTATAAAAAAGCGCCAACGACGATAGGGAATAACGTATCAATAGGACACAATGCCATTGTACACGGCTGCACTATTAAGGACAATGTATTGGTGGGTATGGGTAGTATTATCATGGACGATTGCGTCGTTGAGTCTAATTGTATCATCGCTGCCGGTGCGGTATTGACCAAAGGAACCCATGTACCATCGGGAACCATTTACGCAGGGATGCCTGCCAAAAAAATCAAGGATATTAGTCCGGAATTGAGTACGGGAGAGATTAACCGCATTGCAGAAGCTTATATAACATATTCAGGATGGTTCAAATGAAAGGGGGTAGCGTATCTATTTTTCGAATGATACGGTTATTTGTGGGTGAATATTATATCCTTATTTTTGCCCTCTAAATCAAAAATTATGAACGCTTATATATTTCCGGGACAAGGAGCTCAGTTCGTAGGTATGGGACTAGACCTCTATGAGAAATCGTCTCTTGCAAAAGATATGTTTGGGAAAGCAAACGATATTTTAGGATTTGATATTACCGCAGTGATGTTCAACGGTACGCCGGAAGGGCTCAAGGAGACAAAAGTGACACAGCCTGCTATTTTTCTGCATTCCGTTATCCTATCTAAAGTTATGGGTGAATCATTTAAGCCAGATATGGTTGCAGGCCATTCTTTGGGTGAGTTTTCAGCTTTGGTGGCAAACAACTCATTGTCTTTTGAAGATGGGTTGAAATTAGTTTCGCAAAGAGCTATGGCCATGCAAAAGGCATGTGAATTGCAACCAAGTACAATGGCGGCGGTTTTGGGCTTAGCAGATGAACTTGTAGAAAAAATATGTTCCGATACTCCCGGAGTGGTCGTAGCTGCAAATTATAACTGTCCAGGTCAGTTGGTAATCTCGGGAGAGGTCGAGGCTATCAATGTAGCTTGTGAAAAGATGAAGGAAGCAGGCGCCAGACGCGCTTTAGTGTTGCCTGTAGGCGGCGCTTTCCATTCTCCCTTAATGGAACCGGCACGTGAAGAATTGGCCACGGCCATTGCAGATACACAATTTGGCGTGCCAACTTGTGCCATTTACCAAAATGTTAGTACTACTCCCGTTACAGAGGCAGAAGCCATCAAAAAGAATTTAATTCTACAATTAACGGCACCCGTAAAATGGACGCAAAGTGTTAGAAACATGTATAAAGATGGGGCCACTATGTTTACGGAAATAGGGCCTGGTAGGGTTTTGCAGGGTTTGGTGCGGAAAATAGAGCCAAACGCGCAAACGCAATCTCCTACTTTCGAATCATAACTTTTATAGGTCTATTCTGTATTTCAACCCAAAAAGCCTTTTTTAATCTGTTAATTAAAGGTTTAGCTATTTTTTTTAGTAATATTAAACCCCTTTTTTACTTTTTGTCATAATTCTATGGAGTGGACAAAAGAACTGATATGAACATGAAAAATACGCTTGGCCTTCAAAATCTACTTACTATCAAAAAGCCTATTGCATTTTGGTATGCTGTGCTACCACTCTTTTTCTTTACCACCTTGGTTAGGGCCCAAGAGCTGTCCATTAATGATGTGACTGAGGATGAAGATGTCGGTAATATGGTGTTTACCGTAACACTAGATGCTATAGCTCCAGGTGGCTTTACGGTAGGTTATACCTTCAATGATGATGAAGCCATCGGCGGTTTGGACTATGATAATACCATAGGTCCCGCCCTTGTATTTGCAGGTTTGGCAGGCGAAACTCGGACTATTACTGTACCCATTATCGACGACTTCATTGATGAGGTGGACAATGAAGACTTTGAGGTTATTCTGGGTACGCCAAGTGATGCAGGCGTTGACATAGATGACGGTGTGGGAAGAGGAAGGATAAGAGATAACGATGTCGCTGGTGTAACGGTCAATACCTTAACGGGTAATACCACTGAAGGTGGCGGGACAGCTACCTTTACCTTTACACTCGATAGTGAACCCACCGATCAGGTTAGAATTCTAATAAATGGATATGATGCTACGGAAACCTCTGGGCCTGCTGCTGTATTTTTGGACGATACGAACTGGAATACGGGGGTAGATTTGATAATTACAGGTGTAGACGATAATATTATAGATGGTGATATCGATGATCTTATAAACACGGGTAATGTTACCTCGAACACAGATTCATTTTATGATGGATTAACGGGTGGTGATGTACCACAACTGACGGTTACCAACGTGGACGATGATGTGGCTGGTGTCAATGTATCTGCAATTAGCGGAGATACTGGTGAGGATGGTACGCAGGCTACCTTTACCGTTACGCTGACAAGTCAGCCTACAGGTACCGTCAGTATAGTCTTAAGCAGTAATAATACAGATGAGGGAATTGTTCCCGCGTCTGTTACAATAGCCGCCGCAGATTGGGATACCGGTGAAGTTGTCACCGTTACTGGTGTCGATGATTTAACTGCTGATGGAGATGTTGCCTACACTATTATAACAGGAAATGTTACATCGGGAGATGCGGATTACAATGTCTTAAACGGTGCTTCAGTAGCAAATGTTCCGGTCACAAATTTAGATAATGATAGTATAGGTTTTTCTATTACGGAACTTGGAGGAACTACAGAAACATCTGAACCGGATATCGAGGAAAATTTTGATTTGGTTTTGACTAGCCAACCAACGACAAATGTAGTCCTGAATATTGTCTCTTCGGATACGGGAGAGGCTACGGTGAGTCCTGCTTCGGTTATCTTTACTCCGGCAAACTTTAATGTTGCGCAGCGAGTTGTGGTTACAGGTGTGGATGATGCTATAGTAGACGGACTCCAGAATTATACGATAACGGTAAGTGTTGACGATGCAGCTAGTGATGACGCTTTTGATGGTCTACCGGATGGAATCATCAACGCAACTAATGCCGATGATGATAGTTATATAGCTACCATTGCCGCAACTTCGGCTACTGCCGAAGAAGGTAATCCGGCAACGGAGGGTACATTTATCGTTGATATAGGCACACCAAATACCTCTGGGGCTCCCATCATAGTAAATTTCACCATTACAGGTACGGCTACCAATATCACGGATTATTTGGATATCGGAACGAGTATAGCAATTGCTGATGGGGACCAAACTGCGGAGATAACCGTTACTCCTACCGATGATCTCTTGGTAGAAGGCACTGAGACGGTTACAGTTACTTTGGCGACTGGGACGGGATACGACTTAGGTGCTGTTGCCACTAGAACTGGGACCGTAAATATTGCTGATAACGATGTTTTTGAAGCATCTATATCAGCAACAGACGCCGATGCCGCGGAGAATACTCCGGCAAATGCAGTGGGAACCTTTACGGTGAGATTAGATGCTGTGAACAATACGGGTAATCCGGTAATAGTGAATTTTACCGCTAGCGGAACGGCAACGAACGTTGCTGATTATGGTGATATCGGTTCTAGTGTTAGCATCCCAGATGGAAGTCAGACCGCAGCAATTACGATACGTCCGGTCGATGATACCATTGTAGAAGGACAGGAAAGTGTTACTATCACTTTAGGTTCTGGAACAACTTACGTAGTTGCAGCGAACCCAGATAATTCAGACACCGTAAACATTACCGATAATGATAATCTAACGGCAACTATTGTGGCAACGGATGCTAGCGCTACGGAAAATACGCCGGCTACCTCCACGGGACTATTTACCATAGATTTGGGCGCACCGAATACATCAGGCGGACCAATTACCGTTAATTACACCATTGCTACTGGTGCCGGTAACGCGATGAATGGTACGGATTATACGACTATTGGAACAAGTTTGACGATACCTACGGGACAACAAACGGGTACCATTTCCATAGTCCCTACGGATGACAACATTCAAGAAACCGTTGAAACCGTTATCTTGAATTTGGCTACTGGGACGAATTACGTATTGGGAGCTGCACCAACACGGACCGCTACGGTGAACATCAATGATAATGATAGGGCTACGCTAACTATTTTAGACCAAGCTGTAAACGAAGATGTTGCGACGGGTGTTTTAGAGTTCGATGTGACTTTGGATATTGCCGTGGACGGAGGTACAAGAGTAACGTACAGCTTTTCTGATGATACCGCAATCGGCGGTGGTACGGATTATACGGGTACGCCAGATGAGCTGAATTTTACCGGTACCGCTGGGGAAATAGAGACCATTTCCGTAACAATAAATAACGATCAGTTATTGGAACAGACAGAAACTTTCTTTGTGCAGTTGGCCACACCGACCAATGGCGTTGCCCTAGCTGATGGCGGGGACGCCATAGGAACAATTAACGATGATGATAATTGTGCGCCTGCACCAATATTGGATACTACGGTTCCGACAGTGTTTTGTGACGTAATAGACGTTAGTTTGAACGACTACACCAATAGTACCGCTCCTGCGGGTACAGAATTGAGATGGAGTACGCTCTCGAATCCATTGAATGAAAATGCATACCTAACGGCTGCTCAGGTCGCTAACCCGCCGAACGATGGTTCTTACTTTGGGTTCTTTTTAGATGATAATGGAACACCAAATAATTTTGACGATGATTGTGCCAGCGGAACGATAGAAGTTGAGCTTACCCTTAACACGACACCAACACTAGTGAGCGTCACCAATAATGAAAGATGTGATACCGGTACGGTATTACTCAGCGCAGTGGCCAGTGATGGTGCTTCCATTAACTGGTACGATGTTCCGACCGGAGGAACTGTTTTGGCTACAGGTACAAGTTTTACTACTCCCACAATTAGCAGTACAAGATCTTTTTACGCAGAAGCGGTGGAAAATGGCTGTGCTACAGATAGGCAGGAGGTTATTGCTACGGTCGGTTTTCAGGCAAGTGCTGGGATAGCTACAGATGCCTCTGCCTGTAGTGTTGCAGCTAACGGACCCGTAAGCTTGGATTTGGACGATAGATTATCAGGTCAAGATGCCGGTGTTTGGGCCATAACGACTGACCCTTCATCAAGTATTGTTTTAGGTGATGATAATACTGTAGATTTCACAGATTTACCTGACGGGAATTATGTATTTACCTACACAACAACGGGTTCTACGGCGCCCTGTACAGATGTTTCTGTAGACGTTACCATTTCAGTAAGTGATTGTGATACGGATGCGGATGGGGATGGTTTGTTAGGTGGCGAAGAAGCGACTTTGGGAACGGATCCGAATAACCCGGATACGGACGGAGATGGTATAAATGATGGGGACGAAACCGGTCCGGATGTCAACAATCCATTGGATGAAGACAACGACGGTATCATAGATGCCTTGGATTCCAATGTTTTGGACTCTGACAATGATGGTGTAAATGACCAACAGGATCCTGCAAACGCTAACCCATGTATTCCAGATAATACCAACGGTTTGTGTGATACCGATGGAGATGGTATTTCTGATGGGGATGAGGAGGCTAATGGTACTGACCCATTAGATGCTTGTGACCCTAATTTAACACCCGATTGTGAACCAGACCCTATTGATCTTGAAATTATTAAGGTGGTGGATGATCCGGATGCGGTAATCGGTGATACGGTGGTTTTCACGGTTCGTGTTAACAATTTATCGGATAGCAGGGTTTTGGGAATAAAAATTGGTGAGCTCCTAGAGACGGGATTTGAGTATATGAGCCACGTCACAAGCAATACCAATGATGTTTATGACCCAATAACGGGGGAATGGGACGTTTTAGAACTATCTCCTCTAGGTAATGCGCAATTACAGTTAACTGTAACTATTTTAGAAGATGGTGTTTACTCCAACACAGCTACTTTACTAGAATCGTTTCCTTTGGATAACAATGAAGAGAATAATGAAGCTGCCGTAATCCTGGAAATAGAAGTTCCTGAGGGGATTAATCTTTCGGTAATTAAATCAGTAGACAACGATAACCCTTTATTAGGAGAAACTATTACCTTTAAAATAGTGGCTACCAATTTATCTACAGAGAATCAGATGGTGTCCAATATAGTTATAGAGGATGTAATTTCAACGGACATCGATTCAGGATTTGTTTATATTTCCCATAGTACATCCAACGGAAATTATGATCAAACAACAGGTCAGTGGGAAATAGAAACACTTTTAGGAAACGAGGAGGCAGAGCTAGAGATTACGGTTGAAGTTCCCAGTTTAGGTACTTTCAGTAATACGGCATCATTGCTTCGTTCCTCTCCTAGAGACGGCGATGCTTCTGATAACGTTTCAACAGTTGCTGTGGAAGTACTGGAGAGAACGCGACGAGATCCCGGGTTTTTGTATAATCAGTTTTCACCTAATGGAAGGGACGGGAATGAAGTGTTACGGATAAATTTAGAAGATACTGATACACGTTCTTTTGCGGATATCGTTTATAGTATGAAGATATTTGATCGCTATGGTTCGCTAATATTTGAAGTGGATAGCCAATCAGTATCCAACCAACCAGTTGCAGACGTTTGGGACGGTACTTATGAGGGAAAAGATGCGCCAAAAGGAACTTACTTTTACATACTTAACTATTCCATCAATAATGGTATTCCGGTAACCGATAAGGGATGGATACAATTGATACGATAAAAGGTACTATGGATTGTAAAATATATAAGTCAGGATATACTTTTGTCCTTAGTTTTTTACTCTTGTCTATAACAGTGGGCACGACGGTGTACGGTCAAAAAGAACCGCAGTACACTCAGTACATGTACAATATTGGGAGTTTTAACCCTGCCTATGTGGGTACTGTCGAAAATGCGGAAATCGCTGGATTGTATAGAGCTCAGTGGATAGATATCCCCGGTGCTCCAAGAACCATACGATTCGGAACCAACTTGCCTTTTAAGAATGAAAAGATGGGCTTGGGTATTAATGTTGTAAATGACCAATTGGGCCCGCAGACACAGACGTATGCAGACCTGTCCTATTCATATCAAGTAAACTTAACGGATGAAACCAAACTTTCATTTGGTCTAGATGCAGGAGGTTCCTTCTTGAACATCGATTTCTCTAAAGGAACCTTCGAAAACCCTGGGGAACCATTGAATGAAGAGAACGTGAGTAGATTTTATCCTACAGTGGGGGCCGGTACGTTTTTGTATGGAGATAATTGGTACCTGGGAGCTTCCATTCCAAACTTTTTAACGGAAGGAGTATATAACGACGACGTAGCCTCAATTGTAGAGGACAGAATGCAGTTTAACTTTATTGGAGGATATGTCTTTAACTTCTCGGACGGCCTAAAATTTAAACCTGCATTTTTGATTAATTCCCTTCAAGGTGCACCACTGAATATTAACGTCTCAGCTAATTTTTTGATATCCAATGTTTTTACGGCCGGCGTTTCCTATCGTGTGGAGAATGCATTTAGTGGCTTGGCAGGTTTTCAGATTTCCAGTGGAACATTTATTGGTTACTCGTACGATTATAATACCAATGCGTTGGGAGAATTTAATAATGGTTCGCATGAAATTATATTGAAATTTTTCCTTGGAAAAGGCGGAGGTAGTTCCACGGATAAGAACAATAAGAACAAAAATGCCAAGGGTAAGCCAAAACAGATTGATACACCAAGATTCTTTTAAATAAACGGGATATGAAATTTAAATTACTCATCGTATTTCTTCTAGTGATATCCTCTTCTCTTTTTGCTCAAAATAAAAATTCAAAGGGAGATAACCTTTTTTACGGTTATCAATATGAAGCGGCTATTGCAGCATATAATAAGGAAAAAACGAAGGCACCTTTAAAGAACAGCCAGGTTCTCAATCTAGCAGATGCTTACTTTAAAACGGGTAAATACGATGAGGCCTCTGAATTGTACATGCAGGTAAATAAAAACGATACCATAATGTCTGTGCACCGTTTTAACAAGATGCTTCAAAGCATGTCCAAAGGTAAAAATAAGGAAAGGATTCGGGCATTTCTAAAGTCTAAATCTCCTATGTTGTCTTCTGAATTGATAGAAAATGCAGCGTTTAATTATGAGCTTTTGGGCGCTTCTGAAGAACCGGACGAAGTTAATATCACAAACCTTAGCATAAATTCACCGCAGGGGGATTTTTCTCCCGCATTCTACAAAGAGAGTCTTCTGTTCAGCAGTGGTAGACCTCAAAAATCTAAAGGGGTTTACAAGCCTTCGGGCGAATCTTATTTGGATATTTATTTTGGTGAAATAGCCACTGACGGTGACGTAATCAATAGTGCTGCCTTCACAAAGATTCCAGAGTCCAAGTTCCATAAATCTACTCCTTTCTTTTCTGAAGAACTGAATCGGTTTTTCTATATACTTTCCAATACGCAGGAGGGTGAAATGGCTTTTGACGATAACGGCAAAAATGCGTTGGCCATAGGAATGCTATATGATAGCGGTCAGTTTCGTTTTTTACTAAAGGATTTAAGTACTTCTTTCTACTATCCGTTTTTTGAGGCTTCTAGCCAAAGACTATATTTTTCGGCAAATTTTGAGGACGGTTACGGTGGTACCGATTTGTACTATGTTTTAATGAACAATGGACAAATTATGTCGGCGCCAATAAATTTGGGACCTAGAATTAATTCTCCAGGAAATGAAATAGCCCCTTTTATACATAACGGAAGTTTATATTTTTCTTCGGATGTGTTTTATGGTTTAGGTGGTATGGATGTTTATAAATCCAATATTCAAGGTCAGGAATCTTATAGCATACCTGTGAATATAGGAGAAGGAATTAATTCACAAGCGGATGATTTTGGCTTTATTATTAAAGAAGACGGTGATAAGGGGCTTACGGGCTATTTAGCATCCAATCGGGCAGGGGGCAAGGGAGGTGACGATATCTATAGCTTTGAACTAAGCGAAGCACCAGGATTAAAAACTTTTGGACTAAAAGGTAAAGTGGTCAATCTGTCTTCTAAAGATGGGATATCTAAAGCACAAGTTAGGTTATTAAGTAGAGAGGGAGAAGTCTTGAAAGAGGTATATTCCAGTGCAGATGGTAGTTTCTCTTTTGAAATTCCTTGGCAAGAACAAGTCACTATTCAAGCTACTAAAGAGCGTTATTCTATTTTTTCAGCGGCTTATTCAGCAGAAGGAATGGAAGAAGTACAGAAAAGTCCTTATAACATGGGTCTAGCTCTGTTAGATGATTTAATAGAAATCAAAGAAGATAAAACCGTGTTAAAACTGAATAAGTTTTATTTTGATAAGAATAAGAGTACGGTAAATGCTAGTGTCATTAATGAATTGGATAAGGTCGTTGATGCGGTCAAAAGATTCCCACAACTGAAGCTTAGAATAGAAACGCACACGGATAGCAGAGGTAGCTCAGCTTACAACAAAAAACTTTCTCAAAGGAGATCGGACGCTATTAAGATTTATCTTCTAAAAAATGGTCTGTCTTCCAATAATATTATTGAAGCTGTAGGTTACGGGGAAGAAAAGATCAAGAATAATTGTACCAACGGAGCATATTGTCTAGATTTTCTTCATAAACAGAACGAAAGAACGCTTATAGAGGTTGTTGAATAGTTGCTTACGGGTGTTTCGTATGATCTTAAGCGATTACGATATAGAAGTAATACATAGAAAAGCAGGATAGAAACAAAATACCAATGTAAGTAAGTATTTGTAAATTCCTATTCGGACGATATTCCTTCGATACATCCTTGCTCATTACAATTTTTAGGTTCATATATCCAATGATAGGAGCAACAACGAAAGAAACAAAGGTAGCCAAGGCGACCAGATTTCCCATATTCGCTGCAAATGCCGCAATAACGATAAAGTTTACAACCGCTAGTAAAAGAACGATTATTGCAAAGTTTCTTTTAGTTTTTATTTCTTTTTTAGTTGGAAATAGTAAATCAATGATATCAAGACTTACCCTGCTCACGGCATCATGCGCGGTCATACAAGTACTGAACATGGTTGCAAAAGCAGAGATGGCAATAAATATATAGGCCCATGAACCTATATGTGTGGTAAACAATTGTACCACTTGATCTGCGAAACTAACTGCATTATTACTCAAAATGGTATTGGTTCCGTAAAGTGTAAACCAACCGATCACCATAAAAAACAAAGCAAGGATTCCTGTTAAGACATACCCAACATTAAATTCTTGGAGCGATTCTTTAAGGGTGGGTTTTTCTTGGTTTTTCCATTTTTCTATACTCCAAAGACTTACCCAACTAGAGGCTTCTACTGTGGTCGGCATCCAACCCATCAAGCCTATTAAAAATAAAATTCCAACCTCATTAAAAATTGGAGTAGCTACAAAATCGTCGACAGGTTCTACTTGACCTTGCGCTACAACCAGAGCCGTAGTTACAATAAGTGCTAAAAACAAGATACTTACCACAAACTTTAGACTTACTTCCAAAAACTTATATCTGCCTATAATCAAAAGTGCACTGATCAGCATAAAAAGACCTAGGGCTACACTGCTTACTGAAAATTCAGTCACCTTAAATAGGTTAATGAAAAGACCCGAAGTTACCGTATATAAGGCGGCAAGAATAGTAAACGTAGTGATTAGGTTAATGAAAGCATAAAATAACAAATAGCCTTTGCCTCTATTTAAATAACCTTCAATTAATGTCTTGTTGGTAACGCTGGTGTAGCGCACACCGAATTCAAAAAATGGGTATTTTAGAATGTTGGCCAGCACTATGGGTATAGCCATTATCCACCCATATTTAGCCCCTGCCTTTGTAGATAGTACAAGATGAGAAGTGCCAATTGCCATGCTTGCAAATAAGAGGCCTGGACCTAAGTTTCTAAGCAATACTTTTGTTTTGGACATTATTTCTAATAAAGTTGGATGTTAGTGGATCAGAATTTTTTCTCCATAGAACCTGGGTTGGGTTTTCAGGGCCAAATCTAAAAATACCTTTACCCGGGCAAAATACTCCCGGAACTGTATTTTTAATCCCGCCTCCAAGGGGATGTCCTTGGCATTATAACCTATTGCGTTCAGTCCTTTTCTAGCTGCTAGATAAATAGCTCTCTCATTATGGAATTTTTGAGAAATAATGGTTACTTCTTGCAGCCCAAAAACTATTTTGGCCCTGAATACGGAATCTAAAGTTCTGAAACCGGCGTAATCCAGAAAAATTCTTTCTTCAGGGATACCGGCCCTTATTAAGTCTTTTTTCATTGTCGTGGGCTCATTATAGTAGATACTACCATTATCCCCACTAACCAAAATGTATTCAATCTTACTTGCTCTGAATAGAGTAACTGTCGCCGATATTCTATTGGAATAGTAAGGGTTGGGTGCTCCTCCTTTCAGCTTTTTAGAAGTTCCCAGAATTAAGCCTACTTTATTTTTGGGCGTTTTTGAGACCGAACTGTATGTCTTGCCTTCTGCGAAACAATTAATTATATAATTGGAAAGTATTAATGCTACTAGGAATAGACCAAGTATCAAAAGAGTGAGTCTTGTGATTTTTTTTCGCATTGCCAAGAGATAATAGTATAAAGGTAGCGAAATGACCAGAGTATACAGGGTTTAATATTTGGATATCCATTATTTAAGAATCTTATGACCGGAATTACATTTAATACATCAATTTTAGGAAATCTTTCTTTTTTGTGGTTTTCAATTTATTCAAACCCTTAGAAATAAGTCACCGTTTTCTTGTAAATAATAATTTATCCACAGTGCTACTGCTGTTCGAGCATAATGAAAATACTTAAATTTAAGAGAGGGTCTAAGCTTTAAACACTTCACTATGAAACAGCTATCAGTTTACAAACCGAATAATAAAACTAGAATTGTTACCGCAGCTTCACTTTTTGACGGGCATGATGCAGCTATCAATATTATGAGGAGAATCATACAGGCAACGGGAGTAGAGGTTATTCATCTCGGTCATGACCGTAGTGTCGAGGAAGTGGTAAACACGGCCATTCAAGAAGACGTCAATGCTATCTGTATTACATCATATTAAGGGGGACATAATGAGTACTTTAAATATATGTTCGACCTTCTAAAAGAAAAGGATAGTCATCATATAAAAATTTTCGGTGGTGGTGGGGGAGTTATACCTCCCGAAGAAATTAAGAGTTTAATGGTCTACGGCATTGCAAGATTATATTCGCCTGATGATGGCAGGGAAATGGGACTGCAAGGTATGATAAATGACTTGGTAAAAAGTTCGGATTTTCCTACGGGAGAATCATTGACGAATGAAATGGAGGGATTAAAATCCAAAGATAATAAGGCTATAGCCAGACTTATTTCTGTCGCAGAAAATTTCCCGAAAAACGCTAAAGAGGCACTCGACAAGGTTGCTAAGCTGGTCAAAGCTTCTGCTTCGCCAGTATTAGGTATTACGGGTACTGGTGGTTCTGGAAAATCGTCTTTGGTAGATGAGATAGTAAGGCGTTTTTTAATGGATTTTCCCGAAAAGACTGTAGGTATAATTTCCGTTGACCCTTCTAAAAGAAAGACCGGCGGGGCATTATTAGGAGATCTTATTAGGATGAACGCCATCAATGATAAACGTGTTTATATGCGGAGTTTGGCTACCCGCCAATCCAACTTAGCCTTGTCGAAGCATGTAAACAAAGCTGTTGAAATATTAAAGGCTTCTGGGTTTGATTTAATTATTTTAGAGACTTCGGGTATTGGCCAGTCTGATACCGAAATTATAGAACACAGCGATGTCTCTCTATATGTGATGACCCCTGAATTTGGTGCTGCTACGCAGTTGGAAAAAATAGATATGTTGGATTTTGCGGACTTGGCCGCAATAAATAAGTTTGATAAAAGAGGGGCTTTAGATGCGGCAAGAGATGTAAAAAAACAATACAAACGTAATCATAACCTATTGTAAGCTTCCCTTAAAACCGAACTGTTTAAAAGTAGAATAATAATCTTTAATTTTAAACAGTATTATGAGGAAGAGCAAATTTTCACCCGTGCAGATC
>NZ_MDGN01000055.1:0-109536 GCF_002742365.1 Maribacter sp. 4U21
AAGATAAAAATGCTTGAATGTCCTAAAACCGCTCAACTGGAAAATGACCGCCATGGTAATTATCTCGCTCTGTGACATTATGGGAGGGCGTCTGGCCTTGTTTCCGATAAGCGCACTATGGACCACCTCGGTGTATTCCTTATAGAATTCATCGACCAAACAAAAAATTTCAGTAACTTTAAAGTAGATTATCATGGATAGGTTTTTAGATTAACGAATTGAAATTCAACACTTTAATTTACTAAAAATCTATCTTTTTTTATGCTTAAAAATGAAATAATAATAATCGAACTCAGGTTGATAATTTTTTTATCGACTCGTCCGTTTCAATTGATGCATACGCCAAAATTTCCGCCTGGGCCGCTTCGGGTTCTCGTCAATATACTTCTAGAGCATTAGAAAAGTTTTTAGCTACGGACTATGCTTATTCTTGGCTTACATCTATTGGCCTGATGGATAACAAGTATATAATAGTAACAGAAGAGGTTAGTGCACCGGATATAAAAAGAGAAATAAAGACCCCTGAAGTATGTGATGCGTTTGGGTTAAGATACCTAAATACTATTGGTCTATTGAGAGAACTAGGGGTGCGTATTTAATCCAATTTATCCGTCAATTTTTTAAAGAGCTTTTTAGCATTGCCATTCTTATATAGAATTTCGTAGACCGTATCTATAATCGGGGTCTTTGATTTTTTCTTATGCTTTTGGTTTAATTGATAGGCACTTTTGGTGGCATAATATCCTTCTGCCACCATACTCATTTCCATTTGGGCGCTTTTTACGGTGTATCCCTTACCGATCATATTCCCGAACATTCGGTTGCGGCTAAAGGTAGAATACCCAGTGACCAAAAGATCGCCAAGATAGGCAGAATTGTTAATGTTCCGTTTCATCTTGTGCACGCGATTAATAAAGCGTTTCATCTCCCGTATGGCGTTACTCATTAAAACACTCTGAAAGTTATCTCCATATCCCAAGCCGCGGGCAATCCCTGCGGCAATGGCATAAATGTTCTTGAGCATGGCAGCGTATTCCGTACCTATAATATCATCGGATATTTTGGTTTTGATGTAATCGCTGGCTAACGCATTGGCTACCGTTTTTGCTTTGTCCGCATCTGCGCAGGCTAAGGTTAAATAGGAAAGTCGTTCTAGGGCCACCTCCTCCGCATGGCACGGTCCCGTGATTACTCCAATATTTTCAAAAGGAATTTTATATTGTTCGTGAAAATGTTCGCCAACGATTAAACCGGTCTCTGGCACTATTCCCTTGATTGCGGAGAAAATGATTTTATCGGTTAAAGGAACCTCTAGCTTTTGCAACTCGCTATCTAAAAACGCCGAGGGTATTGCGAAAATAAGGATATCCGCATTGGTAATGGTATGGTTTATATCCGTGGTAACATTGAGCAGGGCTGTATGGAACTCCACCGAACTAAGGTAGTTGGGATTATGCTGGTGCGTTTTAATATGTTCTACCGCATCAGCATTACGCATGTACCAACCCACATGATGTTGGTTTTCCGTTAACATCTTTACAATTGCAGTTGCCCAACTACCGCCACCAAGTACGGCAAATTTCTTCGTTCTCATCATCCGTATAAATATCTATTCAAAATTACCAAATTAAAAACTTCAAATTATGTACTGATAATCAAATGATTATACAAATTGGCATGGTGATTGTTTTCTAATAATAGAATCAAAAAACCAGAGGAGATGAAAAAGATAAAACTACTGTTTGGATATGTGTTGATGGTCACAGTATTGGTTTCCTGTTATGCAGATGTTATCGTGGCTGATGATTTTATTGAAGAATCGGCGTTTAATACGGATCAGGTACTACAGTCCTATGACATGTGGTATGTAGATATCAATGAAACCCAGGGAAATGGGGAAGTTCCTTTTTTACAGCGGGCCTTCACCATAAGTTTTAATGGCGGTGTGGTATATACCAACAACAATATTGTTGGTATTGGTAAAACAGGAAACGGAATAGGGATTGATGTCGGTTTTTACAGCACACTAAGAGGGGTGGTAGAGATTGAGCACGATGTGGATGGCACTTGGTTTTTAGAAGTATACGCTGCTAATGGTAATACCATAGAACTGTATGACCCAAGATCGGATACTTCTTATTTTCTACGTGGATTTCAACGCAATAATTTTGACTATGATCAAGTATTCTATGACAACATCAATTACTTTATTCAGGAGTACGATGTATGGGAGAAAGTTTATACGAGTGAAGAAGGAGCTATCAATGACTTCGACGACGAAAACTTTCTGCAATTTTTACCTACCTTCTTTAGGTCTTCGGTAGATGTTTCAGGAACACCCATAAGTCAGTTGAAGTGGGATTTTGAAGGGGACTACCAAGTTTATGATATTGCTAACGACAATTCGCTAAAAGCTTTGACCTTGGATTATGATTTTATGGGCGATGATTATTTTGAGCTTTATGTTATCAACGATACGACCATAGAATTGTACCATCCGGATAGCGAAACGGTATATGAATTTAGGGGTAGGGGTTATCAGCAGTATCTAAAATCGGGAAAAGGTACGGTAGACAAGAAAAGAATAAAAACTGACAATCCTACGATGAACGTAAAGCGAAAACGAAAATAATAGTAAGAACAATGGTAATAACCGTTTTGGAAGAAGTTCCGAAACGGTTTTTATGGTGTCACCTCTGTACCCCTTCCATAATTATGGTGTCCAGAGGTGCATTTTCGTTTGTGTGAAGTACAGAAATATCCCCAGTGGTTTCAAATACAACGGCCTTTACCTGTTTAAGGTTTAGTACATTGGCTTCCCTTAATTTTCCCATTAAATCAGATTTGCTTACCAGGGCCTTTTGCATATTTGCTTCGAGTATGCGTGCCCCGTCCATTAATAATATTGGTGTATTCGTTACTACTTTTTCGACCTTTTTGGAACTACTTAAAAGTTTAGCGAACACTAGTTGTAAGATCGCTAGGATGGCAACGGAAACTAGCGCGGGGATAAAGTTGCTTTCGGGTTTATTAACAGCATCGGTCAGGATGGAGCCCATGGCAATGGTTATGGCAAAATCCAGACTGGTCATTTTTGCAAAGGTCCGCTTCCCGGCCAATCGGGTAACCAGAAGTAAGTAGAGATAAATAAGCACTCCGGCTAATAGCATTTGTAGTATGGTCGTAAGGGAAATCGTTTCAAAGATTTTCATGGTTTTCGTATCAATAATTGGTTGTATAGTTAAATTCACATGAAGCTATCATATTAGGGAATAGATATTAGCCCATTTAAATTAATTCGTAACATATCCACTAAAATTAAAAACCAGCTACTCATTCTTGAACACTTTTTTAAATTCGGACGGGTTTTGTCCCGTTACCTTTTTAAAGCTTCGATTAAAATAAGACAGACTTTCAAAACCACACTCATAACAAGTTTCGCTCACGTTCTTTCCAGAGAGCAATAATCGTTTTGCCTGGCTAATACGGTATTGGTTTAAGAAGGAGATAAAAGTACTTCCGGTGGTTTTCTTAAAATACCTACAGAATGCCTCTTTTGTTAAATTACAAGTTACCGCTACTTCGGTTAGCGTAACCTTTTCGTGATATCGTTCATCTATTAGGGCATAAATTTTACGCAATCTTTTTTGCTCTTTCTTATTGTATTTATTTACGAAGGGTTTGGTGTGCAGTAGTTCAAACTCTGCACTCTCAGAAAGTTTTTTAAGGATGGTAATAACTTTCATGAAGAAGGCAAAGGGTTCTAAAAGGTGTAGTGTTTTTAGAAGTGCTCCGATTTCCTTTTTAGTTTCTCCGTAAAACGCAATGCCGTATTTGGAGAGTTCCAACAAACGATCTATTTGCTTTAGTTCGGGTAGGGCATCAAGCGTACTATCCTTAAAAGCTGGTTTTATGTGCAATACTTCTTTTCTATAACTGGTGGTAACGCCATGATCAAAGTTAAGGTGGGGAATATTTGCACCGATGAGCACCAGATCAGAACCCTGGAATTCTGAGATATGATTCCCTACATGTCGTTTTGCGGAGGCACCCTCAATATAGACCAACTCTAATTCCGGATGAAAATGCCAGTAAAAAAGATGGTTCAGTTTGGGATC
The DNA here is from genome assembly GCF_002742365.1 of Maribacter sp. 4U21. NCBI lineage: Bacteria > Pseudomonadati > Bacteroidota > Flavobacteriia > Flavobacteriales > Flavobacteriaceae > Maribacter > Maribacter sp. 4U21. The sequence goes on from NZ_MDGN01000055.1 coordinate 4,119, forward strand.
ATGAAGCAACTTAAAAGGACTTTTAGAATCCGGCGCTATAGTTTCTAATTGAATTTTCATGGGGTGTTCGCGGTATGGCTATATTTCTAGGAATACTATAAAGTATAACAAAAATGACTAAAAAATACGAATATTGGATATTATATATCAATATAGTTCAAATTTGTATCAATATCAAGGTGGTTTACAGTTAGGAATAGGTATAGTTTTACATCATCAATTTGTAGTATTTAAATCATTAATGTTATGGAACGAACAAAAACTAAAGTAGAAATGGCCAATAAGGCGCATAAAGAAATTCCGGGAAATCCGTCTACCGCAACAAGTAGTAAGCAACACTTAAATGACCGTTCCAATGGAAAACCGTTACGGGTGTTGAGTGAGGAAGATTGGAAGTTTTGGAAGCATAACGGATATATCGTAATAAAAAATGCGGTGCCTGTAGAACAGGCCAAGGAGACGGCGGATTTTCTTTGGGAATTTGATGAAAAGGACCCCAACGATAAAACCACTTGGTATGCCCCACCTAGGGCAGAAATGCAGATGAAAGAATTGACAGGAACGGGGATGGTAGAGGTTTATAACCATCAACTGTTATGGAACAACAGACAGACCCAACGGGTGTACGATGCTTTTGTAGATGTCTGGGGAACGGAGAAATTGTGGGTCACCATTGACCGGGCCAACTTAAATTTTCCCTTACCTCCGGGAGTGGACAAAAAAGGCTTCATTCATTGGGATTATGATCCGGAAACAAGACCGCAGAACGTTCAAGGTGTTTTGGCGCTAGCTGATCAAGAAGATGAAAATATGGGTGGCTTTCAGTGCATACCTTGGTTGTACAGAAATTATGATACTTGGAAATTGACCCAACCAGAGGATAGGGACCACTTTCAGCCAGACATTTCGGATTTGGAAGATAAAATCGTAAAAGTGAAAATGCAGGCGGGCGACTTACTCATTTTTAATAGTACCGAACCTCACGGTATTAGACCTAACAAGTCAGCGGACAAGGTGCGTATTGCGCAATATATTTCAATGATGCCGGCAGAGGAAGATAACCAAGCACTAAAGGATTGGCGCGTTAATTCTTGGAAGAATAGAACTGCACCAGAAGGCTATGCTTTCCCAGGAGATCCTCGTAATTGGGAGCAAACAAAATACGATACCGCAACACTTACGGATTTAGGAAAGAAACTACTGGGGTTAAACCAATGGTAGAAATTATATTAAACAACACGGAGTATTTATGCTATCAAGTTTAAGTTATCTGGATATTACCATTATCCTTGCCTATTTCGGTATTATTTTATGGATTGCCCAATGGGCCTCAAAAAGTAAAACGGCTTCCGGGAGTGCTATTGATTATTTTTTGGCGGGGAAGAGCTCAGGGTGGCTGGTGATAGGAGCATCGCTCTTTGCATCGAATATTGGTTCCGAAATCATTTTAGGTGTTTCGGGAGCAGGTGCACGTGGAAACATGCCTATGGCCAATTTTGAGATAATTGCCGCTCTGGTCTTAATACTTTTAGGATGGGTATTTGTACCCTTTTACTTGAGGACAGGGGTATATACCATGCCAGAGTTTCTAGAAAAAAGATATTCTAAAGCATGTAGAAGTTACCTCTCTGTCATTTCTATTTTGGCCTATGTCATCACCAAAATTTCCTTAATCATCTTTGCAGGTGCGCTGGTCTTCGAAACGATTGGCATTCCCTTTTGGACAGGAGCTATAATTACCGTCATTGCAACAGGTTTTTATACGGTTTTAGGCGGACTAAAAGCTGTGATCTATACCGATATGGTACAGGCTTTTATCCTTTTGATTGGCACTATAGCGGTTACCGCTTTTGGACTTTACGCCTTAGGCGGATGGAATCATATGATAGACGTTCTCGTTACTGCGTCGGGTCAGGAAGGGAATCCTCCAAAGGAAGATTTTTTCAACTTGTGGCGCCCTATGGCCGATACAGAATATCCTTGGACGGGAATGCTTTTTGGCGCACCCATTCTGGGGGTCTGGTACTGGTGTACCGATCAATACATCGTGCAGCGTACACTTTCTGCTAAAGACGTCAGCAATGCCAGAAAAGGGGCTTTGTTCGCAGGATATTTAAAACTACTCCCGGTATTCATATTTTTTATTCCAGGCGTGATAGCCTATGCTCTGTTGCAAGAAGGTGCTATTGATTTTTCAATGGAGAATGCAGACCAGGCACTACCCGCCATGATTAATGGGTTTTTACCCTCGGGCTTAAAAGGCTTGGCCATCGCCGGACTCCTAGCCGCGCTGATGAGCTCGCTCTCCTCCGCATTCAACTCTAGTTCTACCTTATTGACTATCGATTTTTATCAGAAGTATAGACCAAGTGCAACGCAAAAAGACTTGGTGCGTTTTGGCCGTGTAGCTACTATTGTTTTAGTAATCGTAAGCCTAGGCTGGATTCCGTTTATGAAAGCTTTAATGGGTGGGGGTATTTTTCATTACCTACAGAGTGTGCAAGCTTATATCTCTCCTCCAATTGCTGCGGTTTTCCTCTTTGGTCTGTTCTATAAATGGATCAACGCCAAAGGGGCCATAGTATCCTTATGGGTAGGCTTTGTAATAGGGGTTTTTAGACTGGTGGCGGAATTTTTGGGCAATGAGGGCACTATTCAGGTTACGGAAGGGTCTCTATTAGGTGTTTTTCTAGGAATCAACTTTTTACATTTTGCCCTGTTCTTGTTTATTTTCTGTGCCGTGATATTGATGGTCGTAAGTAAACTAGGTACGCCACAGCCTGCTGCGGTACTAGAGTTGGTAACTTTTCAAAGGCGCTCTCAACGGGCAAGTTTTAAATGGTCTACGGATGTTACTTTAACGGTGATATTAATAGCGCTCGTACTTTTTTTATGGTGGTTGTTCAGTGCTTGGGGCATTGCAAATTAGCTTGAAAAAGAAATAGAATGGATTTACAATTAAGGAATAGAACGGCCTTTATTTCCGGGTCAACTACTGGTATAGGTTACGCCGTGGCCAGAGTATTGGTAAGGGAGGGCGCAACGGTAATCTTAAACGGTAGGACACAGGAAAAACTAGGGTTGGCAGTACGGCAACTACAGGATGAGTTCCCAAAGGAAACCATACTTGGACTACCCGCAGATTTTAGCAAGGTGTCAGAGGTAGAGCGATTACTGAAAAAACTACCGGAAATTGATATTTTGGTGAATAATGTTGGGATTTATAGATCAGCTTCATTTTTTGAAGCCACGGATGATGATTGGCAAGAACAATTTGAAATTAATGTGATGAGCGGTGTACGTTTATCCAGAACCATACTGCCAAGAATGATGGCCAATAATTGGGGGCGTATTTTATTCATTTCCAGCGAATGTGCCACTTTGGTACCCGGGGATTTAATTCCGTATAGCATGACCAAAACTGCGCTTTTAGCCGTTTCAAGGGGATTGGCACAGCTCACTAAAGGTACCGGGGTAACGGTGAATAGTGTTTTACCGGGGTCCACTTTATCCGATGGAGCGGAACAATTCTTAGAAAATACGGCGCGTAAGGAAGGTAAAACAAAAGATGAAATAGCGTCTGCTTTTTTCTCCGAAGTAAGAACATCTTCTTTATTACAGCGTTTTGCAGGGCTTGATGAGGTGGCCAATACCGTTGCCTATTTGGCAAGTCCCCTTTCTTCTGCAACGAATGGTGCCGCTATTAAGGTAGATGGCGGTAGTATGGGCGGAATTTTATGATTCAAAATTATTAATTGAACAAGTATATAATTTATTATTTATAACAAGAACACGACAAGTATTCGCTATTATTTTAATGAGCTGTTTTTTATTGACATCCTGTAATGAGGCAAAAGACAAAAAAAATGAAACACGGTGGTTGAACCTGAAGTAACATCTGAAGAAATGAAAAAAGAAGAAAAAGAACTATTAAGACATATGGTCATTTTTAAATTTAAGGACGATGCTAGCGAGGAAGCTGTTGCCAGGCTCAACGATAGTTTCAATGATTTGCCGAACCACATACCGGTCATCAAAGATTTTGAGTGGGGGTTAAACGATAGCCCCGAGAGCTTCGATCAAGACTTTACGCACTGTTATATGATAACTTTTCATTCAGAAAAGGACAGGGACAGTGTGTATACACCGCACCCCAAACACCAAGAATTTGTAGCCAGCCTGCAACCTCATCTAGGAAAGGTATTTGTGGTAGATTATTGGGCGAAATAAGTTTTGAATCGGTACGGACGGGATTTCGGCAGGCTTTTTCCGGTAATTCATTCTTTTGCAGAACAATAAGTCTTATTTTTGCGCCCTTAAAATAAGCAGCGTGCGTAAGTATCTTAATTTATTCGATTTCAAGCAAAAAGTAGATTACAAGACTGAAATTCTTTCCGGATTAACCGTTGCTTTGGCATTGGTGCCAGAGGCTATCGCTTTTGCATTGATTCCTGGATTTTCTCCATTAACTGGACTTTATGCCGCATTTATATTGGCTTTGGTCACCTCTATTTTGGGTGGTCGTCCAGGAATGATATCTGGTGCAACAGGAGCGGTGGCGGTAATCTTTGTAGGATTGATACTGGAATTAAAACGTAATTTTCCGGGAATTGAACCGGACATCATTCTAAACTATGTATTTGCAACGGTAATTATTGCGGGAATCCTGCAGATTTTGGCGGGAGTTTTACGACTAGGGAAATTTATTCGTTTGGTTCCGCATCCGGTAATGTTCGGCTTTGTAAACGGTCTGGCCATCATCATCTTTATGGCGCAGTTCCCTAATTTTTATGTAAAAGGGACGGAAACCCTTTTAAGCGGTAGTTCACTGTACATTATGCTCGGCTTAACCTTGGTAACCATGTTGATTATTTGGGGTCTTCCAAAATTGACCAAAGCGGTACCCTCCTCCTTGGTGGCTATCGTCGTGGTATCTGCAATCGTAATCGGTTTTGGCGTAGACACCTTAACCGTTGCCGATACCATGCGCGAAGGAGAGAGTATTAAAGGGGGTTTTCCACCACTGTCCATTCCACAATTACCATTTACACTAGAGACATTTAAGATTATTATCCCTTATGCAGCCATTGTAGCAGGTGTAGGTCTAATAGAAAGTTTGTTAACCCTTAATATTATCGACGAAATTACGGAGACCCGTGGTAGCGGCAATAAAGAGTGTGTAGCGCAGGGAACCGCGAATATCCTTTCTGGATTTCTATCGGGAATGGGTGGCTGCGCCATGATCGGACAAAGTTTGATCAACACGTCATCTGGTGCGCGGGCAAGACTCTCAGGAATTACGGCCGCTGTAATGCTATTGGTATTCATTATGTTCGGTTCTAGCCTTATAGAGCGTTTGCCCATGGCAGCGTTAGTGGGTCTTATGTTCATGGTGGCCATCGGTACTTTTGAATGGGCAAGTTTTAAGACCTTTCGTAAAATGCCCAACTCCGATGTGGTAGTGATGGTCTTGGTAACCTTGATTACTGCAATTACGCATAATTTAGCGGTAGCGGTATTACTGGGAGTAATTATTTCTGCCCTTGCCTATTCTTGGGAGAATGCCAAGCGCATTAGAGCTAGAAAGCGTGTGGATGAAAATGGCGTAAAACATTATGAAATTTATGGCCCTTTGTTCTTTGGGTCTACGACCTTATTTGCGGAGAAGTTCGATGTGCAAAATGATCCCGATGAGGTAATTATCGATTTTAAAGAAAGTCGTGTTGCGGACATGTCAGGCATCGAGGCCTTGAACAAGATTACGGAGCGTTATGCAAAGGCCGGCAAAAAAGTACATCTAAGACATTTGAGCAAGGACTGTATACAGCTTTTGGCGGATGCAGAGGATATCATTGATGTGAACGTCATGGAAGACCCCACTTATAAGGTAGCGGTAGATAAGGTGGCCAAGAAAAAAGACAATGAAGGGGATAACCCCTTTAAACTTTGGGGATTGTAGATTATCCTTTAACTCGTCCAGAACTGGACCAATAACCAAAGGATTCCTATAGCGCCCACTAAAGCCAAAGCATAACGGCCTAATTCATGAAGCCGTTCTTTTTTGGCCGCTGCAATAATCTTATCTCTAATTACCTTTTGTTGAAAAGGGGTCAACTCCTTAAAGTGAAGTTGGGTGTCTTCCGTATAACCTGCGTACGACTCCCTTATTTCTTTAAAACTACGGCGCTTATGTAATAAAGCCCTATTGGCCTTCACCGTTTTCATTGCATGCGTTGCAAAACCTCCTCCTCCCATTATCCTTGTCTTTATATATGGGTAGATAAATCAACAGAAATGTTACAGTTTAGGACGTTGATTACGCTTTAACATGCTCCAGTGCTAGGGTCGCAACTATCTCCCTCATTTAAAATTTCAAGCGGAGCAACTTGGGCAAAAGCATCTAGGAACACACTTTTGGGTTGGGCACCGCTGATGCCGTATTTATCGTTAATGATAAAGAAAGGCACTCCAGTTACCCCCCCCGCTGCTGGAAATGTGCAATTTCCTGTTTTACGGTGTAAGCAATGGTATCATCGGAAAGAATACTTGTAGTTTTTTCAGCTTCCCAACCAAATTCGCTCATGATTTCTATTAAAATCTCAGCTTGGTTAAGGTGAAGGTTTTCATCAAAATAAGCTTTTAAGAATAGCTCTTTAAGGGCATCCTTAAATCCCTCTTCTCCCGCTACATATAATAATTGATACAAAGGCAAGGTATTTACAGTAAGCCATTTATCCCCAAAATTAAAGGTAATGCCTTCTTCGGCACCAACCTCGGTTAGGCGGTCCGTCATCCCTTGTACACGTTCCAAATCCCCGAATTTATTGGTGAGATAGCTAACTCTGTCCAGACCTTCGGCAGGTATGGTAGGGTCTAACTGGAAAGGATGCCATGCTATCTCAACAGGAACACCTTTACATTCCTTTAGCGCAGCTTCTAATCGTCGTTTACCCACATAACACCAAGGACAGGCCACATCGGATACGATATCTATTTTTATCTTTTCTTCTTGCATAGCAATAGGGTCTTTATATGAAGTTGCATTCGTCGGTTCATATTATAAGAACTTACGGGCATGGGTATCCGAACCACCACTTATTTTAGGGCAACGTAGCCCTAATCTACGAATACCAAATATTCAATTCGAAAATCCGTATTGTCCGGTCTTGTAATTTCCACAGAATATCCAAAACCTTCTGCCCTATAGCTGTATACTATTTTGGTCAGGGTATTGTTCGTTCGGGTGATGCCCATATCACTGGACCATACCTCCTCTGGTTTGTTCGGTTCTTCCAATAATTCTTTATCCGGTCCTTTGGGATTGGGAAAGCCAAGTGATTTGGGTAGCTCATAGATACCCGCTACCAAATAAAAGGCTTCATGCCAATTAGTAACAGGCAGGGTATACGTATTAATAGCACCCTCATGAAAATCGGGGTCCGTAGGTCTACTTTCAAAGTGTATGTCGGGGAACTTTTCTTTCAGGTTCAGGATGTATGCCTCGGCACTTTCGTCAGCTGAGCGCAACCGTATAGGGGAGAGGTAGCCACTAAAGGCATAACCTACCAGCCCGTCATAACCAAGTTTCAACATCTTACCTTTTATGTGTCCTACTTCTAGAATTTCGGGTCCAACTTCTCCCAAGAGCACTACTTCACTACCTAGGGGCATATCCGCCAGTTTTTCACTTTCCAAGGAAGCCTCCTTACGCAGACTTAATCCGTTCGGTGCTATAACATATCTCTTTTGACCCTTAAAGTTTTTTGTAATAGCTGTTTTCGTTGTGGCTACACTATCTTTTACAGCTACATTATTTTGTGATGCTGCATTTTCCTTACAGGAACACAGTCCTATAAAAAGGAGTGCGAATAAAAATATTCTTGAGCTTGTTGTCATGACAAGTAATTTTTTAAGGTTTAATTTAGGGTATTCGCACTACAAAATACAAACCTACTTATTTAGATTCCAATAAATAATGGGTCGCAATGAAGAACAGGGAAATAGCCTCTCCCCAGAACAGGCTAAAAAGCCCAATGAAATCTAGCGCTAGAACTACAGGTGATACCACTGCTACTGCCAGAACATAACGTGTCCACTCCTTCTTATCATTGGATACAAATGCAGTAATTATTGCCGAGCCCAAAAAGAATAGGATAGCAAAGGTATAGTGCCAGATGGGATAGTCCAGATGTGGAAAATAAATCACCCCGAACAAGGAAATGCCTAAGATAATATTATAGCCTTTTCCTACTTTTTTAATTGTGTGTTGCGTTGCATGTTGTGGCTGTAAATGAATTGCTCCGTTAAAGATGAACATGGCACCAGCTAGCGCCAGAAGACTTCCGTACCAGTAACTATGTCGCATATACACATAGTTGCTAATACTGTCCCTAAGGTTAGGGCCGTCATCAGCGAGCCAAAGGACGAACGGGGTAAGCACCAAAATACAGGCAATAATGCGCTCCGCCTTCACTTTAGGCTCTATGACGTGATATATTTTTTCAGTTTTTACCTTAATACTCTGAAGCATTTGCATGACCAATCGATTTTCAATTTTCTATAGTCTTAAAGTAACAAGAAAAATACGGTTAAGATAATTTTTAGTGCTTCTTAGCTTGGGAGGGCCAAGTATGCTGCGGGAAAACCATGGTAATTCGTTCGCATGTATAGGGTTTTGTTTTGGTCGAAAGGATGCCTAACTTTCAGGGAAATCGTCTAAAAAGCATTGCGTTATGAAAAAAGTGTTCACCATGCTCACCGTACTCCTTGTAATGACCCATGGGCTCATAGCACAAGATGAAAATACCAAAGTGGTGTTGATTACCTTAGACGGACTTCGTTGGCAGGAGCTTTTTAGGGGTGCCGATTCACTTCTGGTTACAAATACGGATTATGTAAGCGATACTACAAATTTAAAAGAACAATTTTGGCGAGAGGATGCGGGGGAACGGAGGGAAGCTCTTTTCCCTTTTTTATGGTCTCATGGCGCTAAAACCGGACAGCTACACGGCAATAGAACATTAGGGAGTAAAATGAACCTGAGCAATACACTGTGGTTCAGTTATCCGGGATATAACGAAATCCTATCCGGAGCTGCGGATGATGTGCGCATTACCAGTAATGACAAAACGCCCAATCCCAACAAGACGGTTTTGGAGATTGCGAACAGCACTACAAAGTATCGTGATAAAGTTGCTGCTTTTGCCAGTTGGGACGTGTTTCCGTATATCATAAACGAGGTGCGTTCCGGGGTGCCGGTCAATGCGGGGTTTGATTTGGCGGAGGATAATGACCTCACGGAACGGGAAAAATTCCTGAATCAGTTACAACCCAAAGTGCCCAGCCCTTGGGCTACGGTTCGGTTAGATGCTTTTACGCATTATTATGCCATGGAATATATGAAAAAGAACCATCCGGAATTGGTGTATATCGCCTATGGTGAAACCGATGATTTTGCACATGACGGTGATTATGCCGCCTACCTGAAAGCCGCATATAATACCGATAGCTTGTTGGCGGAATTATGGGAAGGCACACAGGCCGACCCATTTTACAAGGATAATACGATCTTTTTGATTACCACGGACCATGGGCGGGGCACGCAACCGCTGGAAACTTGGAAAAGGCATGGTACTTTCGTTACCGGTGCTGGCGAAGTTTGGCTCATTGCTTTTGGTAAAGGGGTAGCTGCCAAAGGCGAAGTTTCTGTGGACGAACAGTGGTATAGCCACCAAGTGGTACCTACTATTTTAAAGGCCTTGCACTTAAAGGGTGGTATGGAACAAATGCAAGGTAAGCCACTTGACTTGACACAAGACTAATTTTTCTTGGAGTTTACGATTTGTCAATTTGAATAATTTGTTGGCTGAGCGGAATCGAAGGTATTTCGATTTCCGGTTTCAGCTCGTCTGTTCACTTCGACTCCGCTCAGTGAACGCTCAGAAAATTCACTCGAAGTGATACCTAGGTTTCGAGTGCTATCACGTTTTTTCTTTTTTTGTCAGTTCGAGTGATTTGCTGAAAAGCAAATAGTATCGAGAACGTATCGGTACACGAAATCTTCTCGATATATTTTGCAGCTTTCTGTCGTACGCTCCAAAACACTCGAAGTGACATCCCGTTTTTCTTTTTTGTCAGTTCGAGTGGCGCCCTGGAAGAGACGTTGTATCGAGAACGCATCGGTACACGAAAGCTTCTCGATACATTTTGCAGCTTTCTGTCGTACGCTTCAAAACACTCGAAGTGACATCCCGTTTTTCTTTTTTGTCAGTTCGAGTGATTTGCTGAAAAGCAAATAGTATCGAGAACGCATCGGAACACGAAATCTTCTCGATACATTTTGCAGCTTTCTGTCGTACGCTCCAAAACACTCGAAGTGACATCCCGTTTTTCTTTTTTGTCAGTTCGAGTGGCGCCCTGGAAGTGGCGTTGTATCGAGAACGCAATGGAACACGCTAAGCTTCTCGATACTAATTTTCTGCGTACCTCGAAAATTCACTCGAAGTGACATCCCGTTTTTCTTTTTTGTCAGTTCGAGTGATTTGCTGAAAAGCAAATAGTATCGAGAACGTATCGGAACACGAAATCTTCTCGATATATTTTGCAGCTTTCTGTCGTACGCTCCAAAACACTCGAAGTGACATCCCGTTTTTCTTTTTTGTCAGTTCGAGTGATTTGCTGAAAAGCAAATAGTATCGAGAACGCATCGGAACACGAAATCTTCTCGATACATTTTGCAGCTTTCTGTCGTACGCTCCAAAACACTCGAAGTGACATCCCGTTTTTCTTTTTTGTCAGTTCGAGTGATTTGCTGAAAAGCAAATAGTATCGAGAACGCATCGGAACACGAAATCTTCTCGATATATTTTGCAGCTTTCTGTCGTACGCTCCAAAACACTCGAAGTGACAATCGGTGTAGTGAGAATATTAGAAAACGAAACACCACCTACACAGGACGTTCATGCCACAATAACTACCTTTGTTATTGATGAAAAAACGGAAATTTACTTTTAGTGACGCACTATTTATAATCTTTATAGGGCTGTTGCTTTTTCCACAAACCCGAACGCCCATTGAGGTAGCCTTGAACAAAGTGCGAGTAGCCATATTTTCCCCTAGTGTGATGGATAGAGAAGAACGCACCCAATTACAACCGTTTAAATATGAAGTGTTAACGCTCAACGGCGAGCGGCAATCCGTTCCGGTAGGCAATGGAAAAATCACTTTTATCAGCTATTGGGCCACGTGGTGTCCACCCTGCATAGCCGAATTGCCAAGTATACAGAAGTTATACCCCGATTACGGGGAAGAGGTCACGTTTTTATTACTCACCAATGAAAAGCCAGGGACCGTACAACGATTTTTGGAAAAGAAGGCTTTGGATTTACCGGTTTTTATCCCTCAAATGAAGACCCCGGAAGCCTTAAATGAAACCAGTATTCCCACGAATTATGTGTTGGACCAAAAAGGTAAAATCATCATCAAGGAAACTGGTGCGGCCGACTGGAACAGCAAACGGGTACGGCAGCTCCTTGACGGTCTGTTACAAGAATAACACTTAGGCTAAAGCGCTCACTTCACTTATTGATGTTTTTGCACTCGATTATTTACCATTGACAACATATTGTAGGAATTTACTTATAAATGATGCATTTTTGAAATGGTCTAAAAAGTACCGTTTCATCTAAAAAAAATTATGCTATGAATGAATTCTCTCAACGTCGGGTAAGACTCGTATTTATACTTTCCCTTTTAACCACGGTCATCTCGGCGCTGTGGTTCTTTTTAGCTAAAAGCTTGTATTTAAATGAGTTGAGCCTATATATTGGGGCAACCGTACCATTTTTTATAACCGCTGCAATCATCTCGAAGGTAGGAAACCTCACTCTAGCGCGTTTTATTTATCTCATAGCTTTCAATATCAGCGTTGCCATTACTTCTTCTTTTATTGGAAAGGCGGGTAGTGTTGAATTTATATTGATGTTTGCCATGGCCTTGCCTTTTGTCTTCTTCTCGTTCAGACGTGAAAAAAGCTATATCGTCATTTTCCCGGCCTTATCCATGACACTTTGGTTCCTGCTTTACCTTACGGATTTTAATTTGTTTACCGTCACAAAGATGGATACCTCACTTGCGGACAAGTATATTTATCCCGTATCCCTTTTCACTACTGCGGTTCTAGTCACCTATCAATTGATATTTTTCTGTTTGATCAACGCCCGTTTTTATTCCAACATACAAGAGCAACGGGAAGATGCCATTGAAGCTTCCAATGCCAAGTCCCAATTTTTGAGTATGATGAGTCATGAAATCCGAACGCCCATGAATGCCATTATAGGACTCTCCCACATTCTCGGGGATACCAATCCTAGACCAGACCAAGTAGAAAATATAGAAGCATTAAACTATTCTGGCAAAATACTTTTGAATTTACTGAACAATGTGCTGGATTACAGTAAGATGGAAACTAGGGGTGTGCAACTGGACGTCATTCCCACGAATGTTATGACGGCGGTAAAGCAGATAAAAAAGATTCATGAGCCGGGCTGTTTAAGTAAGGGAATCACGTTTAACTTAGCGGTAGACGAAGAACTTCCCACGGTGCATTTAGATATTGTACGTTTCAATCAGGTGATCAATAACTTGGTCACCAATGCTATAAAGTTCACGAAGACAGGAAGTGTCACCCTAAGAATTTCAAAACAAGAAGACCGTGACGGACATGTTTGTATGCGTACCGAAATTATAGATACCGGTATTGGGATTACTAAAGAACAACAGGAGAACATATGGCAACCATTCACCCAGGCCTCCGTGAGTACAAATCGTTTATATGGTGGTACCGGACTTGGTCTTCCTATAGTAAAAGCCGTAGTAGAAGCTATGGGATCTACCGTACAAATTGAAAGTGAATTAGATAAAGGCAGTCGGTTTTACTTTGATTTAGAACTAAAAGCGATCGCTAAAGAATCGCAAAACCACAGTGGCGGAAAAAAAGAGCGCAATCTAAACGGCAGAAGAATACTGCTTGTGGAAGACAACAAAATAAACATCATGGTCGGCAAGCAGATATTGGAAAAGGCCAACTTGGTGGTAGATGTGGCCTATGATGGCCTAATGGCGGTAAACATGGTCAAAAAGAAAGACTACTGCGCCGTGCTTATGGATATTCAAATGCCGGTAATGGATGGGTATACCTCTTCGATGGAAATAAGAAAATTCAATACGGAATTACCAATTTTGGCCTTGTCCGCATCGGTGTTTATTGAGGTAAAGAGTAAGATAGAGAAGAGTGGCATGAACGGCTTTATCTTTAAACCTTTTGACCCGGAAGACCTTTATAATAGAATCGAAGAAGTGATGGATATACCGCTAGCTTCGTAGTTTTATGATCATCCAGCAAAGTAGAGTGTAGCCTCCAATAATAACTTTTCGGCACATACCCAGCCCATTTTAATCGAAGGGAATACGGTCACGAATGGTCCCGTCTGCCCTGTGGATAATAACATCGGCCTGGTGTTTTCTGGCAATGGTCTTGGCTTTGTTAATGGCCGTGCTTTGTTTGCGGTGTTTGGAGGTGATTCTTTTGTTGCCCTCACGCCGTACCGCCCAGTCATCCTCATAAGGCACTACATGTTGGTGCCAAGTTCTTTTCCTATTGCCCCCTCGCGAGCTCTTAAAAAATACGTCTACCAGTTCTATTAAAATGGTGATCCAAGATTTGGAGCTGCTGTTCTTAGGCATGTTCGATTAATTTCTATTTATAAAACTATTGGTATTATAACGGATAATTATTAGCCCAACAACGGCCATTCCCCATACTGCCCTTCTGCCTGTTCAATAACCTCTTTTAAAAGTTTATCCAACTCGGAGAAAGGTACTTTGCCGCGTAATTCTTTTTTGACCGCCAAGCGAATGGCCGCTTTGGCATTTTCTTTTTTGGTCCAATCTAATTGGAGGTTTTTCTTTACAGATGCGACAACGGTATGTACCAAATCTTGAATAGGGCCGGCCTGATTTAGGATGGCTGCATTTGCGGAAAGTAAATCGTAAAAAGCAAGTTCATCTTCGGTTAGGCCCAATTCTTTGGTACGCTTGTCGTCGGCTTTCATTTCATCGGCAATATCCAACAGGTGTTTGATAGCAGCGATGGAGTCTAAACTATTTTTATGGTATTTACCCAATACTTTTTCAAGCTCCTCTTTTAGTTTACGTCCTTTTCTGATGTTCTTCGCCATGCGAACTTTCAACTCATCGTTGATGATGCGACGTAGCAATTCAATTTTAATATTTTCGCCACCTTTTTCTTTTACGATGGCTTGGAAGGAATCATCTATGATGGAAATATCTATCTTATCTAAATTGTACATGGCGGCCAAGTCCACAATAGCTTGTGATCCTAGCGACTTGCTGATAAGGTCCTTTATTCTGTTGTTCTTTTCACGTTGTGCACCTGGCGGGAATTTCATTTTTCGTAATTGTTCCCTGAATTTTTGAAGGATAGCTACTTCTTCTTGAATATCCCAAATACGTTCATCGGAATTGGTCATGGCCATCAACTCACTCAGCTTTCGTTCTTCTTTTAGATAGCGCTCTGTGGTTGCATCATCTTTAAATAGCTTATTAAACACATCATAAGACCACTTCATTTTTTCTGTGGCTGGCATTTCATTGATTACGGCCAATTCAAAACCGCCCATTAATTCTTTTACAACAGCTAATTGTTCCAAACACAATTCTACGGCAGCATCCAAATCCAAGGTCGGTTTCCCAGCGCCACCGCTGCCTGTATATTTTTTTGTCGCTTCCGCTAAAAAGCCTGAAATACCAATAAAATCAACTACCAGTCCATTGGGTTTTCCTTCAAAAACGCGGTTTACTCGGGCAATGGCCTGCATCAAATTATGACCTTTCATAATCTTGTCCACATACATGGTATGGGCGCATGGCGCATCAAAACCAGTAAGCCACATATCACGAACAATGACCATTTTAAGCGGGTCTTCCGGATTTTTAAATCTAGACTTCACGGCCTCCATGGCATCTTTGGTGCGCATGTGCGGATTCCACCTTACAGGGTCTTTGCCGGGGTTGCTCGTCATGATTACGGCAATTTCTGGGCAATCTTTCAAAGCCGTTAATGCATCGTACATTTTAACACAATTACGACGACTCATACAGACCACCATAGCTTTGCCATCTAGGGTCTCGGTTCTTTTCTGAAAGTGTTGTAGAATATCTTTTGCTACAGTTTTTACTCGGTCTTCTGAACCAGCGGCATCCTCAATTGCTGCCCAAACACCAACCGTGGTATCTTCTGCCTGCTCTTCAACTTCTTCTAGTTCTTTTGTGTATTTCGCTTTTATGTTCAGCGGTACTATTTTAGGTTCGTAGTAAATGGGTACCGTAGCACCATCTGCTACGGCCTGTTTAATATCGTAGGTGTGAATGGTGGGGCCAAAAACCTGCTCCGTATCCGCATCTTTACCATCAACAGGGGTGCCCGTAAAACCAATAAAAGAGGCATTTGGTAATGCTCTGCGAATATTCTGTGCAAAACCACCACTTTCAAAACCGTATTGGGTGCGGTGCGCTTCATCTGCCATAACAATCAAATTATAGCGCTCACTCAAAATGGGATGTACATGCTCTTTAAGTTGACTTTCATTACGGGCACTTCGGCTCCGCTCAGTGTCCGTTTTAAGTCTGAATTTTTCTATGGTCGTAAAAATAACACCCCCACCATCAGAACTTAATAAACGCCTTAAGTCATCTGTACTTTCCGCATGCTGTACATCGCCTACTAAATCTTTAGCGAGTACAAAGTTTTCATAGAGTTGCTGGTCTAGGTCGGAACGGTCTACTTGTATAACAATGGTGGGATTCTTCAATTCTGGCCGTTGGCGCAAAATACCCGTTAAGATGGCCATACTAATGCTCTTACCCGAACCTTGCGTATGCCAAATAACCCCCAAACGGCCATCGCCATTGGGTTTTATATTTTGCAAACTACTTGCTACGGCCCTGCTGATGCCCCAATATTGGTGGTACTTGGCACCCTTTTTTATGATTTTACCGTTATGGTCTTCATGAAAAATGAAATGCTGTAGGTAATCTAAAAGTGTCTTTTTCGGGAACAGCCCGTGTAAAAGCGTTTCTAACTGCAATTCTGCTTTTTGTTCGGTATCATCACCTGCTAAACTTTTCCAAGGGGCAAACCATTCTAAGGCTGATGAATACATACCATGCAAGGCCTCCAAACCATCTGAGGCTACACAAATAGCATTGTAATCGAACAATTGCGGAATATCTAATACATAATTTTGTAGCTGCGTATATGCATTTTCTACGCTTACCTTAGCATCAAAGGGGTTTTTAAACTCAAATACCACAAGTGGCAGCCCGTTTATAAAAATCACTACATCTGGGATACGTTTGTTTTTACCTATAATTTTTACTTCATCCGCGACTATAAAACTATTGTTTTCTGGATTGCTATAATCTATCGGGTAGAGGTGCTTTGCCTTCTCATTGCCTTGCGCATCTTTCCAGGCGATGTCTATACCTTGGGTCAATTTTCTATGAAAATCTTGGTTGCGGTAGGCCACCTCCATACCCTCGTGTTGGGTAAATTGGGCAAAGGCCTCGTTACGTGCCGTTTCCGGTACGTTGGGGTAGGTGGTTTTTAGAAAGGTTTTTAGCTCATTTTCCAGCACTACTTTTTTAAGGTCACGTTCTAAAGCATTGCCCGGTATGTGGGTATAGCCTAACTCCTGTAACCAAGCAATGGCCGCATTTTGGGCGGTATGTTCGTTGAATTGGCTCATAGGGTTGTGGTTATTTCTTTTTGAAATTCCTTTAGGCGGACTTCTCCTGAAATGAGTTTGGGGAGTAGGGTGTCGCGAAGTTTTGTTAGGGTTTGGTTTTCATTTGTGTTCGCCCAAATTTGTTCGTAGTACTCCGTTACCTGTTGCTCAAATTCTATTAACACATTCTGATTCGGTAATATAACATCTAAAAAATTTAATAATTTAGTTGTTAAACTTGGAACTGCAGAACCTACATCCATATCAGCTAATTTCAAAGTTTTTAAAAGATGAAAAGTGTATTTTAAAATATTCTCTTTTTTCATTTTGGTATAAAACATCGTATCAACAGACCAGAAAGGTTCATTTACTAAAAAGATATTACTTAAAGTACCCTTTCTCGGAATTAAAACTGATTCTTGGTCATATAAAAAGCTGTCAACATATCTCATTATTCCGCCTGAGCCATAAACTGGAATATTTCCAGAACCTAGTTTTTTATGGTCTTTGCCGTACTTGATTTCAACAAGTTGTTCCAATTTAACAACCTCCCACCCCTCAGGAATTTCACCTAATTCAGAGCCGATGAACTCACCCTCTTGAAAAGGACCAAAATCTACGAACCAATGTTTGTAAAGCGCCATTGCCATGTTTTCCAAGGTTTTGTTCATGGCAAGGTTGTTTTCTATTTTGTCGTCTATGGCAGAGAGGATGCTGGCGATGGCCTGTTGTTCTGGGAAATCTGGCAGTTCAAACTCAAAATTAAAAATATCTTTTAAGGTTATGCTTGCTTGATTAGCACTTCCTGTCGCTGTAAACGCTATGTAATATAGAAAACCGTTATTCTTAAGAAGGTAATACAAAAACTTTTGCCCTATTAATCTTGAATCATTAGTACGTAATCGTACTGCATTTTGATTCAAAAGGGCGCCTTCAGCTTCTTTCGGCACTTTAACCACCTTGCCGACCACAGATGAATAATTTGGCAACCATGACCCTACTGTTGCAATTATAACATCACCTGCTTCTAAAGAAACCTGATTATAGTTCAATGCTAATTCAGAATCTATTCTATGACATGAACTTAAGTCTATCGAATTGTTTGTTGTATCCGAGACTCTAACAATATGGGTTCCTTTGGTTTGATACATCTTAGATTTAAATGCAAAACCTTTTTGATGACTTACTAATGGGCCAAGCTTATATGTTTTCCAATTTTTGGGCATTTAGTTTAGTTGTTGGTTGATGGCTTTTAGTTGTTGGTTTTTTCTATTGTCAGTTCGAGTGGCGTCCTGAAAGAGACGTTGTTCCCGACACTTCGGGGGAGAACCCTTCGACGTTCACCATTATATTTTAGATATTCCATTATCAAATGCTTTAATTGCTCTTTGTCAATTGTCTTCAAAGAAGGCTTGATATTTAATTTAGATTGTGAAAACAAAGAAGGATTCAATAAGTACTCGGTTCCTTTTTTAATACCCCTAGAGGTCAAGATATTTTTCTCAAGCAGACTCCCAATCCAACTACTCAACCTATCTTCAGTGTTCAGTTGCAATTTTTGAGATAGTTGGGTTGACAAGATTTTCTTTTCTGAAGCAATGATGCCTAGAACAATAAACTCTTTTTGAGTTAATTGAAAGTGTTGTGCTAGATAATCCAATATTTCAAGAGCTTCTTTATTGACCACTCCAGAATAAATGGTGATGGAAGTTTTATTGAAATTACTTTCTATACTGGGTAATGGTTTTATCTCACGTGCCAGTTTTTCATAAATTAAATCATAACCAGACCCTTCCCCTTCCATCAAGCCCAAGTCTTGAAGTGTAAGAATCAAATGCGGATTTCGTCTTTGCCGTTCATGAAGAATATTGTCAGCAGTTACACCAAGAGGCAACCCGCCAGGATTGGAAATAACCATTCTATTTGGGTACACTTCAATGAAGATATCACCCGAAAGTGTATACCTTTTGTGGGCAATGGCATTTATCAATAATTCTCTAATAACCTCGGTGGGGTAGTTTCGTATTTGTTTTCTAAAAAGCCCGCTTGAAATTTCGGTAGAGTAATTTAATTCGACAGCCTCTTTTTCGATTTCTAACAATAAGGTCTTTGGGTTGTGTAAATGAAAGTGCCAGTCTTTCTTTCTTATTTTCTCCTCTAAATCGTTGTAAACAATATACTGAACAGTTATCGGATAACTTAATCTAGCCCTTTGCGAAGCTTTGCCCAACCAGATTGTTCCTAGATTGGTAAGAAACCCTTCTTCATTTATCAACTGGTAATGTTCTAAAATTTCTTCAGTCGTTTTCTGTTTTATAAAGTCTGAAACCAATTTTGATTGCTGTATTTGTTCTACAAAATAGGTTACTTCATTGATGTCGGCTTTGTCTAAGGGTATTCTGCCTATCGAAACCAATTCCCATTGAAAGGCATTCTTTTCGGCAGCTAAGTTTGTCAGTTCTTCTCCTGCAACAGGAACGCTATTGTCCGTTACTCGAACAAAAACTTTTCCACTCGAAGTGGTCGCAATCGTTCTCGTAGTGGGAAAAACGGAAAACTTAAAATATTGACCTCCATTTTGATGTGTAACTATCTCTGGATTCACAATGCCAACAGCATCAGTCATGTCTCTTAACCTAGCTATCGTTTTATTCATTACAGCTACATCAATCTTTTGGGTTTTATTAGGAACAGCCTCTTTATCTTCAATGCCGATAATAATTTCCCCACCTTGAGCATTTGCAAATGCCACACAAGTTTCGGCAAGGCTTGAAAAGTCAGCAGTTTTACCTGTAACCTTTTTTAAGCCCTTGTAGTCTATTTGGCTGTCTTCAAATGATGTCATGGTAGTTCATTTCATTAATCTTGTTCATTTTTTCGTCTTGTTCACGGAACATGAACATACCTATTTAATGAACAGGGATATTTAAAATTTATCAAAATTCTCTATAATTTGCTTTTTCAATTCTTCTCCTTTTTCAAATTGGGTTACTAAAGTTGCCTTTAAATCCGCCATTTTTTCTTCAAAAGGGATGCCGTCATCTTCTTCGGCTTCTGTACCAACATAAATGCCCGGTGTTAATTTATAATCTTGTTTTTGCACTTCTTCTATAGTAGCTGCTTTGCAGAAGCCAGGTTCATCTTCGTAGGGCTTCTCGATTGAGCCTGTCTTGAGCGAAGGAGAAAGGCTCGAAGTGACAGAATTTGGTTTGGTGCGCCACGCATGATAAGTGTCCGCAATTTTGTCAATATCATCATCTTCAAAAACGCGTAGTTTACGGCTGGCCATCGTACCCATTTTGGCTGCATCTAAAAACAAAATTTCGTTCATACGCTCCCGGTGTTCCCCGTCCTTGCCATCACGGTTTTTACTAAGAATGAACAAACAGGCAGGTATACCGGTGGTCAAGAAAAGTTTGTCCGGCATGCGTACAATGCAATCTATCATTCCCTCATCTACCATATATTGCCGAACATTCTTTTCGCCTTTGGTATTAGAAGTCATGGCTCCATTTGCCATTACAATACCTGCAGTACCGGTATCGCTCAAATGGTTCCAGAACGTTTGCATCCACATATAGTTAGCGCTGCCATCAGTCGTAAATTCTTCACGAGGACCAAATAATCTCGGGTCGTTTTCAGGTAAATCCTCGGGATGCCAATTGCTCACATTAAATGGTGGATTGGCGATTACAAAATCAGCTTTCAGGTTTGGAAACTTATCATCGAGCAGGGAGTTTCCTAATTTTATATCAAACGAAAGGTCGCGCAATAATAGGTTCATTAAACACAAACGTAAGGTCTGCGCGGTCATTTCTTGACCGTAGATAGAAATATCACCTTTGTCGCCGCCGTGTTCTTTGATGAATTTTAAACTCTGCACGAACATGCCGCCGCTACCACAGGCAGGGTCAAATATTCTTCCTTTGTATGGTTCCAATAGTTCCACCAATAAGCGTACTATACTGCCAGGTGTAAAGAATTGTCCGGCACCAGAACCTTCGGCCATGGCAAAACGACCAATGTAGTATTCATAAATTCGCCCCAAAATATCGCTTTCAGGGTTTTCTTTTTCCGAGAATTTTGGGTGTGATAATAAGTTGATGATTCCGCCAGACTGTTTAGCGGAAAGTTCGCTCTTCACAAATATTCTAGGGAGTAGATTATTTAATTGTGGGTTATACGCAGTAAGTAATTCTTGAATGACATCGAAAGCATCATCAATGATTACTTTAATATCGTCCTGCTCGGCATTGTCTTTCAAATATTGCCAAGAGGCAGTTTGCGGTATCATGAAGGTATTCCGTGAACGGTATTCGTCGGGGTCGGCAAGAACGTATTCTTTCTCCTCTTTATCAGTAGTGTAATACTTAGAATCAGGTTCCTTTAATTCATTGTTGAGTTCATCCTTAACTATCTCAAAACGTTCACTAAGATGTTTTAAAAAGACAAGTGGTAAAATGTAGTTTTTATAGTTATTTTCGGAGACAGCCCCACGAAGTTCGTTAGCGGCATCCCAAAGTTCTTTTTCAAAGTCTATGTCAGCTTTGGCCATATATCAAACCTAAATTTTAAAGGGGTGAGTTAATAGTACCACCAAAATAAGGCTTCAACTTGGTATTAGAAAGGGCATTTCCGTAATTTTTAAGGATTTCCTTACAAAAAGAGGTTTTAGTTTAAAGTTTACGTTATGTCAGTTCGAGTGGCGTCCTTGAAGTGGCGTTGTTCCCGATACTTCGGGGGAGAACCCTTTAGTTCACATGAGCTTCTCGATACTAATTTTGTTCGTTCACGACATCTCGTTTTTCTTTCTGTCAGTTCGAGTGATTTGCTGACAAGCAAATAGTATCGAGAACGCAATGGAACACGAAAGCTTCTCGATACTAATTTAGTTCGTTCACTTCGACTCCGCTCAGTGACCGCTCACAAAATTCACTCGAAGTGACATCTCGTTTTTCTTTCTGTCAGTTCGAGTGATTTGCTGACAAGCAAATAGTATCGAGAACGTAATGGAACACGAAAGCTTCTCGATACTAATTTCCTCGTGCCTCGAAAATTCACTCGAAGTGACAATAGGTTTTAGAAGAGAGTTCAGTAACAAATAAGCTTTTCTATACTACCGAAGCTTGGGGATTGCTCCCTGTGGTGAAAAAACCACTCGAAGTGACAATCAGGTTTAATAAAATTCTTATCGGTTAAATTTTTTCTTTGCAAGATTGGGAAGACGTTCAAACTCACCTTGAATTAATGCTTCTTTTTTCGCTCTTGACCATTTTTTGATTTGTTTCTCGGTCTCAATAGCTTGTTCAGGTTCGGTAAATTCGCAATAGAAAACCAATTGAACTGGTCTTCTAGAAGAGGTGTAACTGTCTTTATACTTTCCGTTTTGATGTGATTCCACTCGTTCGCTTAAATCTGATGTTATTCCAGTGTAATAGCTATCATCCGAACATTTTAAAAGATAAACGTAAAAGATTTTCATGATGTTAAAATAGCAAAATTGTATTGAATGGATATGCGTTGTCAGTTCGAGTGATTTGTTGGCTGAGCGGAGTCGAAGACACCAAATAGTATCGAGAACGCAATGGAACACGAAAGCTTCTCGATACTAATTTTGTTCGTTCACTTCGACTCCGCTCAGTGACCGCTCACAAAATTCTCTCGAAGTGACATCTCGTTTTTCTCTTCTGTCAGTTCGAGTGATTTGCTGACAAGCAAATAGTATCGAGAACGCAATGGAACACGAAAGCTTCTCGATACCCTTCGACTCCGCTCAGGACAGGCATTTTCAACTTCGCTATCGCTACTTTGAAAACACTCGAAGTGACAATTGGTTTTTGATTTAGGGTATACGTTTTGTCAGTTCGAGTGGCGCCCTGAAAGAGGCGTTGTTCCCGAGACTTCGGGAGAGTACCCTTTAGTTCACATGAGCTTCTCGATACTAATTTCCTTGTGCCTCGAAAATTCACTCGAAGTGACATCCATTTTATTTTTAAGTAACAGTTGCAAGAGCTACCGGTGCTGCCTGCGGAGCCTGCGCGGCCTGAGCGGAGTCGAAGGCAGTAGCTCAGGGCAGGAGGCCAAAGACAAAAAGCAATCCTACCGCAGACTCCAGACCTCGTAAATGGGTTTTCCTTTGCTGCTAAGACCGGAATGGTGCCAGTCCCCATCTTTAAGCTCGTAGTTAAATTCTAGGCTGGCGCCTACGCGTGCATTGTCTCGGGAGAAAAATTCTATGTGCTCGGTATACGTGCCATCTACTGTGGTGTACGTGCCGCCACCCGTTCCCATAAATTCCTTGGTTTCGGTATTGTAGGCTATCCATTGAAAGCGTGTGCCAGAGAGTATTTTCATTGTTTTTCTGGGTCGGTCCGTATTTCGTTTTTGGATTTCTCCGTCACGCATACGCCCGGAAATCAACCAGGCACCGGCTAAGGCACCGGGAGTGCCGTTATCAATTCGTTTCCATACGGTATCCGAGTCTTTCAGTTTAAGTTCGTCTGCCGTTAGCTCAATTTCAAAGCTACTCGTCGTACCTACACGCTCGGGTTTTTCAAAATGGAACTCCACCGTTTCGGTAAGGGAATTATCCGCCAAGGACCACGAACCACCATTGGTGCCTACAAAAGCACCCGTCTTGGCGTCATAGGAAGTTGCTACCTGGTGCGATGCTGAAAAGATGACCACATTTCTTAGCGTGCGACCGTCCTTTTCCATAGTGGCTTCCCAGGCGCCAACTAAGGACTGGGTATAGCCCAAACTACAGGTGAACAATACAAGAAAATAACCGGCAACTTTTTTCATAATAACAAGAATTTAAGAGCCAATAAAGTACTACTTTTTCAGTCCAATCACAAACGGTACAGGTCCCGGAAGTGCATAAAAAATGCCCTTATCCGGTAAAGGATAAGGGCATTTAATACCTTGTGTTTTAGAACTATAAGGTTCTTAAGTATTCTGCAACGTTTCGTGCTTCTTCCTCGGTAAGGTTTTGGTTGAGCATAATAGCGTTGTTGTATTCTTTTAAAAGGGCTTTTGCAATAGGGTCTTCCTTGAGCATTCCATCAGGATTTAAAATCATGTTCATGACCCATTCCGGACTTCTGCGCTCGTAAACACCTTTTAAGGCTGGGCCTATCATTCGTTGTTCCGCCATATGACAAGCCGTACAGATCGCTTGATACTTAGCTTCACCGGCAGCGGCCATTTCCGCATCGATATCATCCGCAAAACTCACCGATTTTATGGGTCCTACTCCTTTATTGTCCATATCCACGGGAACACCTTCGGAGGTATCCGCAGCTTTCACTTCTTTCTTGGCACGGTTCATTTCAAAACCATCCTTCTTTTCTTCCTTCTTTTCGCCACAGCTTATCACTAAGGCACTTAGCACTAATAAGGTGAGTAGTTTTCGCATTTCTTTGTCTTTTAAGCGTTGTTGTTATTAGAAGGTCTAAGATAGGAATTTTTATCCGTAGCAGCGGCTTGCGATACGATACAAAATGATTTTTTCTTGTGAATTTTTCATGCTGTGTTACCTTTAACCCAGTTTAGAAAAGAATTCCACCGCCCTGCGTTCCGTATACGTAAAATTTGAAGTACCGTGAAATCCTACGTGTCCGCCATATTTGGGAATTTCTAGAAAAACGGCGCTACTGTATTTGGCTTCTTCAATGGGATAGCAATCCTCCCCGAGAAAGGAATCGTTCTGCGCATTGATAAGGAGCGATGGCACTTGAACATTTTTTAGGAACTGTAGGCAACTACATTGGGTGTAGTAATCCATGGCATCGGTAAACCCGTGGGCCTTGCTGGTATAGATATCGTCAAAATCCTTGAGCGTCACCACGTTTTTAATATCCGCATCCGATATTTTTTCAGGAAATAGCTGTTGCTTGGCCTTTAGTTTTTCCACCAAGTTCTTTTTAAAACGTGCTGAATAGGCGATATTCTTGAAGGACAAGAGCTGCGAAAGCGAATCCGCTAACTGACAGGGAACGGAGACCGCAACCGCGCCTTTGATTTCCGCCGGAACGCTAGTGCCCTCGCCCAAATATTTTAGGAGGAGGTTACCGCCCAGACTAAAGCCTTTTAAATAGATTTGTGTATATTTTTTGGCGTGGAGAATGTAGTCCACCACCGCTATTAAATCTTCCGTAGCTCCAGAGTGATAGGACCGGTACAAGGTGTTGGGTTCACCGCTGCATCCCCTAAAATTAACCGCACAGACCGCATAACCTGTGGTGACCAACGCCTTTGCACTGCCTTGGATGTAGGGGCGTTGTGCATTGCCTTCCAGACCGTGGAGGACCACCACTACTTTTGTTGTCGGGGAGGTAGGCAGGCTCCAGTCCAAATCCAGAAAATCCCCATCGGGCAGGCTAATGCGTTGCCGTTCTTGTGGTATACCGGTCACTTTTCTTAGGAGTCCGGAGTATACGGTAGCGAGGTGGCCATTCTTAAAAAAAAGAGGCGGGTCATAGTTAGAGCTGACAAGGGGCATTGCAGGTCGGTTTTAGGGGTATTCGATCTTTCTAAATATACTGATTATTTGTAAGCTCCACTTTTTTTAGATGAACGGGGCTTTATAGAACAGCCAAAAGAAGAAACCATTTCATCATCGAACAAAAAAATATAAACTTTGTCGTAACTTTAAAAATGGAATTTAGAGGAACGGTTTGTGAACATCTCAAAGCGATTACGGAACTAAGAAAACCGGAATCCTATACCTGTGAGGAATGTGTTAAAATAGGAGCTTCGTGGGTACATTTGCGTACTTGCCAGTCTTGTGGAGTAACGCTTTGCTGCGATAGCTCGACCAATAAACATGCTAGCAAACACGCTGCTCAAAGTAGTCATCCTATTATAATTTCTGCCGAGCCTAAGGAAAGATGGGCCTGGTGTTACGAACATGAAATCCTTGCCAAATACCGCTTATAGATATGAAAGACCCTCGTTTTCCAGAGCTTACCCAAAGACAAATAAACACCCTAAAAGCATACGGAAGTACGGAATCCTTTGATACGGAAACAGTTACCATCGCCCTAGGGGATACCCAGTACGATTTTTTCGTAGTGCTGGGAGGAACCTTGACCATTGCGGGGGCAAATTCCGATGATGTGATCGTGGAACACCATAAGAATCAATTTTCCGGTGACAGCAGTATGTTAAGTCATAGGGCCTCGCAATTTGTAGCCAAAGCGAAAGTGGGAACAACCTTATTACGTATTTCTCCGGCACGCCTAAAGGAGGCGATCACCAAACAAAGCGATATCAGTGATGTTTTATTAAATGCCTTTTTACTGAGACAGGAGGCCGTGCTTTCCAATTACACCGGCGGAATAAAACTGGTCGGCTCAGGAAATTCCAAAGCCACCTATACCATAAGGGATTTTATGGATAAAAACCACATCTGGTATACCTTTTTGGATATCGATACTTCCCAAGAAGCGAAAGAACTGCTGGCCCACTTTAGTCTAAAAGAGGAGGCACTGCCCATTTTAATGAATGGTGAGACCAGTGTCTGTAAGCAGCCCACTTTAGAACAACTAGCACGGTATACGGGCGTACTGATGGATTTTGAGGATAAGGTATTTGATCTGCTGATCATAGGTGCGGGTCCGTCCGGATTGGCGGCGAGCGTTTATGCCGCTTCAGAAGGACTTAGTGTGGTGACCATAGATAGCAATGCCCCGGGCGGACAAGCGGGGAAGAGTTCCAAAATTGAGAATTACCTAGGTTTCTCTACGGGAATATCAGGTAACGACCTTGCCAATAGAGCCTATGTACAGGCACAGAAGTTCGGCTGTAATATTTCCATTCCCCATAAGGCGGAAAAGATTCAGCACACCGGGGACCACTTTATGCTATGTGCCACCAATGGTAAGGTCATAAAATCAAAAGCCTTAATGGCTGCGACAGGGGCCAATTATTCCCAGTTACCCTTAACGGATATTGAGCAGTACGAAGGCAGTGGTGTTTACTATTCCGCAACGGGAATGAACGCCAGTTCCTGTAAAGATGAGATAGTTGGTGTAGTAGGTGGTGGAAACTCGGCCGGGCAAGCCGCACTGTTTCTGGCGGCCCATGCCAAGGAGGTACACGTGATTCTGCGCGGAGGTGATCTGGGTGCCAAAATGAGCGATTATCTGGTGCAGCGTATTGAAGCATCGGAGGATGTTTACGTGCAATTATATACCGAGGTCACTGAACTTAGGGGAGACCACCATTTGGAATCGGTCATCTTAACTAAAAGGGGTGAAGGCAATTCAGAAAAGGCGATAACCAATCTCTTTACGTTCATAGGGGCGAAACCCTGTACGGAATGGTTAGAGGATTTGGTGGCCACCGATGAAAAAGGATTTATTTGTACCGGGCCGGGAATAGCGGAGGAAGACCTTTATACCTGTGAGATTTATAGGAATCGAAAACCGCAGTCCCTAGAAACTAGTATCCCTGGGTTCTTTGCCGTGGGCGATGTACGAAAAGGTTCCGTAAAAAGAGTTGCTTCTGCCGTGGGAGAAGGTTCTATGGCCATTAGTCAAGTGCACCAGTTCTTGGGTGAGCTGAATGCGAAGAGTAATTAAAACACGGTATGATTACTTCGGGTAGGTTTCCAGCACCTTAAGTTGTTCCTGAATAGCCTCCGTAAATTCGGTTTTTAGGTGCTCCACAAGTTCGGATACGGAAGGATTGTCCTCGATGAGGGCAGAACCTTGACCGGCGGACCAAATGGTTTTCCAAGCTTTGGCCTCGGTATCCAATTCTTTACCAAAATCTATTTTCACATCCTTTTTAAGGTCTTCCTCGGTAATGCCTGCGGCTTTTAAACTTGCGCCCAAGAAATTGGCGTGTACGCCTGAAATCGCTGCGGTGTATACCACATCACTGGCACCAGCATCAATAATCATCTTACGGTATTCCGGCGTAGCTTTACTTTCTGTGGTATTGATGAAACGCGTACCCATGTAGGCCAAATCCGCTCCCATCTGAAGGGCCGAAGCAATGTCCCTACCGGTACTGATACAACCTGAGAGGATAATCGTTTTATGAAAGAATTTTTTAATTTCCGCAACCAGGGTCATTGGGTTAATGGTACCTGCATGGCCCCCTGCACCGGCGGCAACAAGGATTAAACCATCCACTCCCGCTTCGGCAGCCTTTTCAGCATGTCTCTTTTTAATGATATCATGAAAAACCACCCCGCCATAACTGTGTATGGCGTCCACGACCATAGAAACCGCACCAAGTGAGGTTATAATGACAGGAACTTGATGTTTTACACAAAGTTTTACATCTGCCTCCAAACGAGGGTTCGTAGGGTGTACAATAAGATTTACACCGAACGGTGCGGCCTTCTTGCCGGTTTCCTCTTCAAATTCCTGAAGCGCAGTTTTTATCTCTATCAACCATTCTTCAAAGCCTTCACTTGTGCGCTGGTTCAGCGCTGGGAAGGTGCCTACAATTCCGTTCTTGCAACATTCTATGACCAGTTTTGGACCAGAGATTAAAAACATGGGGGCGGCAATGGCCGGTAGCGAAAGTTCTTTGATAAAAGCGGGTTTTGTAGACATCGTTTAGCGTATTAATGATGGAAAATTAAATAAAAAAATCACACGGATTTTTCCGTTGTCTTCCAAAACTATGGTATTTTTATCAGGTATTATGCATGCATAGCAAAAAATATAACAATGTATTTAAAGGAATTTGAAATTAGATGGAGCGATGTGGACGCTAATAGGCATCTGGCCAACTCCGCTTATTTAAACTATATGAGCCATACCCGTATGGCCTATTTAATGGAGCTGGGGTTTGACCAAAAAACTTTGGCGCAGCATGAAATAGGTCCCGTGGTGTTCTATGAGCACATGTACTATTTTAAGGAAGCCTTCCCCGGAAGGCCTGTAAAGGTTTCCATGGAAATCATGGGAATGAGCGAGGATGCCCAGTTTTTTGAATTTCACCATAATTTCTACAATCATAAGGGAGAAAGTTTTGCCCATTGTGAGATGATGGGGGCTTGGATGGATTTAAAGACCAGAAAACTGACGGGGCTTACCAATGATTTTCTAAAACGTTTCAGTGCCGCCGAAAAAGCAGACGGATTCCGGGTGCTCACGAAGGAGGATACCCGTAAATTTGCCAAAACTCCGAAGGATTTAAACGGATAATTAGCTCTGTATTCGGATATAAAGGCCGTGTCATTGTATATTAGATTTGTAATTTTATTCTTACATGCATCAATTTAGCGAAGAACACACAGAGGTAGCCTACACACAGGTTAAGAAAATGATAGTGACCAAGAAATTGTCTCCTGGGCAAACTATTTTTCAAGAACGCTTGTCTGAAATGTTAGGGATACGCTTAGACCCTCTGAACAAGGCCTTAGAGCAATTGGCTACGGAGTCCATTCTGGTTCATTCTCCCTTTGGACGTATGCGGGTCAGGGAATTAAGTACCCAAGAAATCCTGGAAACTTTTGATTGCAGGATTGGTCTGGAAACAAAAGCCACGGAGT
The DNA here is from genome assembly GCF_002742365.1 of Maribacter sp. 4U21. NCBI lineage: Bacteria > Pseudomonadati > Bacteroidota > Flavobacteriia > Flavobacteriales > Flavobacteriaceae > Maribacter > Maribacter sp. 4U21. The sequence continues at coordinate 33,441 of NZ_MDGN01000055.1, forward strand.
TATTTACCCATTTGGCCCCACAGGCACGAATAGACGATTTAAGAAATCTGTTGGTGCCCTTTGAAAAAGGGATACGCAGTCATACGGTTTTCCATAAGATAGATGTGTACTTTCATTATTTGATCATGAAAAATTGCGGTAACCAAAAACTCTACGAGCTCTATCAGCAAGGTAACTTCTTGTCCTCCATGGAACTTATAGGGCTAATAGATATTCCCCAGCAAGAAGTGATTCAGGACCACCTTAACATTGTTTCTGCCATTCACCAAAGAGATGCGAAGAAAGCGGCACAGCTTATGGCGGCACATATTGAGCGATCAAAAGACGCTTTTTACTGCGGATAGCAGGTTACAAGTATTTTAGCGGCAACATATTTTGACAAATAAAGCGTACTAAGCGATACCTAATGATGATCTTATAGGCCTTGTTTTCAGTGGCCGTTTCTATGTTAAGAATATAATTACCACTAGCTAGACCAAGGACATCCAATCGTAACGGATCGTTGGTGGCGTCTTCAATAAATACTTGCCTTAGAAGCACACCACCCATGTTATACAAACGAAGCGAAATATTAGGTTCTAGAACACCAGAACTTGTTATAAATAGTTCGCCGTTGTTTACTGGATTGGGGCATACGAGATAGTCCGTTTGTAGGAGAATCAATTCTTCAAAGACTTCCTCAAAGTCCCTCTCGGATGTTACCGTGAGCTGCGTTCTACTATCGGTAATGGGGAAACTTAAAAAGCCTAAATTGTCCGTTATGGTCTCCTCACCGTAGACAACGGTATAGTTTCCAACTCCAGAAATTTCCGAGGAGAAAGTATTTTCCACAGGATTTATTACTGGAACTACTTCAAAGACTTCGGGCTCATCGATAGTAATTTCAAAACATTCTTGATAATTGGCCTCCTCGGCTATGGTGATACAGACACTATAGTTGCCCGTCTCTAAGCCTTCAAACAGTGCATTTGTTGTAAAATCTAGCGTTTGTGAAGTAGTACCGTCGGTAATTACCGCCGTGTGGGTATAAGATTCACTGCTGGCTATGGAAATAGTACCATCATTGAGGTCCCTACAACGCTCATATGTACTAGCAACGCTATAATTTTCCCTTGCAATAAAGAATACTTGGCAGCCCGAGGCATCTACCCTAGCGCCCAACGGTGTTCGGTTACAGGTATCTGTGGTATTTTGGACCATATCATTATCCGAATCGGCATCACATACATCCCCAATACCATCGTTATCACCATCGGCCTGATTCGCATTAGGTGAGGAAGGGCAGTTATCCATATCGTTGGCTACACCATCACCATCGTCGTAGTTGAAGTCCTCACAAACATTACCTATACCATCACCATACGTATCTTCTTGATCAGCATTAGCGGTCAGTATACAATTGTCATCTACATCAGGAATGCCATCGTTATCGTCATCATCGTCACATAGATTACCGATACCATCTCCGTCACTATCCAGTTGATTGGGGTTGGGAGTCAAGGGGCAGTTGTCGTCCACATCTAAAATACCATCGTTATCATCATCTTCATTCTTGCGCTCCGAACCTTCCATAATAAGATTATCGCTAAGCACACCTTCGTTGGCAATAAAATTATCCGATTGAAATACAAACCGAAAAAGAACATTGCTTTCCTGTGTAAGATCCATTTCTCCTAGGGCGGCATTGGCGGTAAAATCATAACCGTAATTCGCTAAGGGCACGTTGGTGCCGGTCCACTGTGCTCCAGGGCAGTTTTGGCAATCATTATCATTTCCAGAAGAGGTATTGGTCCTATTGCTATTATACCATGCGGGTCGACTACCGCTTGTACCCAAAATGTTCCAAGTAGTGTCTCCATCTGTAGAATAGTCTGCGTAGAGAATATCGAAATTTGATTCTAGGTCGAACGCCATATCGAATTTTAAAACAGGAGTGTCAATGGTAGACAAATCATAGCAATTGGTAATGAGATAAGCGGTTCTACCATCTGGATAGTCTCCATTTAAATTAGTAACGTAAGACGTATCGTTGGTTGCGGTCTGGTTTAAAACACTGCCGGAAGCAACACCTCTTTCCCACACGGGATCATTAGCATCAGTACTAAAAGCAATGAGTGCATCACTGTCATTTTCAAAAGTATTTGCCTGGGCTGCCACGGCTGCCTTGTTACCAAAGAATTCGGTGGTCGCAGCGTTATTGGAGGAAATATCATCATTTTCAATGATAACATTGATGTTCAATTCGGTATTGCGGGCATTTTCTAGGAGCAGCGCGGGAAGGGTAAGCGTTACTTCTTCATCCTGTGCAAGTACGGTATTTGTGCTAAAGGTGTTTGGGGTATCGCCATTAAGCGCATAGTTGACATCAAAACCGTTAATGGTATTGGAGCCGCTGTTTCTAACGGTTACAACAGGGCTAACATCACCACATATAAAATCGTCCCCATCAGGGCTAACAGCTATAATTCGAAGGTCAATTTCCGGAGATTGAACGGTATATTGGTTAGAAATAACATATTGCCCTATAGAGGCATAATCGGAGTAACCGTCTTCTACGGTTTTGTTGCCTACACCATCAATTTCCAAGTAGTAAAGACCGGCCGGCAGTGTGGTACTAAAACTTGCCACTAAAGTATTACTTGGGTCGCTCACAGTGACCTCTGCCCCCAAAGCATCTAAAATTCTTGCGTTGATATCCAAATTAGGATCATTCTCGGCCGGTGAAATTTGAAAGGATACATCTCCGGATTAGGCCAGAAAGCTGTACACATCGGTATCCTGCCTATTGTGCAAGATGCCGCGATTCTGCGTTTCGTCCACAATCCCTGCACCATTGGCGATCAACTCCGTGGCATTATCAATGTCATCGCCGTGATCATCCGGGATAAAGCCAAAATTATTACGGGAGTTGGTAATGATGGCAATATCGTCCTCTGTATTAGATGCATTGCTGTATTCTACAAAACTCCACTGCGCAATAGGTTTTCCCGGGCTAAAACCCACAATCGGGGCCCAGTCGTTGTGGCCTCGATAGTATTCCGTGGTTCCTTTGCCATCATGGTTTAGGCCAAGAGTATGTCCCACCTCATGGGAGCCTGTATCACCAGCCTCTTTGGCGTTTCTTATATTATAGACCCAACAAGGATTATTGGCATTACTGGAGAAAGAATTTATAAAGGCTACACCACCGGAACCAGGCGTAGCAGTATCCGTAGGAGTGAAAATACACAACATTTTCTGGTTGTTGGGAGCTTGTTCATAGACCGCTCTATTGGTGGTAATGTTCATGTTAAATGGACTAAAATCTTCTGCCATTATTTCCCTGGTCCTAATAATTTCCGCATCTGAAAAACCGGCAGGTTCTGTATTTACCGTGTTCCCGTTTCTCCAACTCGTACCGGAAACCGTTTCCCCATCAAAATCTAAATAGACGACGGCAGTGGCGCCTGGTCTACTTTCTAATGTTGTTGGCGCCATTTTAGCAACTAGGCTACTTGGCGATTTTGCGTTGTAGAGGTACTCTTAACATAATCCACACATAGAATGGTATTGATGTTCGTTTCCTCTAGATAGACTTTCTTATTGGGTAGTGAGAAAACGTTATAAGCACGATTAGCGTTCTTCTCCAGGATATGTCCCTTTAAGACCTTACCGTCAAAAGATAGGGTAAAGGAGGAGTTTTTTGTTGTTCCTATGGTACCGATAAAAATACGCTCCTTTTGGACGACCTTCTCCACATTGAGATTTAAGACAAATGTTTTCTTATCCGATAGTTTAAAGACGGGTGCGTCTTCTAAGCTCTTGGACGTAGCCAAATTCTTTAATGAGGATAACAAGGACGATACGTCGTTGTTCACTAAAATAGGATCTTGATTTTGGGCGGCTGCATTGGTAAGCATAAATAGGGAAATGGCAACTAGGAGTGTAATCCTAAAATAATATAACATCAGGGCGTAGGTTAAATTAGAGTGGGCTAATTTTTAGAAACTTCATCAGACTATTACACCGATAAAGTATTTCTTTGAATGGTAAACGGTGAATACAGCCGATTTAGTGTGTGAACACGATGAACGGTAATCTAAGGAAAAAGAATTTTGGGAAATGCACTAGGGTTTCACTCTTTTGCTGGCCAAATAGACCCCTATTAGGACCAAGGCGGCAGCCCCAACTTTGATAAGGGTGAGCGAGTCTTTTCCGGTAACCAAGGCAAAGATGATACCCACAATAGGTTGCACATAAATAAAAGCTCCGATGGTACTGGATTTTAGCTCCGTCATTGCAAAGATGTTGAATAGATAGGTGCAAAATGTTGTACCGATGATAACAAAGGCGACCACACCGTAGGCCCAAAGGGGCATGGTAACCCAATCTATTTTTAAGAAATCCGCAAAAGTGATGGGAAAATTAATGATAACCGCAATCGTGAACAGCCATTTCATGAGTGTAAAGGGGTGGTATTTGGCGACCAATTTTTTGGCAACCACCAGATACGCGCCGTACGCTACGGCATTTAAGATGAACAGCATATTGCCCAGCGGTATATTGGGTGCATCTTGCCGTATTTCTGCTCCAAAAAGGATAAGGGAAACGGCTCCTACAAAGCCTAGGAAAATACCCAAACCTTTGTTTATGGTAATGCGTTCTTTGAGTAAAAATGCGGATAGCACCACTACGGCGATAGGACTAATGGTAACTAAAACAGCACTATTTATAGGAGTGGAGAGTTGTAGGCCCTTAAAAAAGGATAACATGTTTATGGCCATCCCAAGTACGGCCGCAAGCAATATTCTGCCCCAGTCTTTTTTGTATATTTTTTGTTTAGGGGCAAAAAATGAGATGCCCCAAAACAATACGGCCGCCCCCACCACTCGGAGGAATATAAAACCAAAAGGCGTCACATAATTGGGCATTACGCCTTTGGCCAAAGTATGGTTAATGCCGTAGATGGTAGTAGCTCCTATTGCTGCTAAAAAAGCTAGTGTCCTTTTACTCAAGAGTGAATGGCTTCTTTGGCCCCAGAAACGACTTTTTTACTATTTCCTATAAAAATTTCCCCACCATTGATTAGTACGGGTCGCTTTAACAAGGTGTACTGTTCCAAAATGAGATTTTTGTAATCGTCTTCACTTAAATTTTTATTGCCCAGACCTCTTTCCCTATAGAGTACCGCTCGTCTGCTAAAAAGAGATTCATAACTATCCGTTAATGCACGCATTTCTTCAAGCTGCGCCGTTGTTATAGGTTCTGCTTTCATATCCTGAAGCGTAAATCCGTCCAGGGGTTGTAGCTCTTTTATAATGCGCTGGCAGGTGTTGCAAGAACTTAAGTGGTATATTTTTTTCATGGGAGATGCTTAAAATTCACCTTGCAAAGAAACTCAAATAATAGGATTTGTGCTACTTTTAGGGCTCATTAAAAAAACAAACCCTTTGAAGAATCAATTGGAAATCACCCTGCAAAACCGTAAAAATTTACACGCCATTTTAGAACAGACCCCTAATGAAGACCTTCTGAAAATACCCCAGGGATTTCGTAATAATATCTGGTGGAACATAGCCCACGTGGTGGTGACCCAGCAAATTTTAGTGTATAAGTTAAGCGGACTGCAGATGCGGGTGCCAGAAGCTTTGGTAGACAAATTTAAAAAAGGTACTGTGCCAGATGGTACCGCAACCGATGCCGAAATGAAGATGGTGGCAGATTTCTTACTTTCAACGATAACCTGGACCAAAGAAGATTACGAAGCGGGACTTTTCAAAAATTTCAATGAATACACTACCAGTGCAAAAGTAACGTTACGCAATGTGCAGGATGCGGCCGACTTTAATTTATTCCATGAAGGTATTCACCTTGGTTCTATTTTCGCAATCAGAAAAATGCTCTAAGCTTAACGCACTTGTTTTACCGGTACCTGCATAAATTTTTCTATTTCGATATAGGGAACGGTAAGGGTTATGGGCCCGTCCGCATAGGAGGCCACCTCATACTGTTCATAAAAGAGTTGTAATCCGTTTTGGGTATACCCGATGTTCTGAGGTAAATAAAAGGAATCCCCTTCAAACATGAATCCAGTGCTGTTTATGGGGTCTGTTTCTGGAATTTGTTCCTGTAATCTAAATTTTTCTTCGGCGAAATCTTGAAATGCATCCATGTCTTTGAAGAGTTCGGACCGTTCCAATTCTCGACCCCTCTTTTTATCAAAATTCAAAAAGCGACTTGTGCTATAGCCATGGGCGCCACCCGTAAATAAATAGGAATCTAACTTAATGGTCAGGATATTTTCGCCTTCATAGGTAAGGCTTCCTTCTATTTTGGCCTCCCAAGTGGTAGATTCATCGGTATATTTTTCTTTCAAATCATAATACGCAGCACTAAAGGAGCTTATGGCACTTTCTATGGTTGAGGCCGCGGTCTCCTCGTCAAAATTTAAGATAGCGATCACTTCTTCCCGCAAAGCGGTATTAACACTATTATCAATTTTGGTTTTGCCCAAAGCTGTAGGAATGGAAACCTGGATTACGGGACAATCCGAGCATTCCTTCCCTGTAATGGAAGTAGGTTCTAACGTAAGTCTTTGGTCTTTTTTACAACCAAAGGTAAGTAATAGTACAGAAAGGCAAATGATTCGGGTTTTCATGGGGCATAGCTCATTTAGGACAAAAGTACAGCTTCATTGTATTCTCCAAAAGATAACGATACATTTGTAAGGATAATATAGGACGATGGGTGAAAAAAGATTAAAATTCAACAGTAAAACCGTTCATGGTGGGCAACAGCCCGATAAAGCCTATGGATCGGTGATGCCGCCTATCTATCAAACTTCTACCTACGCCCAATCCACTCCAGGAGGTCATAGGGGTTATGCATATTCTAGAAGTGCCAACCCAACACGCACGGCATTGGAGAATTCCTTGGCCAGTATAGAAAATGGAAATTATGGCCTAGCGTTCGGAAGCGGTCTGGCGGCCATCGATGCCGTCATTAAATTATTGAGTCCCGGGGACGAGGTGGTGTCTATTAATGATATATATGGTGGTAGTTACCGATTGTTTAAACAGATTTTTGAAAAATTTGGCATTAGGTTCCATTTCATTGGGATGCAAGACGCCGAGAAAATAGAGGGTTCTATTAACGATAAAACGAGGTTGATATGGGTAGAAACACCTACGAATCCCATGATGAACGTTATAGATATTAAGGCCGCAGCGCAGTTGGCAAAAAAGTACGACCTTCTTTTGGCGGTTGACAATACCTTTGCCACACCCTACTTACAGACCCCGTTGGATTTGGGTGCGGATATTGTGATGCATTCCGCTACCAAATACCTAGGAGGACACAGTGATGTGGTGGTAGGAGCTTTGGTCGTAAAAGACAAGAACCTCGCAGACAAACTTTATTTCATACAGAATGCGAGTGGTGCCGTATGCGGCCCTATGGATAGCTTTTTAGTATTACGTGGTATAAAGACATTGCATGTTCGCATGCAAAGGCATTGCGAAAACGGGAAAGCCATTGCGGAATACTTGACCAACAATCCTAAGATTGAAAAAGTATATTGGCCCGGATTTGAGGACCATCCCAACCATGATGTGGCAAAAAGCCAAATGACCGATTTTGGGGGTATGATTTCTTTTGTACCCAAGGGGAGTAGTTACGAAGACGCCGTAAAAATCGTAGAGAGACTTAAAGTATTTACATTGGCGGAATCCTTGGGCGGTGTGGAAAGTTTAGCAGGTCACCCTGCGAGTATGACCCATGCCAGTATACCGAAGGAGGAGCGAGAAAAAAGTGGTGTCGTAGATGCGTTGATACGTTTAAGTGTAGGGATTGAGGACGTAGATGATCTAATTGCAGATTTAGAACAGGCAATAGGATAATAAAGCACTTTCCGCACCAATCCTATGGAAAGTTTAGCTTTTATGTAGAGAAATTAAATTAATGCCATTAAAACAATAATTTTTAGTGAATTGTAAAAAATTAGGACTTCAAATTATAATAATAGCATAATTTTGTCGATATATTTAGAATTCACTAATATAAACTGATATCATTTAATTCTATGGAAGCAAAAATAAAAGCCTTTATGGATGAGGTAAAGACCAGAAATGGTCATGAGCCCGAGTTTATCCAAGCGGTACAGGAGGTAGCGGAAACGGTAATTCCTTACATCGCAAAACACAAAATATACAACGGTAAGAATATCTTACTGCGGATGGTAGAGCCAGAAAGGTTAGTTTCTTTCAGGGTAGCCTGGGTAGATGATGATGGTGAGATTCATGTAAACCGAGGGTACCGGATTCAGATGAACTCCGCTATAGGCCCTTATAAAGGAGGTCTTCGTTTTCATCCAACAGTAAATGCCAGTATACTGAAGTTTTTGGCTTTTGAACAGGTTTTCAAGAATAGTTTAACTACGCTTCCCATGGGAGGTGGCAAGGGAGGCTCTGATTTTGACCCAAAAGGAAAATCCGATGATGAGGTGATGCGTTTTTGCCATGCCTTTATGTTAGAGCTCAACAGACACATAGGACCTAACACCGATGTTCCTGCGGGTGACATTGGAGTGGGTGCAAGGGAAATAGGGTTCCTTTTTGGAATGTATAAGAAAATACGTAATGAATTTACCGGTGTCCTTACCGGTAAAGGTCGCTCATGGGGTGGTTCCTTAATACGGCCGGAAGCTACCGGTTACGGAACGGTCTATTTTGCACAGAGTATGATGCAGACCAACGGAATGGACCTTAAAGGAAAAGATGTTGTGATTTCCGGTTCTGGTAACGTGGCGCAGTATGCCGCGGAAAAAGCATTGCATTTAGGAGCGAAGATATTGACCCTATCAGATTCCCAAGGGTATATTCATGATACGGATGGTATAGATGAGGAGAAGTTGGCCTATGTGATGGATTTAAAGAACAACAAAAGAGGACGTATCTCTGAATATGCGGACAAGTATAGCGCTGCAACATTTTATAAGGGAGAAACCCCTTGGACCGTAAAATGTGATATTGCTTTACCATGTGCCACCCAAAATGAATTGGATGGCGAAGACGCGAAAGCATTGGTGAAGAATGGCTGTGTTTGTGTAGCGGAAGGTGCGAATATGCCTTCTACTCCTGAGGCTATTCACGAATTTCATGAAGGTAAAATTCTATTTGCACCAGGTAAGGCTTCCAATGCTGGTGGTGTGGCCACTTCGGGATTAGAAATGTCTCAAAACTCACTTCGTATCAGTTGGTCTAGAGAGGAAGTAGACCAAAGGTTGAAGGATATTATGGAAGATATTCACGATTCTTGCGTAAAATATGGAAAAGACGATGATGGCTACTGTAATTACGTAAAAGGAGCTAACATTGCCGGTTTTGTTAAAGTGGCGGATGCCATGTTGGCGCAGGGAGTGATATAAAAGACTTATAATTAGAAGCATAAAGAACTGTAAGTGCCACATGGTACTTACAGTTTTTTTATGGGTAAACTGGTTATTGATAGACTCGTATTTCGCAGTTTTTCAAGTTATCTTTGTATAAACCAACCAGCGCAGATGCAAGTGACCACCAAGGCCGTAATACTTACTTCCTTGAAATATGGGGATACAAGCCTTATCATAAAGGCCTTTACCCTTTCCGATGGTTTAAAGACATATCTGCTAAAGGGAATTTTATCGGCTAAAAAAGGAAAAATGCGAGCAGCGCTATTTCAGCCATTGACGCAATTGGAATTAGTAGCTAACCACCGCAACAAGGGCACCTTGGAAAGTATACGGGAAGCCAAGGTAAGCTACCATTACCAAACACTACATACCCATATCGCTAAAAATGCATTGACCTTATTTCTGGCCGAAATGTTGAGTAACAGCATACATGAGGAAGAACAAAACACCCCGCTTTTCCATTTTTTAGAGGCATCGCTACAATGGTTGGATATACATGAAGAAATCGCCAACTTTCATCTGTACTTTTTAATCGTATTAACGAAGTATTTAGGATTCTACCCCGACACGAACAATATAGAGGCGTCCTATTTTGATTTACTAGAAGGGGAGTTTATGGTCAGTCCGTCTTTGAATCCATTAATTCAAGGGGAAAATTTAATCTACTTCAAGGAGTTCTTAGGCATAAATTTTGATGCAATACATTCGGTTAAGATGAGAAAGGCAAATCGGCAAGAATTGCTAAAATCCCTTGTCCTCTATTTTGAATTACATTTGCAAGGTTTTAGAAAGCCTAAATCTCTTGCGATATTAAATGAAGTCTTCAATTAGTATGCATAGAATAGTTCTCGTTGGTCTGCTGCTTTTTGTATGTTCATTACGGGCCCAACAGGTTATTGTTTTAGATGCGGATACCAAGGAACCAATTTCTAACGTAGCGGTCTTTAACTCCGATAAATCTAAAATAGCTTTGACCGGTTTTGATGGTTATTTTGACCTTTCATTATTTTCTGTAAGAGACCGTATTAGCTTAAAACATATGAGCTATGAACTCCGTAAAACTTCAAAATCCCTCATAAAAAATCAGGGAAACAAGGTTTTTCTTATCATGAAACCGGAGCAGCTAGATGAAGTTGTACTTTCCGTATCCAAATGGGAACAACAAAAAAAGGATATCCCCAATAAAATTGTTTCAATAGATGCTAGGTCCATTGCTTTTGGGGCCCCTCAAACGGCTGCCGATCTCCTGCAAAATAGCGGAAAAGTATTTGTTCAAAAGAGTCAGTTGGGTGGAGGCAGCCCAATGATCAGAGGTTTTTCTACTAATAGACTTGTACTTTCTGTGGATGGGGTTCGGATGAACAATGCCATCTTCAGGGGAGGAAACCTGCAGAACGTCATATCCATAGATCCTTTTTCGGTGAAAAATACGGAGATTATTTTTGGACCTGGCTCTGTAATTTATGGTAGTGATGCCATAGGAGGGGTTATGAATTTTTATACCAAAAAGCCCTTGTTGCACCAAAAGGAAAGTTTACTCGTCACTGGGAACGTTAACTATCGATTTGCATCGGCGAGTAATGAAAATACGATGCATGCCGATGTGAGTTTGGGAAAGAAAAAATGGGCGGCCCTTACGAGCATTACCTATAACAACTTTCAGGATTTGGTCATGGGGACTCACGGTCCGGATTCCTATCTAAGAAATCAATTTGTAAGAACGGTAAACGGGGAAGATACTTTGGTAGATAATCCAAATCCTAGAAAACAAGTCTCTACAGGGTACGATCAAATAAATCTGATGCAGAAGATTTTGTTTAAGCCCAATGCGAATTGGGATTTGAATTTAGGGGCGTATTTTTCTGAAACTTCGAGCTATTCCAGGTATGATCGCTTACTACGTCCTTCTAGTGATGGAGATGGGTTGCGCTCGGCGGAGTGGTTCTACGGTCCTCAAAAATGGTTTATGGGTAATCTTCAAATCAACAGAAAAGGGAACGGTAAGTTTTACGACGGACTTAAAATAACTACGGCCTACCAGCATTTTGAAGAAAGCCGGAACAACAGAAATTTTCAAGATATCATTTTAAACAAGACTAGGGAAAAAGTAGATGCCCTTAACATGAACATTGATTTTGAAAATCGAAAAATGGGAAATTTTCGCCTGTATTATGGCAGCGAATTTATTTTCAACAAAGTCTATTCCAACGGCACGGATGTAAATATAGAAACCAGTGAAACCAGTAACGCACCCTCAAGATATCCAAATGGTGCTACTTGGAAAAGTTTGGCGGGCTACGCGAATGGAGAGTATAAAACAAAGCCCAATTTCACCTTACTATCCGGATTGCGATATAGTCACGTATGGATAAATGCAGCTTTTGACCAGACCTTTTATCAATTTCCTTTTGAGGACGCCAATCTAAGCACAGGGGCCTTAACGGGTAGCTTAGGGTTTAGCTGGTTTCCAAAGGCGGATTTGCAGGTGACATTTAATGGGTCTACGGGTTTTAGGGCTCCTAATATAGATGATGTAGGTAAAATTTTTGACTCCGAACCGGGTTCCGTGGTGGTCCCCAATCCAGAATTGGAACCGGAATATGCCTATAATGTGGAGCTGGGAATCCGAAAGAACTTTAAGGATAAGATTGTTTTCAAAGGGGCTACCTTTTACACCTATCTGGTAGATGCTTTAGTCCGGAGGGATTTTAGTTTTAACGGGCTATCTGAAATACAATATGCGGGAGAGCTAAGCAATGTACAGGCCATACAGAACGCGGCTAAAGCGTATGTATATGGATTTGAGTTTGGGTTAGATGCCTTCTTAACGGAACAATGGTCTTTGTCTTCAAATCTTACCATCACAGAAGGCATTGAAGAGGAAGCGGACGGCACGGATAGTCCGGCGAGACATGCAGCACCCACATTTGGAGATTTTCATGTTATCTGGAAAAATCAAAAGTTGAAGGCCGATTTTTTCCTGAACTACAATGGGGAAATTCCCTTTGACGATTTAGCGGTGTCCGAACGTTCCAAGGAGTTTATTTACAAGCTTGATGAAGATGGTAACCCGTATTCCCCATCATGGTACACATTAAATTTTAGGTCGCAATATGACTTTAGCGGTCGATTTAAAGCGTCACTGAACTTGGAAAATATTACGAACCAAAGGTATAGAACCTACTCTTCGGGGATTGCAGCACCCGGAACTAACTTAATTCTTGGGATAGGGTATCATTTCTAAACGAAAAAAGGCCCGATACTATCAGGCCTTTTTTTGATTATTTAAAACGCTAGTTAGTTTTTAACCGCGTCTTTAACTTCTTTAGCCTTTGCAGCAGTTTTATCCGCAGCATCTTTGGCGGCGTTCTCAACGTCTGTTCCAACTTCTTTGGCTTTGTCCATGGCGTCATTGCCAACTTCCTTAGCCTTGTCCATTGCTTCTGAACCTGCCTCTTTTGCAGAGTCCATAGCTTCACCAGCAGCTTCTGTAGCGCCATCTAAAGCTTCGCCAGTTGCATCAACTGCATTATCTACTGCTTCACCAGCAGCATCCATAGCATCTTCACCGACCTCTTTTAAATCTTCACCTGCTTCTTCAACAGCTTCACCTGCCTGCTCGGCAGCCTCTTTGGCTTTATCCGCAGTTTCTCTACAAGAAACGAAAGAGATACTTAAAGCCAACATTAATACTGAACCTAAAATTGCTTTTTTCATTGTGTTAATTTTTAGTGTTTATTTATGCAAACATATACGGTTAAAATCGCTTTCTGGACGTTTTAATGTTTTTTATTTCTGCTATCGTCATGATGTGGCCGATTTCATTGGGATAATAGGGGCCTCATTAAATCAAAATTTTATAATTTTGCAGCCTTAAAACCCAGTACCATAAGTATTTCGTATGAAGTTCGAAGAATATAAGGGATTAAATTTACCAAAGGTTGCAGAAGAAGTTCTAAGCTACTGGAAAGAGAAGGATATTTTTGAAAAAAGTATTTCCTCTAGAGAAGGAAAAGAACGCTATGTTTTTTTTGAAGGACCACCTTCTGCTAACGGAATGCCCGGAATACACCATGTCATGGCACGTACGATCAAAGATATCTTTCCTAGATATAAGACCATGAAAGGATTTCAGGTAAAGCGGAAGGCTGGCTGGGATACCCATGGATTGCCCATTGAGTTGGGTGTTGAAAAGGAATTGGGCATTACCAAAGAAGATATAGGCACTAAAATATCCGTAGAAGAATACAATGCTGCCTGTAAAAAAGCCGTGATGCGCTATACCGATGTTTGGAATAGCATGACCGAAAAAGTAGGTTATTGGGTAGATATGGAAGACCCTTATATTACCTACAAGTCCAAATACATGGAATCGGTATGGTGGTTGCTAAAACAGATTTACGATAAAGGTCTAATATATAAAGGGTATACCATACAACCCTATTCGCCAAAGGCTGGTACCGGGCTTAGTTCTCATGAGCTCAATCAGCCAGGCACGTATCAAGATGTAACTGATACTACGGTAACAGCCCAGTTCAAAGCCGTTGAGGAGACGCTGCCGGATTTTTTACAGAACGAAGGGGATATTTATTTCTTAGCATGGACTACGACACCGTGGACGCTTCCCTCTAATACGGCCTTGACCGTAGGAGCAAAGATTGATTACGTTTTAGTTGAAACGTACAATCAGTATACTTTTGAGCCTATAAATGTGATACTGGCAAAAAATTTGGTGAACAAGCAGTTTTCGGGTAAGTTCTACGAGGTTAAAGAAAAGCCGCAACTCTTGGAATACAAGTCAGGAGACAAAAAAATTCCGTTTTATATAGTCAAGGAATTTACAGGAAAAGATTTATTGGAAATCAGATATGAGCAACTTATAGATTATGTATTGCCTTATGAGAATGCCGAAAACGCTTTTCGTGTCATCGCCGGGGATTTCGTAACCACTGAGGATGGTACCGGTATTGTACATACGGCCCCTACCTTTGGTGCAGATGATGCTTTAGTTGCGAAACAAGCGGTCCCTGAAATTCCACCTTTATTGGTATTGGATGAGAATGGGAACACGGTACCCTTAGTGGATTTGCGAGGTAAGTTTAGACCAGAATTAAAGGAATTTGGCGGCAAGTACGTTAAAAACGAATACTACGAGGATGGTGAGGCACCGGAGCGTTCTATTGATGTTGAAATTGCCATCAAACTAAAGGAAGAGAACAAAGCCTTTAAGGTAGAAAAATACGTGCACAGTTATCCTAATTGTTGGAGAACCGATAAACCGATTCTATACTATCCTTTAGATTCTTGGTTTATAAAGGTGACGGATATAAAAAACCGTATGTTCGCTCTTAATCAGACTATAAATTGGAAGCCAAAAGCCACCGGAGAGGGCAGATTTGGAAACTGGCTGGCCAATGCAAATGACTGGAACCTGTCGCGCTCCCGTTATTGGGGAATTCCTTTACCGATATGGCGTACGGAAGATGGTTCTGAGCAGTTAATGATAGGCTCTGTGGCAGAGTTAAAGGCTGAAATGGAGAAAGCCATTTCTGCAGGAGTATTGGAAAAAGATATTTTTGAGGATTTTATCATTGGTGATATGTCCGAGGACAACTATGAGAAAATAGATTTACATAAGAATATTGTAGATCAGATTACATTGGTCTCGGCCACGGGAAAACCCATGCGACGAGAGAGTGATTTGATAGATGTGTGGTTCGATAGTGGCTCCATGCCCTATGCGCAATGGCACTACCCTTTCGAGAATAAGGATTTGATTGATAAAGGTGAAACCTTTCCGGCAGATTTCATTGCAGAAGGAGTAGACCAAACTCGTGGCTGGTTTTATACGCTTCACGCTATCGGCACCATGGTTTTTGATTCGGTCGCCTATAAAAATGTAGTTTCCAATGGTTTGGTATTGGATAAAGAGGGCAAAAAGATGTCCAAGCGTCTAGGTAATGCCGTAGATCCTTTTGAGACTATGGACGAACATGGTGCGGACGCCACCCGTTGGTATATGATCAGTAATGCCAACCCATGGGATAATTTAAAATTCGATTCGGATGGTATCGTTGAGGTAAAGCGTAAGTTCTTTGGAACTTTATACAATACGTATTCCTTCTTTGCATTGTATGCGAATATAGACGCATTTTCTTATGACGAGGAGCACATGCCGGTTTCGGAAAGACCTGAAATAGACCGTTGGATTTTATCGGAACTGAACTCGTTGATACAGTTAGTGGATGCCTCCTATTCCGATTATGAGCCTACCAAGGCAACAAGGGCCATATCGGATTTCGTTCAAGAGCATCTAAGTAATTGGTATGTTCGCCTCTGTAGAAGACGTTTTTGGAAAGGGGACTACCAGAAAGACAAAATTGCCGCTTATCAGACGCTCTACACCTGTTTGGTGACGATTTCTAAGCTATCTGCCCCTGTGGCTCCATTTTTTATGGACCAATTGTATAGGGATTTAGTGGGCGCAACCAATTCTGAAAATGCGGAGAGCGTTCATTTAGCAGATTTTCCGATGGCGGATAGCCGTTTAATCGATAAAGGATTGGAAACCAAGATGAGCAAGGCCCAGACTATTTCGTCCCTTGTACTATCTATACGTCAAAAGGAAAAAATAAAGGTAAGACAGCCGTTACAAAAAATAATGATTCCTGTCCTTGATGAAAACGATAAAAAAGATATTCTTGCCGTTTCAGATTTGATAAAATCAGAAGTGAACGTTAAGGAAATAGAACTTTTGGACGATGCTTCGGGGATTTTGGTCAAGCGTATTAAACCTAATTTTAAGACCTTAGGTCCAAAATACGGGAAGGACATGAAGCAAGTTGCCCAGTTGGTAAGCAACTTTACACAGGAGGATATCCAAAAAATTGAACAGCAGGGCGAATTAACCATTCAACTAGAAAATAAAAATAGTATTTTACAGTTACAGGATGTAGAGATCAGCTCTCAGGATATTGAAGGTTGGTTAGTGGCAAATTCAGGTAAAATTACAGTTGCTCTGGACATTACCATTACCGATAATCTTAGAAAAGAAGGTATCGCTAGGGAATTAGTGAACAGAATTCAAAACTTGAGGAAGGAATCTGGTTTTGAAGTTACCGATAAAATAGCGGTGAAGATTTTAAAGGACGGTTTTGTAGAACAGGCGGTTTCCAGCAATATGGAATACATTAAAACAGAAACGCTGACGGCAGAACTCGATTTAGAGGAAAAATTAGAGGTGGGCACTGAAATTGCCTTTGATGAGGTGAACACTAAATTGTTTATAGAAAAACATTAAAAAATGGCACAAGATTTAAAAGTAAGATACTCGGATAAGGATTTAGCGGAATTCAAATCGCTTATTGAAGAAAAGATAGAGAAAGCGAAAAGTCATTTAGAGCTCCTAAAAAGCGCCTATATGAACGACGGTAATAATGGCACGGACGATACATCGCCTACATTTAAAGCTTTTGAAGAGGGCTCCGAGACGATGAGTAAGGAGGCAAATACCCAATTAGCGATAAGGCAGGAGAAGTTTATAAGGGATTTAAAGAATGCAATCCTACGCATAGAGAATAAGACTTACGGCATATGTAGGGTAACCGGAAAACTAATTAATAAAGAACGCCTAAAATTGGTTCCGCATGCTACGCTGAGCATCGAAGCCAAGAACATGCAAAAATAAACGGAGCGCCCTTTTTAAAGGGCGTTTTTAATTGAATTCCTTTTGAAAGTTCTCCAATTATTTTTTTTAGTTACATATTGTTTTTCAGGTTTTGCTCAAAAGCGCGTGGAAAAGAGTATACTAGATACTACTATTTCTCATATACAGATAGCGGCCAACGCTTGTTTTAAAGTTAGTCTAAGCACCGTAGCTTCTAAGGAAATTAGTGTTGAAGCCCAAATGGATGGGGAGTATAGCAAGGATTTAGAATTAACACTAGTGGAGAAGGGCAATACCTTAACAGTAAATGCCGGTTTCCCACCAGGCTTTAAGAATCCCAACGATAAACTTAGTGCTCATAAAGTAGTCTCAATATCATTGGATATTTCTATACCTGAATTTAAAGACGTAAGGCTTTTTGGAACCCATGCAAGAGTAATCGCTGATGGAAATTATAAAGAGTTGGTCATAACACTTTCAGACGGATCTTGTGAACTTAGGAATATTGGCGAGCATACTAAGGTTAAAACACACAGTGGTAATATTGTAATCCATGAAAGAGCGGCAAGGATAAAGGCGGAAAGTAAATATGGTAAGGTGAGCGATAACCCTATTCCTTTTGGTCCACACCAATATGAGTTGAATACGGTTACGGGAAATATCAAACTACATAAAACCGAATAATATTTCTATTTTTGCCCTTTGAAAAATGCGCCATGAACATTAAAAAATCGGTTTTACTAATAGTATTGATTCTTATCATAGACCAATGGAGTAAAATCTATATCAAAACACATTTTGTTCTAGGGGAATCGGTAGATGTATTTAATTGGTTCAAGATACTCTTTATTGAAAACGAGGGTGCCGCATGGGGCGCTAAGTTGAGTGATATACTTCCCATATCGGATAGTATAGGAAAATTGATTCTCACTATTTTTAGGTTGTTCGCTATTTTCGGAATAGGTTATTGGCTTTACGATGTTATTAAAAAGGAGTCTTCTAGAACCTTGATTGTGGCGGTTTCCTTGATTTTTGCCGGTGCTTTGGGCAACATTCTGGATTCGGTTTTCTACGGCGTCGTTTTTAATGATAGTTACAATGAGGTGGCCAGTTTATTTTCCAGTGAACCCTATGGACAACTCTTTTATGGCAAGGTGGTAGATATGTTATATTTCCCAATGGTCGATGCTACTTGGCCTGAATGGGTGCCGTTCTTTGGGGGAGAGAATTTTAGATTCTTCGAGCCTGTTTTTAATATAGCGGATACGGCCATAAGTACAGGTGTTGGAATACTGCTCGTTTTTAATAAGAGGGCTTTTAAGAAAGAAGATGAAGAAAATGAGACTGTTTTGGAGTCTTCCGAAACAAGCGATGCTCAGGATGCTTTAAAAGTATAATTCTTTTCTGGTGTAATACAAAAATTTAAAGGAACGTCATCATTATTCACATCGTCAATACTAATTTCTGCCTCAAAAACGGAAAGCCCAATTTTAAGTACGTCGGGCCTGCATTCTTTTAAAAACTGATCGTAAAACCCCTTGCCGTAACCTAATCTGTTGCCCATTTCGTCAAAAGCAAGTAAGGGTAAGAAGACGACATCTATTTTTTTTGGGTCTATAAGGATACCGTCCACTGGTTCGGGCACTCCCCAACTATTCGTTACAAAGAGCGTACTGTCGGTTAATAAATAATGTTCTAAGTAAGTTTTAGCTCTAATTTTAGGTACGACGATGTTCTTGTCCTTGCCTTGTAAGATGGATATAATGTTCACCGTATCGATTTCCATTTTCTCTTGTATGGGGAGAAAGATATGGTAGTAGTCAAATGACCAAATAGGAAGTTGAAGTGCGTTATTGGAAATTCTTAAGCTTTGAGAAGCTAATTGCGCAGGAGTAAGCGATTTTCTAAGCTCAGAATATTTTATGCTTAAATCTTTCTTCAACATGGTTGAAAAATGATTATGTTCATGCTCTATTTATTTATTCTTTTCCTGCAACAGCAAAAAACACTTTGAAGAACAACATTAAAATCAAATAAGTTCCTAAAGTGATAATATAACTTTCCATATAACCGGGGTTTTGTTCTGCGTTAAATGTAGGTAAAATAATTGTGAATTTTCCTTGAAGTGCATGTTTTTATCGATTAAAAGCAGTTTTTTTGAAAAAATTAACTTAGGAATCAACTAACGAGAGAAATTATCAATATAAGACATTGATTTACAATTTTTTATGTGAAACGTAATTTTATATGGGTTAAAAAGTATAATTAGCAATAGAAGTCGAATAAATTATGAATTAATAAAAAAAGGATGTTTACAGTCTATTTAAACTATTGATCTTGATTACAAACGATATTGAACATTTCGTTAAAAGCCAGAAAATTTGTTTCCAGTTTGCCAAAACTGAGTAATTTGAACTAAAATTCACTACAGTTAGATTCTACCTCTTTATTTATGTCTAAAATCCCTATTGATGTTCAATTAACTTCACTTCCTACAAGTCCGGGAGTATACCAATTTTATGATTTGGAGGGTACCATATTGTACGTAGGCAAGGCTAAGAATTTAAAAAAAAGAGTATCGTCCTATTTTACCAAAAATCATGAATATGGGAAGACTAGGGTATTGGTCAAGAAAATAGAGACCATTAAACATATCGTAGTTCCTACAGAATCGGATGCGTTATTATTGGAAAATAATCTTATAAAGAAGTATAGACCACGCTATAATGTACTGCTTAAGGATGACAAGTCCTATCCCTGGATCTGTTTAAAGAACGAAAGATTTCCGAGGCTGTTTCCGACCCGGAAATTGATAAAGGACGGTTCTGAATATTTTGGCCCATATACAAGCATGAAAACCGTTCGCACACTATTAGATCTTATAAAGAGTGTCTATCCCTTACGAACCTGTAAGTATGATCTTTCCCGTGAAAAAATAGAGGCGGGGAAGTACAAAGTATGTCTAGAATACCATTTAGGAAATTGTAAGGGCCCGTGCGAAGACCTTCAGACAGAGGAGGAGTATAACAGGCAAATTGCCGATATCAGGGAGATTGTAAAGGGGAACTTTAAATCTTCCTTGCAATATTTCAAGGGTCAAATGAAAACTTTGGCTGCGGATATGCATTTTGAGGAGGCCCAGCAGATAAAGGAAAAGATAGATATCTTAGAAAATTATCAGGTAAAATCTACCATTGTAAATCCTAAAATCAGTAATGTGGATGTATTCTCCATTATTTCGGACAATGCGTTTGCCTATGTGAATTTCCTTCAACTTTCGCACGGGTCCATCGTACGATCACATACGATGGAAATAAAGAAAAAATTGGACGAGAAAGACGAAGAACTTTTACAATTGGCCATTGTTGAGATTAGACAGCGTTTTAATTCCAAGTCCAAGGAGCTTTACCTTCCTTTTAAGGTAACACTAGATACGGATTTGAAAATTACGCTTCCAAAGTTGGGTGATAAGAAAAGGATATTGGAGCTTTCCGAGCGAAACGCGAAGTTTTTTAGGCAAGAGCGATTTAATCAAATAAAGATTATCGACCCGGACCGGCATGCCAATAGAATTATGGCTCAAATGCAGAAAGACTTAAGGTTATCTTCGGAACCTAGGCATATAGAATGTTTTGATAATAGTAATATACAGGGGAGTAATCCTGTAGCGGCCTGCGTGGTATTTAGAAATGGGAAACCATCTAAAAAAGAATATAGACATTATAATATAAAAACCGTAACAGGACCGGATGATTTTGCTTCAATGGAAGAGGTGGTTTACAGAAGGTATAAAAGACTACTAGAGGAAGAAGTGCCTTTGCCACAGCTCATTGTTATCGATGGTGGAAAGGGGCAGTTGTCCTCGGCTTTGAAAAGCTTGGATGTTTTAGGGTTAAGGGGTAAAATCGCGATAATTGGAATAGCCAAAAGGCTTGAAGAAATTTACTTTCCTGAAGACCCAATACCGCTTTATTTGGATAAGAAATCTGAAAGCCTAAAAATAATTCAACAATTGCGTAACGAGGCACACAGATTCGGGATTACTTTTCACAGAAATAAAAGAAGTAAAGCCGCAATAAATTCCGAACTTGAGGGCATTAAGGGAATAGGAGAAAAAACGGCAAAAGAGTTACTGAAGAGTTTTAAGTCCGTGAAAAGGATAAAAGAAGCATCATTGCCAAGTATAACGGAAGTCATTGGAGCGGCCAAAGCCAAAATTGTTTATGAGACCTTTCATTAAGGAAATAGTCACTGGCGTCATAGAGATAAGGATGGTCTATCTGTTGGCCATGTTCTGCTTAGGTTCAACATTAAGCGCCCAGGTATCCAATGACTCAAAAGATATTAAGGTTGGTTTAGTTTTAAGTGGAGGTGGGGCCAAGGGACTAGCGCATATTGGTGCTTTAAAGGTAATTGAAGAAGCTGGCGTGCAGATAGATTATATAGGAGGTACTAGCATGGGTGCCATAGTAGGGGCTTTATATGCCTCGGGATATTCTGCATCAGAACTAGATTCCTTATTTAGAAATACCGATTTCTATGGTCTTATACAGGATAACCTACCTAGAAATGCGAAAACGTTCTATGAGAAGGAAGACTCCGAACGTTACGCATTAACATTGCCCTTTGATGGTTTTAAAGTTGCAGTACCTCCCGCTTATTCTGGGGGTCAAAATATTTATAACGAGCTTATACGTCTTCTGTACCATGTTAAGGATACAGACGATTTTTCGCAGTTACCTATTCCGTTTACGTGTGTGGCAACTGATATTGAAACGGGCAAAGAAGTGCTTCTGAATTCGGGTTATTTGCCAGAGGCAATCATGGCTAGCGGAACACTACCTTCTCTTTTTGAGCCCTCTACCATAGACGATAAGGTTTTAATAGATGGCGGTGTTGTCAATAACTATCCTATAGACAAAGTAATAGAAATGGGCGCTGATGTAATTATCGGTATTGACGTTCAGCACGGACTGTCCAATAGAGAGGAGCTACTTTCGGCCACGGAAATCCTATTACAGATCAATAATTACAGAACTGTGGAGGATATGGTCGAGAAAAAGGCCAAAACGGATATTTACATCAAACCTCAAATTGAAAATTATTCGGTCATAGAGTTCAATAAGGCGAATGAAATAATAAAGAGCGGAGAGGCAGCTGCGGTTCAAAAGTTTAGTCAATTGCAGAAAATCGCTTCAAACTCGATAAAGGATAAAGAACCGTTCACTGCTATAGGATTAAATGATTCTATCATGATAAATAGATTGATGATTACCGGAGATGATAATCATACCAGAGGATATGTTAAGGGAAAACTTAGGTTTAAATTAGGTGAGAAGGTAACATTTAAGAAATTACAGCAAGGAATAAGCAATCTTTCCGCCACAGGTAATTTTAGCACTAACCGATACAAATTGGTTTCAAATGGTCTTGGGGAAGATTTAATTTTAAGACTTGAAGAATCTCCTAACAAAACTTTTCTGAGAATCGGCGCGCATTATGATGATTTATACAAAAGTGCTGCCATTCTTAATTTTACCAAGAAAGATTTGGCCTTTAAAAACGATGTGGTCTCATTTGATTTAATTTTGGGGGACAATGTGAGGTATAATTTTGAATATTATATAGACAAAGGGAGCTATTGGAGTTTTGGGATAAATTCTAGATTCAATGATTTTGAAGAAGAAATAGACTTCAATATCATAAGGAATAATTTTGATGTTCCCATAGGTACCAATGTTAACACTATAAATCTGGATGTCACGGATTTTACCAATCAGATATATGTACAAACCGTGCTAAAAGAAGAGTTTGCTTTTGAATTGGGGATTGAGCATAAATTTTTAAAATACAGTTCTAGAACTTTAGCGGACTTCTCTAACGCACCTGCAGAGAACGCACTTACACTAGGTTCTTCGGAGCGGGCCATGTTTGAAAAAAGCAACTATTTCAGCACCTACGGTAATTTGAGATTAGACACCTATGACGATAAATACTTCCCTACAAAGGGATTGTTTTTTGACGGGGACTTTCATTATTATCTGTTATCGTCGGATTTTAATGAAAATTTTAAAGATTTTTCTGTTTCAAAGGCAAGAATGGGAATGGCTTTTCCCTTGGCTAAAAACCTGTCCCTTAATGTAGAAACAGAAGGTGGCTTTAAGCTGGGGACTTCTGGTGTTACTTCGTTCGATTTTGTCCTTGGTGGTTTTGGCACTAATCTAATCAACAATTTTATTCCTTTTTATGGGTACGACTTTTTAAGTCTGCCAGGAAATAGTTTTGTAAAGGCGTATGCAAGGTTAGACTATGAATTTGCCAAGAAAAATCATTTTTTGTTCGCTGCAAATTTTGCGAACGTAGAAGATGATATATTCAGAACAGGAGAATGGTTTACTAGCCCGGACTTTTCGGGCTATGGTGTTGGTTATGGTTGGGAATCTTTCCTAGGCCCGGTTCAGATCATTTATTCTTGGTCGCCAGAAGGGGATAATTCCAATATCTTCTTCAGTCTTGGATATTGGTTCTAGAGTTAAGAGCTGCAGATGCCCTCAAAAACATCTTAACAATTTCCCAATAAAACCTGCCAAGTGTGAATTACTGTTAAGGTAAGCGTTAAAGTACGTTAAAACCTACGTGGCTACCGGTTTGTTGTATTAATTTTACTCTCGTAAGGGGTGGTTCCCTTACAACTTTAAGTATTGGTTTTTCATAATTTAAAGTTTGGTTGGTTATTTAGGAAAAGCCCAGTTTTAAAACTGGGTTTTTTTGTACAATACTTTGGAATAAAATTTGTTTTAGATACTGTTAAGTATAGTATAGGTACTATTTCAATTTGTAATTTTAACCTGTAAACCCCTTGTTATGAAAAGAACTTTTCTAATAATTTGTTTGGTAGCTTTTTATGGTTTAAGCGCTCAGAACACACAGTCGGCTTTTGATTCCGGTGAATGGCTAAAATTTAGAATGCATTATGGATTCTTGAATGCCAGTTACGCGACATTACAGGTGAAGAACGCCAAAATAGATTCCATACCGGTGTATCATGTTGTGGGTCATGGCGAAACTACCGGCGTTGCCAGCTGGTTTTTTAAGGTAGACGATACCTACGAAAGCTATTTTGATAAGCACGATGGTAAACCCTACAGATTCATCAGAAAAATAAATGAAGGGGGTTATACTAAAGATGTAGAGATAAATTTTGACCATGAGAAGGACAAAGCTGTACTAAATGATAAGAAGAACAAGAAAAAGTTTAATTTTGCTTTACAGGACAGCATTCAAGATTTAATTTCTGCTTTCTATTTTCTTAGGAACAATTATTCTCCTAAGGATTTGACCAAAGGGGAAACCATAGATTTAAAAATGCTCTATGATGATGACGGTATTTTCAATTTTAAGCTAAAGTATTTAGGAAAAGAAATTGTCCGCACCAAGTATGGTAAAGTAGAATGCCTTAAGTTTAGACCATTAGTGCAATCCGGGAGAGTCTTTAAGGAACAGGAAAGTTTATCGCTTTGGGTTTCCAATGATGACAATAGGATACCAATTAGGATAAAGGCAGATTTGGCCGTTGGAGCCATAAAAGCAGATTTAGATGGATATAATGGTCTAAAACATCAATTTAAGATAGTAATGGATTAGTTTAATAATGGAGGAAAAGGAGAAGATTCAATCTCAAATCTTAAAACTTGAAGAAAAATATAAAGATTCAGGCCAAGATCTCAGCTCCTATCTAGACGGCTTATTATACCAACGCTATCTTACGTATTGGGACTATATTCACTTAGATACGCTACTTAGTCTCCAGGCTCCCAGAACACACTTTCCCGATGAGGAAATCTTCATCATGTACCATCAGATTACGGAGCTTTACTTTAAGCTCATCTTACACGAGCAAAAACAACTTGTTGACGATAAATCCCAGCGGATAGATTTTGTTCTTGAAAAGGTAAGACGGATAAACAGCTATTATACCGCTTTGATCTCCTCCTTTGGTATTATGATAAAGGGAATGGAGCGCGAACAATTTCTACAATACAGAATGGCTTTGCTCCCGGCCAGTGGTTTCCAATCCGCTCAGTATAGGATGATAGAGCTCTATGCAACGCCTTTGGAAAATTTAGTCCATCATACAAAAAGAGGAGATTTCTCGTCTAAAAATTCTATTGAGGAACTTTATGAGAATATCTATTGGAAAAAGGGAGCTACAGATATTGCAACAGGTGAAAAGACGCTTACGTTAAAACAGTTTGAATATAGATACACGCCACGTCTTATCCGAATTTCCAAACAAGTTAAGGATAGCACCATTTACAACAAATACCTGTCGCTTTCAAAAGAGCATCGGGAAAATACGGAATTGTTAGAAGCTTTAAAGAGTCTGGATGTAAATGCAAATGTTAACTGGCCTTTGATGCATATGGGTTCTGCACATCGGTATTTAGGGAAAGAATCGGGAAATCTAGATGCTACAGGGGGTACTAACTGGAAAAATTATCTTCCCCCTAGTTTTCAGAAAATAGTTTTTTTTCCGAAGATTTATACAGAACAAGAGTTGAATGAATGGGGTAAGCAATGGGTAGACCATATTTTTAACCCTGATAAAATAAGTAATTAGGAATGCAAAAATATTGGGGCATAATATTGGCATTAACAGTGGTGTTTTCGTGTAAGGAAGATAAAGAGGTGAAAGTTGATTATGAGGCCTTAAAAATCAGTCCTGTAGAAGACCCTGTAATAACCCATTTCGGTTTTAATTTAGAAGACTTTACCGTTCAGCAAGACACTATTAAGTATGGCGATAGTTTTGGAGAGTTAATGCTGAAAAACAAGGTGGACTACCCTAAAATTGTAAAGATAACCGAAGAGTATAGGGATACTTTTGACGTGCGTAAAATAAGAGTAGGGAAACCCTATCTAATTCTGAAATCCAAGGATACCGTGGAAAAAGCTCAAGTCTTTATCTATGAGAACGATCCCATAAATTATACCGTTGTTGACCTAAGGGACAGTGTGCTGGCCTATAGAAATAAGAAGAAGGTAAAATATGTAGAACGTGAAGCTTCCGGAATCATAAAGACTTCTTTGTCCGAAGCTATATTGGACCAAGGCATAGATTACAACGTAACCAATAATTTATCGGAAATATATGCTTGGACCATTGATTTCTTCAGGCTACAAAAGGGAGATAAGTTTAAGGTCATTTACAAGGAGAAATATATTAATGATTCCATTTACGCAGGAGCAGAACCAATAGAGTCTGCCTATTTTGAACATAACGGGCGACCAATTTATGCCTTTGCCTATGAGAATGATTCCTTAAAAAGTATTGTAGATTATTTTGATGAGGAGGCTAACAATTTAAGAAGAACATTTTTAAGGGCTCCGGTTAAATTCAGCAGAATATCATCTAGGTATAACCTAAAAAGGCGAATACGGTATTATGGGTATAAACTGCGTCCACATAAGGGTACCGACTATGCCGCACCTATAGGAACCCCTATTTTGGCCACTGCAGATGGCACGGTCACAGAGTCTACGCGTAGGGGTGGAAACGGGAAGTATGTCAAAATTAGGCATAACGGCACCTACTCCACACAATACTTGCATATGAAGGCACAAAAAGTAAAAAAAGGAGAGTTTGTACGTCAGGGAGATGTCATAGGGTGGATTGGAATGACCGGCAATACTGGTGGTCCCCATGTATGTTATCGTTTTTGGAAAAATGGGAGACAAGTAGATCCCCTAAGAGAAAAATTACCCTTGGCCGAACCCTTGGCCGAACCTTTGAGACCTGATTACTTTACTTATATAGCGCCAATTAAGGATCAGTTGGATTGTATTGTATATCCAGAACCTGAACCTGAAGAGGAAGATTTACTAACACTTAACGAAGAAAATGTCACTAAATAGCATAAACCCTACCACGACCAATAGCTGGAAAAAATTAAAAGAACATCATTCCGCTATAAAAAACACACATCTAAAAGAACTCTTTGCTTTAGAAGATGACAGAGCGGATAACTTGAGCATCAAATGGAATGATTTTTTACTGGACTTTTCAAAGAATAGAATTGATCAGCAGACCTTAAAACTGCTCTTGGAATTGGCCAAAGAAATAGATTTGAAAGAGTCCATTCAGAAGTACTTCTCGGGAGATACAATTAATGAGACCGAAGGTAGGGCCGTGCTACATACCGCGCTAAGGGCAAGAGCAGGTGATGAGGTTATATTGGACGGGGAAAATGTAGTACAAGAGGTCTATGCGGTAAAAAAGCAAATGAAGACTTTTAGTGATGCAATTATCAATGGCGAGAGAAATGGATATACCGGAAAAGCTTTTACTGATGTAGTGAACATTGGTATCGGTGGTTCTGACTTAGGGCCGGCGATGGTCGTAGAAGCTTTAAAATTCTATAAAAACCATTTAGACCTTCATTTTGTAAGCAATGTTGATGGTGACCACGCGCAAGAAGTTTTAAAGAAACTGAATCCTGAGACTACTTTATTCGTTGTTGTTTCCAAGACTTTTACCACACAAGAAACCCTAAGCAACGCCACTACGATTAAAAAGTGGTTTTTGCAATATGCCGAACAAAAGGATATTGCCAAGCATTTCGCGGCGGTATCAACGAATACGGAGAAAATAGCCGATTTTGGAATTTCTAGCGAGAACGTCTTCCCTATGTGGGATTGGGTCGGCGGTAGATTTTCGCTATGGAGCGCCGTGGGGCTTTCTATTTCATTAGCCGTAGGATTTGAATCGTTTGATAAAATGTTACAGGGAGCCAATGAAATGGATACACACTTTAAGGAAGCCGAGTTTTCTGAAAATATACCCATGGTCATGGCGCTAATAAGTGTATGGTATAACAATTTCTATAGCGCGGAGACTGAAGCTATCATCCCTTATACACAGTACTTGAGTAGATTTTCTGCTTATTTACAGCAGGGCATTATGGAGAGTAACGGTAAGAGTGTAGACAGAAACGGGGAATCGGTATCCTATGAGACGGGTACGATCATATGGGGCGAGCCTGGGACCAATTCACAACACGCCTTTTTTCAGCTTATCCATCAAGGGACCAAATTAATCCCAACGGATTTTATCGGGTTTAAGCATTCGCTTCACGGAAATGTCGATCATCACAATAAGCTCATGGCCAATTTCTTTGCCCAGACAGAAGCACTCATGAACGGTAAGACAAAAGAAGAGGTAGTGCAGGAGTTAGAGGAGAAGAACATGTCCGCAACGGATATAGAAAAACTAGCGCCCTTTAAAGTATTCAAGGGTAACAATCCCACCAATACGCTATTAATAGATCAACTTACCCCTAAAAGTCTTGGTAGTTTAATTGCCCTGTACGAACATAAGATTTTCGTACAAGGGGTACTATGGAATATATTTAGTTATGATCAATGGGGAGTAGAATTGGGCAAGCAGTTGGCAGGAACGATACTTAAAGATATAGAAGGTTCGGAAATATCAAAACATGATAGCTCTACGTTACGACTTCTTCAATATTTTAAGAGTTAAACTGCCTGTTCGTTATTTTTTTAATAACACTTCATAACTTATTCATTTACAGTATTTGTTGTAACATTTTTAACTTAAATTTAAGGAGGCTGATTTAACGTTCCCTTAACGTTAGAAGTTCAAAAATATAGGACTTTTGCAGCAAGTTAAAAACTAACACACACTAGAAATGAAAAAAATGTATTTGGCATTTGTCGCGCTCTTGATTGCGGCATCTGCATTCTCACAAGGAGTTACCACATCTTCGATGGGTGGTAAGGTTACCGATGCTTCTGAGGAACCACTTTTAGGAGCAAATGTAGTTGCTGTTCATGTTCCTTCGGGATCAACTTACGGCGCAATTTCTGATTTTGATGGTTACTTCAGGATACCCAACATGCGTGTTGGTGGCCCTTATAAAGTTACCGTATCCTATGTAGGATTTAATGATTTTGTTCGTGAGAACGTCTATTTGAATTTGGGCCAGACCGAAAGGATAAACATAAGTCTGGCAGAATCCGCAACCGCTTTGGACGAAGTCGTTGTCACCGCCGTAAATGACGGTTTCAGCTCTAATCGGACAGGTTCTTCTACTAATGTATCTCAAAGAGACATTAACACGCTGCCTGCCGCTTCTCGGTCAATTGCGGATTTTGTTCGTATTACACCACAAGCACAAATTACTGAGGGGAATGATGGTTTTTCTATTTCATTGGCCGGTCAGAACAACAGGTATAATGCTGTCTATATTGATGGCGCTGCCAACAATGATGTATTCGGTTTAGCTGGTTCGGGAACTAACGGGGGTCAGACTGGAGTAAATCCATTCTCTGTTGATGCTATTGCATCTTTCCAAGTGAATATTGCACCTTTTGATGTTAGACAATCTGGTTTTTCTGGAGGTTCTATAAACGCTATTACGCGTTCAGGTACGAATGACTGGGAAGGTTCGGTTTATGGTTTTGTAAGGAATGAAAGTTTAGTAGGTAAAACGCCTCCCTCATTAGTTGGTGACGGGGAAGAAAGAACAAAGGTTGATGAATTTAGTGCTCTTACCTACGGTATGAGAGTAGGTGGTCCTTTGGTTAAGGATAAATTATTCTTATTTTTTAATTACGAACGTCAAGACGACGAGACTCCGCAACCTTTTAATTTTAGCAATTATACTGGACGGGCTTCTCAAGCTGATATAGATGGTTTAAGTAATTTCTTGCAAACTACATATGGGTATGACCCAGGTATTTTTGATAATAACACCAGAACATTAGAAAGTAACAAGATCACCGCGAAATTGGACTGGAACATTAACGAAAATCACAAGTTATCCTTGAGACATGGTTATGTTCAAGGAGATAATTTGGAAGCAAGAAGCTCAGGGAACAGATTCATCGGTTTCCTTAATGGTTCTGAATCATTTGTTACAACAACGAATTCTACGGCGTTAGAATTAAACTCAACTTTTGGAAACAAATATTCGAACAATCTTATACTTACCCATACCTCTGTTAGAGATGATAGAGATCCACTAGGCACTCCTTTTCCTACAGTAGGCATACAAGATGGTGGTGGTAATATTGAGTTTGGATCGGAACCGTTTTCAACAGCGAACTTGTTGAATACGGACTTGACTACCATTACCAATAACTTTGAAATATATGCCGGAAAGCACACATTGACTTTAGGTGCTAACCTAGAATTTGCGAACATAAAGAACTTGTTTTTCGCATTTAACTATGGAGATTACACGTTTGAAGATCAATTTAATGATGATGGAGATTTAATATCTACGGGGCTGAATCAATTCCTTACAGGACAAGATGCAGATGTCTACCAACATGGTTATTCCTTGGTAGGTGATGGTACAGTAGGCGATGAGTCTGCTGGATCTGCAGATTTTAAAACCTTCCAAGCAGGTTTCTATATTCAAGACGATATTCAGGTAACAGATAATTTTAAGGCAACTTTAGGTGCGCGTATCGATATTCCTTATTGGAGAGATGGTGCTGTCAATGATGACTTCAACAATAGAACAATTCCTTTATTGGAAGCTGCTGGCAAGGATTTGCAAGGAGCTAGAGTGGGTCAAGGTGTTCAGGGTATTGCACACTTCGCACCAAGACTTGGTTTTAATTGGGATGTCAACGGAGACAGAACTACGCAGGTTCGCGGTGGAATTGGTGTGTTTACATCAAGATTACCTTTGGTATGGCCCGGAGGAACTTATAACAATAATGGTATAACAGGCGGATTTAACTTTGAATTCGGTCAACCTTTTGTAGCTGATATCAATAATCAATTTGAAGATCCTGCTCCGGGTTCTGGTGACGTAGGAGGGAATATAGACTTAATTGCAGGAGATTTTAAATTACCACAAGTAGTTAAATACAACGTTGCTATTGATCAAAAGCTTCCATTATGGAATTTAATCGGGTCTGTTGATTTCTTGTATACAGACGTTATCACGGACATCTATTACGAAAATTTGAATCTAGGTGGACCTGTAGGAAACTATGAGGGTGCTGATACAAGACCATTTTATGATAGACGAGCAGAGTTGGATGATACCTACGGTCGTATAATATTGGCTTCTAATACAGGTGGAGGTGATGCAACAAACTTAACGTTTAGCCTTAGAAAACCATTTGAAAACGGGTTCTCTGGTATGGTTTCCTATACTTACGGAGAATCTAATAAAGTTTTTGATGGTACATCTTCTCAGAACAGTTCACAATGGAGAAATATCCAAACGGTTAACGGGAAGAACTCTAGAATACCAGTTTCAAGGTCAGACTTTGCCTTGGGAAATAGAGTATCGGCAAACGTGTCTTATGAGTTAGCTTGGAACAATAATGTAAAAACAACATTTGGTCTGTTCTACGAGGGTGTTCAAAGTGGTCCCTATAGTTTTGTATACAGGGAAGGGCGTGATTTATTGAACGATGACTCAAGGGATAATGCCCTAATGTATATACCTGCAAATGCATCAGAGATATTATTTTCTGGTGATGCGGCAGAACAAGCAGCACAGTATGCACGTTTGGAAACCTTTATAAATAGTCTAGATTATTTAAGAGAAAATAGAGGAAGATATGCAGAGCGTAATGCTTCTAGAGGACCGTGGAGTCATGTGGTGGATTTAAAACTACTTCAAGATTTCTCTCTGAATTTTGGGGATAAGAAACACACCTTTCAAATATCAGCAGATGTTTTCAATTTCACCAACCTACTAAATAAAGATTGGGGTCAGCGTAAGTTTATAGCTCGTAATGTAAGTCCTTTACAGACTGTATCTACAGGTAGCACTCCAGTTTTTACGATTAACGATGGAGATGTTAATCCTGATGGCACGCCAAATCTTGAGCAAATTGATGATTTTGGATTACAATCTTCAAGATGGCAAGCACAATTAGGTCTTAGATATATTTTTAACTAGAACTAATAAAATAAAAAGGGAGACCTTACAGCAATGTAGGGTCTTTTTTTATGCCCAAAATTCAGTACATTTAGAATCAAAATAATTACAAGATGTACGAAACCATTCAAATACTCCATTCATATTTGGCCTATGTAGCACTGGCCGTTTTGCTTTTTGCAGTGGCTAATGCTATTACCGGCAGAGTAGGGAAAAGAATTTTTAATATGAATAAAGATTTGAGACTTAGTCTTTTCGCTCTTATTCTTTGTCATATTCAGTTATTAATAGGGCTTATACTATACTTTATTTCTCCAAACGGTTTTAGTGCCATTCAGGAGTTTGGTATGGGAGGATTGACCTCAGCAGCTCGGCTTTTAGCTGTAGAACATCCAACAGTAAATATTTTGGCTATTGTGGCCATTACGATAGGCTGGTCTAGGCATAAGAAGTTTGTGGAGGGAGATAAAAAGTTTAAAAGTATTGCTATTTTTTATGGAATAGGGCTTTTGCTTATCCTTAGTAGAATACCATGGAATCAATAGTTTTAATATATCAGCTACAAAAATTGAAGTGGCGTAATGCAAAGTGTTCGGCGTTAAAAGAACACGTATTATAATAAAGACGTTTAGATTGTTGGACTCTTAGAGCTTTAGTCCACACTTTTTATAAGATACATATAAACCGGAAAATGGTCACTATACCCGCCAATATAGCTTCCTCCCGCGTAGGTGCGCAAAGGATAGCCCTTATATTTTCCTTTATCATCAATTAAATAGGAAGGAGTAAAAATAGCTGCTTTCCAAAAACTATAGCCAGTCTTGGTGGTAGTGGTCAAATTGGCTGTCATATAAATTTGATCAAAGATGTTCCATTTATCCCTATACGCCAAGGAGCCCATTCCTTTTCTGAACATCCTTTCCATAGGGCCGTAAAGATCAAGGGAATCCAGTTTTTTATTTTTTCCTTTTACCTTGAGTATTTTTTTAAAACTTGGGTCTACAGGGTCATCGTTAAAATCGCCCATACCAATAATTTTTGGATTAACTGTCTGCCGTCTTAGAGAATCAATAATTCTCTTGTTTAGTTGCGCTGCGTCCAATCGGTAAGGTCTACTACGAAGTTCTCCACCACTTCTAGAAGGCCAATGATTAACAATAAGGTGTATTTTTTCTTCGCCCAAAAGACCTTCTACCACTAGTTGGTCCCGGGTGTAATCCCTTTCCTCAAGGTCATTAAATAAAAGTAACCTGTGGCTGTTGGTGTTTATAGGAAGAAAAACGTCTTTTTTGTATAGCAGTGCCACGTCTATTCCTCTTTCATCGGGAGAATCAAAATGCACGATACCATAGTTACTGTTCCTAAGCAAAGGTTGATTGATCAAGTCCGATAAAACTTGTCTGTTCTCTACTTCACATACGCCAATTATATCTGGAGAACTCTGATTAATTTTGGACCCAATCTCAGAAATAACCTTTGACAGATGCTCTAATTTTTGTTCGTAACGCTGGGCTGTCCACTTGTCTTTTCCATTAGGAGTCCTGTCGTCATCAAAGATCAAAGTGTCATTTTTGGTGTCAAAAAGGTTTTCAAGATTATAAAAGGCAATCGTCCTTATTTCGTATCTCTTTTCAGTCTGGCAGTAACCAAAATTGGTTGCAAATATGGCTAGATACAATACTAAAGGTCTAATTAACTTCATCCTATAACGAAAATAACACAAATAATAACGAATTTTCTCACTACTATTCTTTTATATAAATATATTGCAAAACTATTAACACTATTCACTAACCAAAGTATGCATAGATTTTATCTATTTATACTACTCTTTCTGTACCATAGCCTGGCTATGGCTCAAGAAGATTTTTCAATTGTCGGTATCGTTCTTGACGTTGTTGAAAAGTCTCCAATGCCTAATGCTTTAGTCTCAATTGAAGGAGACGCTACTACTGTCCTATCGAATCAAAAAGGTGCTTTCAGCTTAACTATTGCAGAAAAGGGGGAGTTTATCCTTAACATAACTCTTGCTGGTTATACAACAAAACGCATCCCAATATTTTTAGAAGGGAAAAACCTTGACCTTGGGCCTATTTACGTGGATAAGGACATCACCTTTGAGAAGAAAGATAATCTTATTACGATAACAGATTCCGAGCTTCTAGATGATGAATCTAGCGGTAACGCTCTAGGTCTGCTTCAGGCAACACGAGATGTCTTTTTAACAAGAGCGGCATTTGATTTTGGACAGGCCTTCTTTAGGGTAAAGGGGTACGACGCCCAACATGGTGAGGTGCTTTTGAACGGAATACGCATGAATAAACTTTTTAATGGTAGACCACAGTGGAATAACTGGGGCGGTTTAAATGATGTGGTAAGAAATCAGCAATTTTCCAATGGATTAAATCCTTCAGATTTTACTTTTGGAGGTATTTTGGGTAATACCAATATTGATTTACGCCCTTCTGGACTTCGACCAGGTTTTAGGATTTCATCTTCCGCTTCAAATAGAACCTACACCGGTCGGTTAATGGCGACCTATAATTCAGGGATGCAAGGCAATGGGTTGGCCTATATGTTCAGCGCCTCTAGGAGATGGGCAAAAGAAGGTTATATAGACGGAACCTTATACGATGCGTATTCATTTTATGGAGCGCTGGAGTACCAGATAAACAAAAAGAACAGTCTGTCATTGACAGCGTTTTCAGCCGTAAATAGAAGAGGACGCTCTTCAGCCATTACCGAGGAGGTCTTTAATTTAGTGGGAAATAGATACAACCCAAATTGGGGAAATCAAAATGGAAATATTAGAAATTCTAGGGAACGAAAGGTTTCTGAACCCATGGTCTTAGTTAATTACTTCCATAAATCCGATAATTTGAATTTAAACATTGGTTTCGCCTATCAAACCGGGATAAACGCCAGAAGTAGATTAGGTTATTTTAATGCTCCAAATCCCGACCCTACCTACTATAGATATCTGCCTAGCCTTTACATCAATAGTCCTATAGACGCCAATTTTATAGGTGCAGAAATAGCGAGAAATAGTTTCTTGAGAAATCCGCAATTGAATTGGGAAAGGCTTTACGATGCCAACGAAAATACATCTCTAGGTGAAAAAGCTGCTTACGTCTTCTATGATGATACCGTTGCAGATACACAATTTGCAAGTAGTTTAAATGCTAATCTAAAGCTAACGGATAAAATTAAGTTAGATTTTGGTATTACTAACACAGATTTGAGGTCCAAGAACTATGCTAAAATCATTGATCTCTTGGGTGCCTCTTTTCATGAAGATATCGATACCTTTTCCAATACCCGAAATAATATACTCCAAGACGTAAAAAAGGAGGAAGGCGATAAATTTGGGTATAATTATGAGTTTGCCGTAAATCGTTTAAATACTTATGCGCAGTTAAAGGGCGATTTCGGAAAATTGAAGACTTTTATTGCTGGCAATTACGCAAATCACAGTTATGAACGTAACGGTTTCTACGAAAACGAACGATTTTTAGAGAACTCTTTCGGAAAGAGCAGTACTATCAGTTTCTCAAATTTTGGCGTAAAAGGAGGAGCGACCTATAAAATTACGGGAAGGCATTGGCTTGCGATAAACGGTGCGCTGCTGAACAATGCCCCATTACTGCAAAATGTATTTATCAACCCAAGGGAATCTAACGAAATAGTCCCAAATCTGCAGGATGAGCGTATAAGTTCAATCGATATGAATTACTTTATTCGAATGCCAAAACTTACGGGCCGTTTCGGGGGTTTTTATACCAGGTTTCAAAATACGACGGATATTAATTTTTTCTTCGTGGACTCCGGTGTGGGCTCTGATTTTGTTCAAGAAGTTTTAACCGATTTGGATAAGTTACATCTTGGCGCTGAACTGGGACTGGAGTATCAATTATCAGCTTCGGTAAAGCTATCCGCCGTTGCTTCAATTGGCAATTATGTATACGCCAGTAATCCTTTGGTTACCATTAATTTTGATACGGCCTCAGCGCAAGAAGAACTTATTGACGTGAGTGGTTCCAAGAACTTAGGATTTGCGGCAATAAAAGATTATAAGTTGGCGCAAGGGCCGCAACAGGCCTTTGCGCTTGGCATAGAATATAGAGACCCTAAATATTGGTGGATTGCATTAACAACGAATTACCTGGCTAACAATTACGCTAATATTTCAACAATAACGAGGACGGCGAGTTTTTTTATCGATCCAGAAACAGGTGAAAATTTTCCTGATGCTACGGTTGAAAACGTCAATAACTTACTAGCGCAAAAGCCATTGGATAATTTTTACTTATTGAATTTGGTAGGAGGAAAATCTTGGCTGAAGAAAGGAAAATATATTGGGGTTTTCGCAAGCGTAAATAATTTGTTCGATGAGGTTTTTAGAACTGGCGGATACGAACAAAGCAGAAATGGAAATTTTGGTCAGTTAAGACAAGACAACCTAAGTGGTTCACCCTCATTTGCGCCAAAGTACTGGTACGGTTACGGACGCACTTATTTTCTTAACGTTGCCATTAGTTTTTAAAGAAAGTTATGTTGAAAAAATATTTTATGCATAAACGGTCTATTAGTTTTGTCAAGTTTTTACTTGTTTCTATGGCACTTTTTAGTTCTTACAACTGTGTTAAGAGTAAGGTTTTTAAGGAGCCAGATGCTACCTGTGAAAGTGTTTTGAGTGCTAATGCCACATTCTTAGATATAAAAAATTTGTATGTTGATAAGACAATTCAAATTCAAGAAGATTTTTTAATAGAGGGATATGTCATATCATCTGATCAAGAAAATAATTTTTTTGGTGTCCTGCATTTCCAAGATGCTGTGGAGAATCCGACAGATGGTTTTCAGATAGAAATAGACCTAAGGAATTCTTACTTATTTTACGACATAGGGGATAGGGTTTTACTCAATGTTAAAGGCTTGTATCTGGGAAAATCTAAAGGTGTTTTTAAGTTGGGGGGTGTTTTTAGTTCTTTTGGGAACGAAATTGTGGGCAGACTTCCCTCCGCCACTGTTTTTGAACAAATCAAGGTTCTTTGTGAAGAAAGCAGCAACATAATACCCACAACGACTACAATTTCAGAATTAAATGATGCATTGGTAAATACCTTGATTACCCTTGAGAACGTTGAATTTTTAGCAGAAGAGTTGGGTTCGACCTTTGCGTTGGAAAGGGAGGAAACCGAAAGAAAATTAACGGATTGCGTAGATAACGAAATTATACTTAAAAATAGTGGTTTTGCGGAGTTTCAAAATAATCTTTTACCAGAAGGTAGGGGCCATATAACAGGAGTTTTAACAAGAGAAGGAGATGAGTATCAATTGATAGTTCGCAAATTGAGTGATATTAATTTTGAAGAAGAACGCTGTGAAGATCTTATTACCGAATTTACTTCATCAAATATTTTCTTTTCTGAACTGGCCGACCCTAATAATAATGCAGGAGCCAGATTTGTAGAGCTTTATAATGCTTCTGATACTGCACTACCTCTAAATGGTTGGACCTTGTTGCGCTACACCAATGCCAGTCAAGAGGTCAGTTCTGCTCTAGATTTGTCAGGTATAGAAATTGGTTCTGAAAGTACCTTGGTCATTTCTCCGAACGCAATGGAATTTGAGTCTGTTTATGGTTTTGCTCCTGATGTAGCCGTGGGCACAAACTCTCCCGCAGATTCTAACGGTGACGATAATTTACAATTGATAGACCCTTTTGGTACCGTTATAGATGTTTTTGGTATCGTAGGGGAAGATGGCTCTGGTACAGACCATGAGTTTGAGGATGGTAGGGCCCTGCGTAATTCTTCCGTCTTACAAGGTAATAGCACGTACACGATTACTGAATGGGAAATATGTAATGATACCGGGAGTTCGGGAACAACGAATACTCCAAAAAACGCCCCTGAGGACTTTTCACCGGGAGCGCGTTTTTGATTAACAAGGCGTCTTCTTTGTCTCTATTATTTGTTGCAACGAATCTTTGGTAAGAGGCTTAACTAAATAGTCTCTTATTACATCGTAGAATTCCGTTCTTTTGAGATTTTTAGGACTTATGAAAGAACTAGCGATGTAGACGGCACAATTTTCTCTTTGAGAAAGGGGTATTTTAACGAAGTCATCTAGAAATCCCCATCCATCTTTCCTGGGCATATTTAAATCTAAAAGTATGATTTCTGGCAGGGGAATATTTTCAATGAGTAATCCCACTAAACCATCGATTGCGTCTTGGCCATCAGAAAAAACAAGAATGTTCTGACAAAAGTCCTTCACTTTCATTAGTTTCTTGGTCTGAAACGCAAAGAACTCATCATCATCAACAATACAACAACTTTTAAACTTACTCATCGAAAAATTTTGTGCTGTTCAATTTTCAATTTGAGGAGTATACCTAAGATAATAATAAAAAGCGATAACAAAATCGATATAGTCTTATCTATTTAATTTTGTTTAATGAATTTTGGTAAAAAAGAGCAATTTCAAGGTAATTTTTCAACAATTAAACATCCTTATTTAGACGAATTAGAGGGCTAGTGCACCTAGGACGCTTTCCAAGTCGTTCGGTGTAATAGGTTTTAAAATATAATTGTTTACTCGTTGTTTGTAATCCTTTACTTTTTCCAAATCTCTGGGATCAACCGAAGAGCTGATGATATAAACTATGGTTTTTTCAAGATTACTATTAGGTATCTTAATAAACTCGTCCAAAAATTCCCACCCGTTCATTATGGGCATATTCAAATCTAGAAAGATAACCTGTGGAATTTTCATAGCAGATTGGGATATTTCCATAATCCCATCTAAGGCCTCTTGTCCGTTATTAAATACAATAATATTTTCGCAAAATTCTATTTCTTTCATTATGCGCTTTGTCCCATAGATAAAAATGGGATCATCATCAATAATACAGCAACTTTCTATCTTACCCATAACTAAGTTTTTATCCTTTTTTTAATTTTATGAAAAACGTTGTTCCTTTATCCACTTTACTTTCTAACCAGATTTTCCCGTTCATGGATTCAATCTGGTTCTTGGTGATAAAAAGACCTATTCCCTTGGCTTCTTTGTGTGCATGGAACGTTTTGTACATGCCAAACACCTTGTTTCCATGTCTTTCCAAATCAATTCCTTGACCATTATCCTTAAATTCTAATTGAATATAGTTCTTTTTTGAGGAGGAGCTAACGGTAATGACCGGTTTCCTTTCTGGAGAACAATATTTCAAGGAATTAGTGTACAAATTTAGTATTATACTTTCTAAATAAGCAGGTACCGCCATCACAAAATGAGATTTTTGTATACTAAGTTTTGTAGTTGCACTTTTCTCTTTTAGAAGACCTTCGATGCTTTTTTCAATATTATGTACGGTGTTGAGCAGACTAATACTCTGCATTTTTTCCAAAGCTCCTGTTCTTATCTGAACTACATCATTTAAATGCTGTATAGTTTCCGATAGACTACTGGTAGCATTGATTAACATGGTATTTAAATTTTCCCTTTCCTCGGCACTTTCTTCAGCTTTCAGGAATTTGGTCAACATGGATAAGTTGGTGGAGTGCGACCTTAAGTTATGCGAGACGATATGGGCAAAGTTTAATAAGCTATCGTTCTGGGCCTTGGTAACTTCCACCAAAGTCCTGAGTCTCCTTTCAGCTTCTATTCTAGAGGTAATGTCCAATAATTGGGAAATAAGGTGGCTAAGATTACCATCTTCGTCCCTTGCCGCCGTTACTGTAAGCAAGGTGTAAATGATATGTCCTTTTTTATGATAAAATCGTTTTTCAAGCTGGTAGGTCGAAATTTGTTCATCTAGAACTTGTTGTACTAATTCTAAATCATTATCTAAATCTTCCGGGTGCGTAATTTCTTGCCAGGTAAGATCTAAGAGTTCTTCTCTAGTATATCCAAAGCTGTCACAAATTCCTTTGTTCACAGAAATCCACTTACCATCAAGACCCACTAAAGCCATTCCGGCAACTGAATTCTGAAAAGTAAGATTAAAAGATTCTTGACTTCGCTCTAATTTTAACCTCATTTTTCGAAGTTCCGTAATGTCCCAATTTGCACCTATGATTTTAAAGGTCTTACCGTCTTTATCCGTTTGAGCTTCGCCAAAGGCTACAAAATGCACAATGTCTCCGTTTGGTCTTACTCCCCGAAATTGCGAATTGAATGGAAGCTTTTCTTCAATAGTATTTTTTAACTCTTCTGCTACACGCTCTGTATCGTCCGGATGTATTCTTTTCATCCAGGCATCCAATAAATCTGACGCGTCTCTAGGAATATCGTACATGGTGTACATATTCTCATTACATATGACCACATTTTCTGCTATTCGATAGTCCCAGATGCCTATGCTGGCGGCCTGGGTAGCAACTTTTAACCGTTCCGCGGTTTCTCTCAGTTCGTGCTCCGCTTCTTTTCTTGAAGTGATATCTAAAATTTGAGAAATTAAATGCGAAATGGAACCATCTATATTACGTATTACATTAACGGTGACCAATGCATAGCTCAAATGTCCATTTTTATGGTAATATCTTTTTTCTAATTGATAACTCTCCCGTTTACCAGCAATTACCTCTTCCAAGAGGGGAAGCCCCCGTTTTACATCGTCAGGATGCGTAATATCTTGAAAAGTTGAACTGAGAAGTTCTTGTTCTGAATACCCTAAACTTTCGCAAAGGCGTTTGTTCACTTTAATCCATCTACCATCAAGACTTACCAAGGCCATCCCGGTTGCAGAGTTTTGAAAAGTCTCTTCAAAGGATGCCTTGCTAAGCTCCAGTTTTAGTTTTGTTCTTTTAAGTTCGGTAATATCCCAATTGGTCCCGATCATTTTTATGGCATTCCCACTTTGATCTCTTTCGGTTCGGGCTATTGCCCTAATGTTCCTTACCGCACCGTTGGGCCAGAGGACTCTAAATTCGGTGTCAAACTCTTTTTCACCAGAAATTGCTTGAGCTATTTCCGTACTTCCTCTTTCTTTATCTTCCGGATGCACTCCCGCTTCCCAAGCTTCGTACTCCCCGGAGAAATCTTTCTTATTTATCCCGTAAAGCTTATACATATTAGCGTCCCAAAGAAGTGCGTTGCTTGTAATATCATACTCCCAAATACCAATATTTGCGGTATTCGTAGCTATTTTAAGACGTTCTGCGATTTCCTCATATTTAAGCTCTGCTTTCTTTTTTTCATCGATATCTTGAAAAGTACCGAACATTCGTACGCATTTTCCGTTCCTAAACTCAACTTCTCCTTTGGTACGAACCCAAACCTCCCTCTTTTTAGCAGTAACTATAATGAGTTCGGTATCCCATGGTTTTCCTTGTGATATGGCTAGATTAACCAAGGCCATAATTTTTTCTCTAGAGTCACCTTCCTTATAAAAGTTAATGCCTTCTTCTAAATCGGGTTCGTAATCGGCGGAAACTTCATGTATTTTTCTGGTCATTGCGCTCCAATACACTTCGTTTTTCAACAGATCTACTTCCCATCCACCTATCCTTGCGACAACTTCGGCTTTTAATAAAAGTTCTTTTTCTCGCTGCTCTTCTGTAATATCTTCCAAAATTATAATAGCCCCTCCCACTTCGTCATTTGGTGTCTTCCAAGCTTTTATTCTCCATTTCAACCATACTGTTCTATGGTTGTTTAGAATGAATTTAGTTCCAGGATTTACACTTTTTTTGTCTAGAAGGCTATTTTCTAAATCAATGAGGAGTTGAGACGGAATAGCGGGAAGGGCATCTGTAAATTTAACACCCACTATTTTTGGAGAATCCGGACAAAACTGTTTCAACCATTCATCGGAATGACTTATAAAATTTAAATCCTTATCCAGTATGGCTACAGCTGTGGGGGAATCTTTTATTAAAAAATTAATGGATAGGGTTTCCAATTTAATCAGGTTTTGTTAAAGATACGCTTTTATTTAAACGTAGGAAAATAGTATAAAATTGTAAGAAATTAATGTAATAACATCAATCGAATTCACGCTTTTACATAAAAAAAGTGGCTCTAATTAGAGCCACTTTTAACTATCATATCTGTTTAATTAGGTATTACACTAAATCAAAACGATCTAGATTCATAACCTTGGTCCAAGCTTTTATAAAATCTTTTACAAACTTTTGCTCAGCGTCCGAGGAACCATATACTTCGGCATAAGCCCTTAATTCTGTGTTAGAACCAAAGATAAGGTCGGCACGGGTGCCTGTCCATTTTATATTTCCGGACATTCTATCGCGTCCCGCAAAGAGAGTTTCATTGTCCGAGGAATCTTCCCATTTTACGCTTAAATCTAAAAGATTCACGAAGAAATCATTTGTCAATACTTCTCTACGATCGGTAAAAACTCCATGTCTAGATTTATCAAAATTTGTGTCCAATACCCGCATACCACCTACTAGTACCGTCATTTCTGGGGCGGTTAGCTTCATTAACTGTGCTCGGTCAACCATTAGTGCTTCCGCAGAAGCCTTGAAATCTGCATTCTTATAATTTCTAAAACCGTCTGCTGCAGGTTCTAAAGCCTCAAATGAATACGCATCTGTTTGCTCTTGAGTCGCATCCATACGACCAGGAGTAAAGGGGACCTCTACCTCATGACCTGCATTTCGTGCAGCTTCCTCAATACCGGCAGATCCTCCAAGGATTATCAAATCAGCTAAGGAGACTTTTTTGTTTCCTGTTTGCGATGCGTTGAACTCTTTTTGGATTCCTTCTAATATCCCTATGATTTTAGAGAGCTCTGCCGGGTTGTTTACTTCCCAACTCTTTTGTGGTTCTAAACGTAA
The DNA here is from genome assembly GCF_002742365.1 of Maribacter sp. 4U21. Classification (NCBI taxonomy): domain Bacteria; kingdom Pseudomonadati; phylum Bacteroidota; class Flavobacteriia; order Flavobacteriales; family Flavobacteriaceae; genus Maribacter; species Maribacter sp. 4U21. The sequence goes on from NZ_MDGN01000055.1 coordinate 76,269, forward strand.
ACGTGCGCCGTTTGCGCCACCTCTTTTATCAGAATCCCTGTAAGTAGAGGCAGAAGCCCACGCTGTACTTACCAATTGGGATATGGTTAATCCTGAGGCCAAAAGCCTTTTCTTTAATTCCGTTGCGTCCGTATCCGTAATCAACTCGTGATCAACGGCAGGAATCGGGTCTTGCCATAATAACTCTTCTTTGGGCACTTCTGGTCCAAGATATCGGGAAACAGGTCCCATATCTCTGTGTGTTAATTTAAACCAAGCACGTGCAAATGCATCCTCGAAGGCCGCAGGGTCTTTATGAAAACGCTTGGAAATTTCGAGATAAGCAGGATCCATTTTTAGAGCCATATCGGCATCTGTCATCATAAGGTCTTGTGTTTGCGATGCGTCTCCCGCCCTAGGTGCTTTTTTGGCTGCTGAAGCCGCGGTAGGCCTCCATTGGTTCGCCCCTGCCGGACTTTTTGTTAATTCCCAATCGTAACCTAAGAGCACCTCAAAGTAATCGTGGTCCCATTTTGTTGGGTTTGGTGTCCAAGCTCCTTCAATACCACTAGTAATGGCATCATCAAGTACTCCGGTTTTGTAGCTGTTTTTCCAACCCATGCTCTGTTCCGCCATTGTTGCTCCCGCAGGTTCCGGTCCAACAAATTCATCCGGGTTAGCTGCACCATGTGCTTTTCCGAACGTATGTCCGCCAGCCGCTAAGGCCACTGTCTCCTCATCGTTCATAGCCATACGTCCAAAAGTTTCTTTCATCAATTTTGCGGTTCCTAAGGGATTTGATTCCCCATTTGGACCTTCAGGATTTACATAGATGAGTCCCATGTGAGAGGCACCTAGATTTGCTTCTAAAACATATTCGCCATCTGAGAAACGCTCTTCATTACCCATCCATTCCGTTTCTGAACCCCAGTAAATATCTTCTTCTGGCTGCCATATGTCTTCACGACCGCCACCAAAACCGAAGGTTTTGAATCCCATGGATTCTAAGGCGCAATTTCCTGTAAGGATCATTAAATCCGCCCAAGAAAGCTTTTTACCATATTTCTTCTTAATGGGCCATAAAAGCAACCTTGCTTTATCTAGATTACCATTATCTGGCCAACTGTTCAAGGGTGCGAAACGTTGAGATCCAGAACTTGAACCTCCACGACCGTCTCCAATACGATAAGTACCGGCACTATGCCATGCCATACGAATCATAAATGGACCGTAATGGCCATAATCCGCAGGCCACCAGTCTTGTGATGTGGTCAGGGCTTCTACAATATCTTTTTTTACCTCCGCCAAATCCAAAGATTTAAATTCTTCGGCATAATCGAAGTCCTCATCCATAGGATTGGTCAACGATGAATTCTGGCGCAGCACGTTTAATCGTAACTGGTTTGGCCACCAGTCTAGATTTGTAGTACCGCCACCAGCAGTTTGTTTTAATTCGCCACCTAAATAGGGACATTTGCTAGAATCGTTAATATCCCAGGCTTTGCCATGTGGATTACTCTCATTATTATCCATTGTTCTGTTATTTTGATTTTCTAATTTTAAAATTATAAAATTATAGCACAAGTTACATAGATATAATCTTGAATTGCCTTATTTCATCATTGATATTATCTATGTTTGAAGTGATGCTATAAATGTCTTTCAACTTCTTCAATTACTCTTTTTTAATATCTTAGGCATATGAATAAAATCGAATTGTTTTTTGGTGCGATCAGGGAAGGTAATTTTTTAGATTTTAAAAATTTGCTCGATGAAACTCCGGATTTAATAGGAGCAAAAGATCAGCGCGGGTCGTCACCTTTGATACTGGCTACGTATTACAATCAAGAAGAGATTGTAGATTTGCTTTTGGAGCAAGGCGCTGCCCTAGATGATAAGGATGCTTCCGGAAACACGGCATTGATGGGTGTTTGTTTTAAGGGATTCATCAGTATTGCCAAAAAACTAATTGAGAAAGGGGCCAGTATAAACGAAAGAAATGCAATGGGAGGCACAGCCCTTATCTATGCAGCAACATTTAACAGGTTAGAAATAGCCAAGTTGTTACTGGCAAATAATGCGGATACCAGTATAAAAGACCAGCGAGGAAATACGGCCTTGGATCATGCAAAGTTACAGGGCGCGCCAGAGCTCATAGACCTTTTGGAGCGCTAAATAAGACATTACAGCAGAGAAGGGCCGAGACTATTTTCTAGACAGTAAGCCCTTCACCATAAATAGTAAGATAGTCCCTGCGAGTATAAATGTTATTAAATTTCCCGCAATAATAGGCATTTGATTATTTAGCATACCATAGAGCAACCATAGACCAACACCCGATACAAAAAGGACGTACATAGGTAAGGACAGACCTTTCGTATCTTTTGTTCTAATCGTTTTTAGGGCCTGAGGAAGAAAGCTCACCGTGGTAAGAACGGCTGCCAAATTTCCGATAATAAAGGTAAAATCCATAACAATTCCATTTGTGGGTACAAAGTTGCTTGAAAGACTAAGTTGGTACAACATCATTATTTGCCAAAAAATATGCTATTTTACCTTTTTTTGTCTCATTTGATTCAGAAATAGATAATTTTGAATAGTTCATCTAAAAACAGTTTAAGGTTCAAAATGGTAAATTTGAATACATGGAACTTAAAGAACAACTTACACTAATAAAACGTTTGAAGTCCTTAGCGGAGACAGGTTTGGTGTATGTAGAGGATGATTATGCCAGAGAAAGGTATGAAGAGCTTCGGGAAATTAGTCTTCAACTCATGGGCGGTTTAACGAACAAGCCTTTTAAAACACTAGATAGTTTTTTCCTAAGAGAAAAGGATTATCCAACCGTAAAGGTAGATGTGCGCGGTTTTGTTCTGAACGAGGACGACCAAATTCTAATGGCAAAGGAAAGCGTAGACGGAAAATGGACAATTCCTGGAGGATGGGCAGATATCGGTGATACCCCTACAGAAGCTGTTGTTAAAGAAATTAGGGAAGAAACCGGTTTGGACGCTGAAGTAGTGAGACTTCTTGCCATTTATGATAAACGTTGTCATAACCATCCGCCGGAGCCTTTTTATATTTATAAACTCATGTTTCTATGTACGATTACAGGTGGAAATTTGCAACATGGGTTTGATATGAAGGGCGCCGATTTTTTTTCATTAACCGATTTACCCGAACTTTCGGAACTAAGAATTTTAGAGAGCCAATTAAAACAATTATTTCAACTGGCTAAATCAGATAATCAATCCGTTCATATAGACTAATAAAATGAAAGAAGCTTTAAAAATAGTACTTGTTCAAACCTCTTTGATTTGGGAAAATCCAAAGAAGAATAGAGCGCTACTGTCAAAAAAGCTCGAAGGTCTGAAGGGTGATAGCGATGTTATTGTGCTGCCTGAGATGTTCACCACGGGCTTTACCATGTCCCCTGTGCATATTGAAGAAGAAGAAGGGAAAAAGACCGTAGAATGGATGCAACATAAGGCGAAGGAGACTGGCGCAGCAATTATAGGAAGTATTGTTTTCAAAGAAGAAGAGTGTTATTATAACCGGCTTTGGTTTGTAAAACCAGATGGGAGTTCTTCATCGTATGATAAAAGACACACCTTCACATTAGCCGGGGAGGATAAAAAATACGTTGCTGGTAGCAAAAAATTATTGGAAACCTACAAGGGTTTTAAGTTTTGTCCTCTTATTTGTTATGATTTACGTTTTCCTGTGTGGAGCAGAAATACAGAGGCCTATGACGTATTACTATATGTGGCCAACTGGCCCAAACCAAGAATAGGAGCTTGGGATACGTTACTTAAAGCCCGTGCTATTGAGAACATGGCTTATTGCGTAGGGGTAAATAGGATAGGCACGGATGATAGCGGACATGAGTACCCTGGACATTCCGCAGTTTATGACGCACTAGGAAAACGGATAACATTTTCCGATCAAGAGGAGTGTATTGAAATTACCGTTCATAAAAACCATATTAAAAAGACTCGGGATACCTTAGGTTTTTTGGATGATAGGGATAGTTTTGAATTAATTCTGCAAACTAATTTTTAGAGTTATAGTATTCTAGAATTCGAGCTAAATCTTTTTCTTTTTTAAAGGAAAGTTTTTCTTTTTTTATGAAATTTAGTGTTTCATTGTCAAAGAGACCTGTGATAATTTTTTTCTTAGACGGAAGCTGAATGGCTTCTTCCACTTCGTTTGTATAATAAAGGTCATCAACAATCGTTAATTTATCTTCGTTATCTATCCCTAATAAGTTAGAATCTGAAACTGCTTTTATAATTTTAGTATCGTAAACTCTGAACAAACTGATTTTACCTTGGACAAGTCGTTCGGCGAATATTCTTTTGTTTATACCTTTTATTTTAAGAGGAACAAAGTTTTTACCGGCGAGTTGAACAGAGATTCCATCGACAGGTGTTAAAGAAACGATATCTTTTACTTTAAGCACCTCAATTTCTCTGGTATACGCATTAAACCTTGCCAACAGTTTAACTTTCTTTTTGTTTTTTTTATCCAAGATGGTTGCCTGTTGCCATTCCTCATTTAGAAATTCCGACCCCTTTACCTTAACATCTGAATTTTCAGAAACGCGTATTGGCGCACCACTGGTTACGTTGTCAAATTGAAAAGAGGCTCCTTCATCAGTGGTATAATTTACTTGGCTTTTGGAATAAAAGGTCACGAATACAAAGGTTAAAAAAATTATCTTGTTCATATTTTTTTTTGAATTCCTTTAATATAGTCAATATTAATCTAATAGATTAAACGTCTCTATCTTTTCCCAATTGGCACGCATTTCTATGGGACCGGGGTAATAGCTTACCTTTTCTGGTTGAATATTTTTAAGGTAATTCCCAGTATCCCATTGTTTATTTTCATTCTCGTCAAATATTATCCTGACCAAATAGTTTCCCGGGTCTATATTATTGAACTCAAAAACTTGAGGTCCTGTTGCGTAGATTTCTCTTTCTGTCTGTCCTTTCTCGTTCGTTAGTTGTACAATCAAAGGATAGTTAATATTCGTACCATTCAAGTTCAAACTTAAGTTTCCGAAATCGGCTAGACTTTTGGTATTCAAGTTATAGTTGATAGTATCATTGGTCTCTTCGAAAAAATCTTGAATAGCACCTGGCAAGAGTTCAATTTTATAGTTTTCATTTGGTTCTACGCTAAAATCAAAATCTACCTTATTGGCCATACTGTCTAATTTTGTCGAGTAGGCTACAGTGGTAGAATCCTTCGATATCATTTTAATCTTAGAGGTATCCAACACCATTATCGGGGTATTTACGGCTATACTGAAAGATTCTCCAAAATCCAGATTCCCTTTTTTATTGGGCGTAAGACGAAGCGAGTCCACACCAATTTTTCTTTTTTTTACGGTAAAGGTGTCTATAACCTTGAATGCATCGTTGGTTATCGTAAATACGAGGGAATCCATTTCAAAAGGGGTAAACCAAAAGTTCAGTGTGTCTTTATCGAATTCTTTTAGTACAGTGGTCCTCACGGTATCGGGAATTGCGGAAATGGGGTCTATGCGAAGGTTTTGACCTTCACCATAATACCCGAAACTAATTTTGTTTTTCGCTGCCATCGAAGGAACAGCGGCCCCGTAATCGGGTATTTCTTTAAACAAGGTCAGCAAATAAATAGAGTCTGTGGGTAAGTTAATGGTGTCCTTTGTAAAGCCAATTTTGTCCGTTTTCTGATTAAAGATGTTATCCTTTGCCTCGTCCTTGATTGCAAATAGGGCGTATTTCCCCTCTTTGAGATTTTTAAGCCGAAATATCACCGTGCTATCCAAGGTATTGGTGATGTAGTTCGGGGGCTTTTGGTAAAGTGTAGAATCGGTATAGGAAGAATCGATTTTATACAGCATCACACTAATAAAATCATCCGCCTCTTTGTTGAAGGCATCTTTGACAACACCTGCCAACTCCAATGAATCAATATAATCTCCCGTAGAAAAAACGTAGGTTAAAAAACTATTGGGGTTTCCCTCATTATTGTCCACGATACTCTGTCCAAAATTCAGGGTGTACGTAGTATTTTCTAGAAGAGTGTCTTTAATGGTAATTTCAACAAATTTATCAGCTGCGCCCTGCGGGCTTAATAGAGGAGGATATTTAAGGGGAGGAGAAACTATTAACTGCTCTTGTACATCCTGTAGCTTTACCAACTCATCAAAATAGAGTCGTATTTTGGCGGATTTAAAGTTAGTGGTCATATTATCTGGCTCCGCTCTTATAAGTGTAGGAGGTGTTTCATCCTTTGGCCCTCCGGTCGGGGTTCCTTTGCGGGCGCATTGGTATGATGCAAATACTATGAAAAAAATAAAAATATAGGATAAAAATTTTCGAAACATCGATATAATTTCTAGAACAAAGAAACAACATATTTTATAGAAAATGGTAATCATTCAACTACGGCCATAGTGGCGATGTAAACAACGGTTCCTTCAATTTTTTTCAACGGCCGGGCACAGATTTCCATGGTAGCACCAGTGGTAATTACATCATCTACCAATAGTATTCTTTTATTTTTTAGGATTTTCTCATCAGTTACTTCATATAAGGATCTGTTATCATACCATCTTGCTAATCTACTTCTCTTGGTTTGGGTTTTGGTGTTGGCGGTCTTTATGAGCACATTCTCCAGATACGTACTGTTTAAATGAAATGCCATTCGTTTTGCGAAGAGTGCGGTTTGATTGTATCCTCTCTTTTTAAGTTTTTTTTTATGCAGAGGCACCGGAATTACAAAATCTACCTTTTCCAAATGATTATTCTCGCTTATTTGTTGACCGAACCAATCTCCCAGAAAAGCACCGATTTGTTCTTGGTTCCTGTATTTAAGATTATGAATAAGGTTCTTTACAATGCCTTGATCAGTGAAAAATAAGAAGGAATTGGCCTTTTTAATGTTAATTCTGCCATAAAAAATACGATCTACCCTGTTTTCGTCGTTAAAGTTATAATCGGTGAGCGGTAATTGATGTCGACAAACGGTACACAGATGTTGCTCTCCTCCGTTTAATCGCGCATTACATCCAAAACATACCCTTGGTAATAGGAGGTTGTTTATAGCATTTAGTATATTTGGTAGCTTGTTGCGAAACAAATCTTAAGTATCTATTAACCTACTATAAGGCCAACTTTATTGATGGACAGTCAAGATAATAAATTCAATTATAAAATAATACTTGCTGCTTTGGTCGCCGTTATTATCGGCATTCTAATTGCATTTTACTACAGCTACGCACAGTCCAAAACACAGATTAATTTTTTAGAGCAGGAAAAAGACATTTTGGTAAAAGATCTTACCATCATGAAGGCCGATGTAGATCGTCTTTCGGCTTTAAGTGAAATGAACGAAATTGAGCTTGAAGATTCCAAATATAAAGTACAACAGTTGTTGGATTCCGTTGGTAGATTAAATTTTACCGTAGAGAAACTAAGGGAGTATAAGACAGAACTTAGAAGGTTGGAGGCCAAGAACGATAGTTTAAAGCTTAAGAACAATTTCCTTCGTTATAATAATATGTTACTTACGGATAAGTACGATGAGACCCGAAAGGAGATAGAAATTCTTAGGGCCAATAGCAGTTCCTTAGCAGAGGCAGAGGCCTTGCAGCGGCGGAAGATTATGGAGCTGAACCAAAAATTGAAGAACAAGAGTTATCTAAAAATGGATTTCTCCGAGGGAGATGGTTTTAGGATGAGAGGAACCAGACCCATATTGACCAACAAGGCTTCTACCATAGAAAAATTAAGAGGATGTGTAACCGTTCTGGCCGACGCTAGTGAAGGGGAGGAAGAAAAGGTTATTTACCTACAGTTTCTAGACCCGGACAAACAAATTATAGAGGATAATGCCAATACGATTACCGTAAACGGTAACATTTATAGTAAGCGTGTAGAATTTATCTACATGGGCATAGAAACCTCCGTGTGCGAAGCGGTTACGGTTCCTGAGGGCTCTCTAAAAGAAGGGACCTATACACTTAATGTTTTTGAAGATGAGCGTTTGATTACTTCTTCAGAATTTCAACTAAAATAATTACAGTTCTTTTGACCTAAAATTCTATTTTTGCCGCATGGCAAATCAAGAAGATAGTTTTAAGAAGGTTATATCCCACGCAAAGGAATACGGCTACGTATTCCAATCCAGCGAAATTTATGATGGACTAAGTGCCGTTTATGACTACGGACAAAATGGTGTTGAGCTAAAAAAGAACATTCGTGAGTATTGGTGGAAAGCCATGGTGCAACTGAATGATAAGATCGTTGGTCTCGATTCCGCCATATTTATGCATCCCACTACATGGAAGGCCTCTGGCCACGTTGATGCATTCAATGACCCCTTAATAGATAATAAAGACTCTAAAAAGCGCTATAGGGCAGATGTCCTTATCGAGGATTATGTTGGTAAACTAGATGCTAAAATAGAGAAAGAAGTAAAAAAAGCAGCTAAAAGATTTGGGGATGCCTTTGATAAGGAGCAGTTTTTGGCTACCAACCAAAGAGTGGTAGATTACCAAGAGCAAGGTAAGGCCATTTTGAGCCGTATGGGAAAGTCTTTGGAGAAAGAAGATTTAGCCGATGTAAAGGCGCTTATCGAGGAATTGGATATCGCCTGCCCCATGTCCGGGTCCAAAAACTGGACAGACGTAAAGCAATTTAATCTAATGTTCGGCACAAAGTTGGGAGCCAGCGCCGATAGTGCTATGGACCTGTATTTAAGACCGGAGACCGCCCAAGGCATCTTCGTTAACTTCTTGAACGTTCAGAAGAGCGGAAGGATGAAAATTCCTTTTGGTATTGCACAGACGGGAAAGGCCTTTAGAAATGAAATTGTCGCTAGACAGTTCATTTTTAGAATGCGCGAGTTTGAACAGATGGAAATGCAATTTTTCATTCAACCGGGAACACAAAAGGAATGGTACGATACCTGGAAAGAGAAACGAATGAAATGGCATCTCTCTCTAGGGCTGGGTCAAGATAATTACCGTTTTCATGATCATGAAAAACTGGCGCATTATGCAGACGCCGCCGCGGATATAGAATTCCGTTTTCCGTTCGGATTTAAAGAATTGGAAGGAATTCACTCCCGTACGGATTTTGACCTGTCTAAACATCAAGAATTCTCAGGCAAAAAACTTCAATATTTTGACCATGAGACTAACAAAAACTATGTTCCATACGTCTTAGAAACATCTATAGGTCTAGATCGCATGTTCTTAGCGGTCTTTTCTAACTCCTTACAAGAAGAGGAGCTAGAGAACGGTACTACAAGGACGGTACTTAAATTACCAGCGGTATTGGCGCCAACAAAGGCCGCCGTACTTCCATTGGTAAAGAAAGATGGGTTACCAGAACTGGCAAATGAAATTATTGATGATTTAAAATGGGATTTTAACGTGCTTTATGACCAAAAGGATGCAGTAGGTCGCAGGTATCGCAGGCAGGATGCCAATGGCACACCATTTTGCATTACGGTTGATCATGATTCTTTAGAAGATAGGACAGTTACTGTTCGTCATCGCGATACCATGGAGCAAGAAAGGGTAGCTATTTCAGATTTAAAATCGATACTGCATAAGGCCGTGGATATGCGTTCGTGGTTAAAAAAGATGGAGTAGATTAAAGTGTATAGTTCAGTTTTAAACTTCCATAATAATTTCTATCGTTTCCAGGATAGAAGTAGCGGGGTTCCCTGCCTCCGAAACTGCTGGCGTTAATGAGAACGGACTGTGCATATGTAGTATTGAGTATATTGTTTATACCAAAATCCAAACCAAGCAATAGTTTTTGAAGTATGGTTGTTTTGAATCCAATACGGGTATTTAGCACTGAAAATGAGTCGCTAAAAAGGGTTTCTTCGTCACGAAGCGATATTTTATCTACAAATTGATAGGTGGTATTCCAATACAAACCGTTTCCAAAATTAGTCTGTAACCCAGAAACGATACGATGTTTTGGTACTCCGGTCAATTGGTTTTCGGAAAAATCTTCGTCCCCGTCAACAAAATCTATAAAGGAGTGATTGTTAAAAGTATAACTCACAAAAGGCGTGGCACTTATTTTTTCCGAAAGCGATAGCCTGTAGTTGATGTCCAGATCTAACCCTTGATGTTGGGTCTTGCCCGCATTCCTTCCTATGAACTGGTCATCTCCAACACGCTCGGCAACTAGCAGGTTGTTTATACGCATGTGGTATAGCGCGGCTTCCATTGTAAACGAACCATTGTTCTTTCGTACTCCAAGTTCGTAATTGGTACCTGTTTCTTGCTTAATATCGGGATTTATTAGTCCATCCGGGGTTAAGGTTTCTTCTAAACTCGGATTAGAGAACCCTCGGCTTAGATTTGCGAAGAGTTCAACGTCATTTCTTAGCAAATAGGTAAGGTCTAGACTGGGTAGTAACAAGGCGTTAAAATTCCTTTCGGCACTTTTATTAAGTGCGCCAGTATTAAATAAGTCCCTAAAGTTATAGTTGGTCTTGTTTATGTTGATGCCCAATTGCGCAGTAAAGTTTTGAGAAATAGGACTGGTGACGGTGGCAAAACCGTTGAATTGTCTACGAAATTCTTTATTGTCAGCTATTCTATCACCCTGTAAACTACCGTTTCCATTATTTTCTTGATATAGGTTTTCAAAGGTTCCCCAGGTATATTCATCTTTGTACAATTCGCCTCCAAAAGTATACTGTAACTTAGATCGATTTATGCCAAGAGCTCCGGCGAATAGTGTGCGAAAGCCGTATCCGTTGGTGTATTCGTCAAGAATATTAAAGGGTCTGGGTTCATAATGGTCTAGATAGGTGTAAAATAGACTAGTGGTGTTTTGGAGTTTAGCATTGTGTTTATACGTATGGGAAAGTCCGATAAGCGTATAGTTATTACTTTCGAAACCTTGGGCAGATTTCCAAGTAAATGCAGCCTGTTTTGGATCCTCGTCAAAAGCGGATTGACTAATGGAACTAGCTATCTGGGCGGTATAATCAATATGGTTCACTAAAAGACCTAATTCACTTTTAGAACTTAATCTGAAATTTGAGTTCAATAGGATACCATCTCGCTCAAATCTATTGTTCTCGCGATACCCATCAATTTCCATGTGTCCATATTGTAGTGTTAGATGAAAGTTCTCATCCGAGTGTACAAATCCTAAACTGTTTTTGAGAAGTCCGTAGGAGCCAATGGTAGTATTGTTGATAAATTTTGTAGGCTGATTTCTTATTTTTTTGGTATTCAAGACAATTGCGCCACCAAGATTTGTCCCAAATCCTGTTGCTTTGGGACCTTTTATGATTTCGAATGAAGTAAGATTCTCCAAATCAAAAGCTTCAATAGTAGAAAATCCTGTTCCGTTGGTGACAGGTATGTTGTTGTAGTACAAGCGTAGTTTATCCGTTCCAAAAGGGGTACGCGCGCCAACCCCACGAATGGTAATTCTATTGGTGTTTAAAGCACCGGATAAGGCATACACACCAGAAACTTGATTAATGGAGTTCACAAGATCTACGGGACTATAATTCTGAAAGACTTTGGCTCCTATTATTTTAGAAGGTACTATACCAATACTATTTTTAGCCGTTAAAGTATCGATAAGTACTACTTCGTTCAATACGGTAATACTATCTCTTTTCTGGGGGTCTTGACTTATACCAAGGACGTTGAAAAAAAGAAAAAAGAGTATACAGATATGCTTCATGTAAAAAGTTGAAGCTTCAAAAATAGGATTTAAAATCGAAACCCTATGGACAGTCCTGCCCTGTACATGAATGAATTTTGAAAATCTTCAGGGTTAATGTTTCTTCCTAGTCCGCCATTTATTTCCAGAGTAAAACGCTCGCTTCGCGTTGCCCATTTGGTTCCTAGTCCAAGACCTAAAGCCAAGGTTCCAAAATCATTATTACGGCTTCCAAGAGTTTCGGTTAGGTCCTCATTTTCGCCAGTATAGTAGAGGCCAAAAGCTTCTGCGAAAAAACCACTTCTGGGATTGTACCCAAAGTAAGCACGGAGGTTGGGACCAATTCCAAAATTACCGTTATAATCTGTGGCATCACCATTAAAATATAGTGTTCCGCCAACGCTCGTATCCTCGTTCAAATAATATTCATAGGAGCCCTCCACGGTGGTAGTAGCTAAAAAGTGACCGATATTGAATTTTACCTCATGATTGTTGGAAAAAGCAGGATAGGCCTGCCCTAACAATGAATTAGATGTTACAAAGAGTACGGAGATAAGAAGTATATTTTTCATTGCTTTCATTTAGAAATTACGATTTGTTAGAAGCAAATGGCATTCCAAAGCTGCGAAGTTAGAATTTTAATACTATCTAAAAAGGGTTATTGCCATTGGCTTTTTCTATTTTTGAATCAAATTTAATTTATGAAAATTGTATCGTACAACGTTAACGGTATCCGAGCGGCTTTGAAAAAAGGGTTCATAGAATGGTTGCAATCGGTAAACCCTGATGTCGTTTGTCTACAAGAAATCAAGGCACAAGAAAATCAATTGGACCTCACTGTTTTTGAAGATGCGGGCTATACCTATAATTATTGGTACAGTGCGCAGAAGAAGGGTTATAGTGGAGTTGCTATTCTTTCAAAAACGGAGCCAGACCATATTGAGTTTGGCACTGGTATTGAAACTATGGATTTCGAAGGAAGAAATCTGAGGGCCGATTTCGGGGATATTTCAATTATGAGTATGTATCTACCGTCTGGTACTAATATGGATAGACTCGATTTTAAGCTGAATTACATGGAGGAAATTCAAGAATATTTCAATGAATTGCGAAAAGAAAATCCAAATCTTATTGTTCTTGGAGATTATAATATATGCCACGAGGCCATCGATATTCATAACCCTGTAGGGCTTAAAAACGTATCCGGGTTTTTACCGGTAGAAAGAGAGTGGATCCGTAATCTGATAGCAAGCGGTTTCATAGACAGCTTCCGTCATTTCAATAAGGAACCTGACAATTACACGTGGTGGAGTTATAGAGCTAATGCAAGAAACAACAATAAGGGTTGGCGTCTGGATTATGCTATGGTTGCGGAACCTTTAAGAGACAGATTAAAGCGTTCTGTAATACTATCAGAAGCCAAACATAGCGATCACTGTCCTATTTTGGTCGAGGTAGAATAACATCTTTTATGCTTAAGAACAGACTTCCTTTACTTTTTGCTTTTCCACTATCAATTTTAATTTGGTTGTCTGGAAATGAGATTAAAGAGGAGTATTTGTCTGTAGTTGATACTGTCGTTATCGATACCGTAGAGGTACAAGATAAGGGAGCAACTTTGGCAGCTGTGTATTGCGCTACCTGTCATAAATTACCTAAGCCAGAATCATTGGATAAAAGAACTTGGGAAAATAGTGTCCTACCCAATATGGGCCTACGTTTAGGTCTTAAAATAGATGGGAAGAACTGGGATGATACCATGAGCAAAGTGGAAGCCGATATCGTTAGAAACTTGAAGATATACCCCGAGTATCCATTAATTTCCGAACAGGATTGGGAATTAGTGAAAAAGTATTATATAGGTAACGCACCAAAAGAGTTGCCTGCTCAAATCAGAGAAAAGGATATAGGTAACACCGTCTTTCCGTTTAGTGCCCAGACCATCAGTATAGGAGATTCTAAGTTACCACAAGTAAGTTTGCTCCGTTTTGATCCAAACACTTCAGAACTTTATATCGGAGATTTTCAGAGTCTAATCGCAATTGATACCAGAGGAAACATTACCAATACATGGGATTTGGAGAGTCCGGCATCCGATATCAAATTCGTAGAATTCAAGGAACCATTGCTCCTTACCTTGGGCAAGCTTTCACCATCTGATCAAGCCTTAGGTAAATTGTTGCGGTTAGATACGAATGTGAGTTCTGATAAAAACGATATTTTACTGTCCAGTTTAAAACGGCCTGTGAATTTTCAGGTGGAGGATCTGAACGATGATGGGTTAAAAGATTTAATTTTGTGCAGTTTTGGCCACTATGCCGGGAGACTTTCTTGGTTAGATAATTTTGATACTTCAAAAGAGCATGTTCTAAATACTCTGCCGGGAACAAGAAAAGTAGAGATTTCCGATTTTAATGGGGATGGCAGACCTGATATCATGGCTCTTATGACCCAAGCCAGGGAGCAAATAACCATTTACTATAATCAGGGGAACAACACTTTTGAAGAAAAAAATGTGTTGAGTTTTGATGCCGTAAACGGAACTAGTTATTTTGAGTTGGCAGATTTTAATGGAGATGGTTATCAAGATATCTTGGTAACGAACGGGGATAATCGAGACTATTCCCCAATAGATAAACCCTATCACGGAATACGAATTTATTTAAATGACGGTAACGCTATGTTTAAAGAGTCTTTTTTCTACCCCATGTACGATTGTGGCAAGGCAATGACCCGCGATTTTGATGGCGATGGTGACCTTGATATTATTGGAGCGGCGCTTTATTCGGAATACACGGACAAACGAAACGCAAAGGAAGGCATTGTTTATCTGGAAAATAAAGGAGGATTGAATTTTGTGCCATCCTATATGGACGTGCCTATTCATGGCAATTGGCTAACCATGGAAGTAGGGGATTTTAACAAGGACGCTAAACTAGATGTTATGTTGGGAACTTACATTTACAATATTCCTGAAATGATTTCCATTACCATGAATACCGGGACAAACACTTTCCCGCAGGTACTGCTTTTGACCAATCTATCCAAGTAAACTTTAAGAATAAGTTAGAATTTTACTACAGTCCCGTTTAAGGATATTTTATTTACTAATTTTGCAAACTTAAAAGGACAATCCGCATTTATATGAAGTACTCCACGCTGCCACATACTGATATTGAAGTAAGTAAAATTTGTCTGGGCACTATGACCTGGGGTAAGCAAAATACAGAGGAAGAAGGTCATGAGCAAATGGATTATGCTTTGGACCAAGGGGTAAATTTCTTTGATACGGCAGAGTTATATCCGGTACCGGCAGAAGCTGAAAGATATGGACACACGGAGAAAATAATAGGAAGTTGGTTCAAGAAAAATGGGAATAGGGATAAGGTGGTGTTGGCCTCTAAAATTGCCGGTAATGGCGATTACACCAAGTTTATCCGATCTACTGGTTTTTCTAGGGCATCTATTATAGAGGCGGTGGAGGGTAGTCTGCAAAGACTTCAAACAGATTATATTGATTTGTATCAATTACACTGGCCAGAACGCAATACTAATTATTTTGGAAAGAGAGGGTACGAGCATGAGATTACCGACTACTGGGAAGACAATTTCCATCAGGTTCTGGAAACCCTGCGAGATTTGATACGCGAAGGAAAAATTAGGCATGTAGGCATATCCAATGAGACACCTTGGGGAACTATGCGTTATCTAGAGGAGAGTAAAGTGCATGCCACCTTACCAAGAACCATAACCATACAAAACCCATATAATTTATTGAATAGGCTTTTTGAGGTTGGACTTGCTGAGGTCTCCATGCGCGAAAAAATAGGCCTATTGGCGTATTCTCCACTAGGCTTTGGAGCATTGAGCGGAAAATATTTAGGAGGAAGAATGCCAGAAGGTTCTAGAGTATCGTTATTTCCTAGATTTGACCGCTATAATGGGGAGATAGCCACTAAAGCTACACAAAAATACTACGAATTGGCACAGGCGAACGATTTATCGCTTGCTCAGATGGCTCTTGCCTTTGTAAATACTAGACCTTTTGTGACCAGTAACATTATAGGTGCAACTTCAATAAAACAGCTAGCTGAAAATATAGCGAGTATTGATGTCTCATTATCGGAGGATGTCCTAAAAGGCATAGAGTCGGTTCATAATAGTATACCTAATCCTGCGCCATAAGATGATAGCGATGTTCAATTTAAAAGTAGGTTTCGGTCAAATTGTTCTTATTGTTGCCGTAATTATTATCATTCTTGTAATGGCAAGGATAATGAGAGATAAGCGTTAATCGAATAAGCCTCTGACAACATCTTCGATTTTTGAGGCTAACAATACTTTTATCTTGGTATTCTTAAGTCCTATCTTATTGTTTTTGGATACAATAATCGTAGTGTAGCCCAATTTTTCTGCTTCGAGAATTCGTTGTTCTACTCGTTGTACGGGTCTTATTTCCCCAGCGAGGCCAACCTCTGCGGCAAAACAAATTCCTTTTTCTATGGGGATGTCCTCATTACTGGATAAGATTGCTGCAATAACGGCCAAATCAATGGCTGGGTCGTCAACAGAAATACCACCGGTTATATTCAGGAATACATCTTTAGCCCCTAGTTTAAAGCCAGCACGCTTTTCTAATACTGCCAGTAACATATTGAGTCGTTTCGCGTTATAACCCGTAGTAGAACGTTGCGGTGTGCCATATACGGCGGTGCTCACTAAAGCCTGGATTTCTACAAGTAGGGGTCGCATGCCCTCTACGGTAGATGCAATCGCAGTACCACTAAGGCCGTCCTCGTTTTTAGAGATGAGTACCTCGGAAGGATTGTTCACCTCGCGTAATCCATTACCCTGCATTTCATATATTCCCAACTCAGCGGTAGAACCGAACCTATTTTTTAAAGAT
This sequence comes from Maribacter sp. 4U21, assembly GCF_002742365.1. Classification (NCBI taxonomy): domain Bacteria; kingdom Pseudomonadati; phylum Bacteroidota; class Flavobacteriia; order Flavobacteriales; family Flavobacteriaceae; genus Maribacter; species Maribacter sp. 4U21. Next base: position 92,862 of record NZ_MDGN01000055.1, read on the forward strand.
CTCAGAATTCTGTAAACATAATTACGGTCACCCTCGAACTGAAGCACCGTGTCTACCATGTGTTCTAGAATTTTTGGGCCAGCAATGGAACCATCTTTTGTAATATGACCAATTAGGATTACCGGAGTATTGGTTTCTTTAGCAAATTTGATAAGCTCTGCCGTGCATTCCCTTATCTGAGAGATGCTTCCGGCGGCGGACTCAATATAATCGGAATGTAAGGTCTGTATAGAATCTATGACTACAATATCTGGCTCTGTAGCTTCAATCTGTTTGAATATATTTTGAGTTTTGGTCTCCGTTAGTATAAAACAAGTTTCACTATTTGGAAATATGCGGTCTGCCCGCATACGTATTTGCTTTTGACTTTCTTCCCCTGACACGTATAAGGTTTTATAGGGTAATTTAAGTGCTATTTGAAGAAGCAGGGTGCTTTTCCCTACCCCTGGCTCTCCGCCCAAAAGCACCAGGGCTCCTGGGACTAACCCTCCGCCTAGAACACGGTTAAATTCAAGGTCAAACGTATTTAATCGAAGTTCTTTCTCTGTACTTATTTCGTTGACAAGAAGTGGTTTGGAAACTCTTCTAGCTTGGTTTTCGGGTGTTTTCCAGCTTGTTTTTTCCTCCTTTTGAACAACCTCTTCTACCACGGTGTTCCATTCTTTACACGCGGAACATTGTCCCACCCATTTTGCGTATTGCGTTCCGCAATTCTGACAAAAAAATGCAGTTTTTGTTTTAGCCATTCTCTAGCAGGTACTATTTGTGCTAAAGGTAACAAGAAGTTTGAAAATGATAAGGTAATTTTTGCGGATACGGAGCTATTTATCCTTGTACTTTTGCTTACTGAATTCCGTAAAAGCGATAAAAAAGGAAGCCCACGCCATGAGTAAAGCTAGACCGTTGTATACGAGATTAAACTCGCCTTTTAATCCAAAATAGGTAAATAATATACCTGAAATTATAAAGTATTTGGAGTCTATTTTTATCATTGCTAGTAGGTATTAAAATGGTTGGGATTTGGGTTCAGTAAGGCAGGGCTAAAAACCAAAATCGGCTTTTAGGGCATCCATTTTTTCAAGAGCCATTTCTTTGGTCAAAAAATCTATTTCTTCCATCTGAAAGGCTTTTTCAAAAGTTTTTAAAGCTTTTTTAGGCTCTCCTAACTGCTCGTAATATTCACCTTCAAAATAGAAGCCAAGCATTGTTTCCGGATATTGCTGCTTACAGAGGTCGGATAAAGGTTTTAACGATTCAAAATCTTCTTTTTTTCTAGATGCTGCATAGATGGCCATAATATCATTCAGTTCTACTGGTTTACTAAAACCAAAAAGGTCTTCAATGCCTTTGTATTTATTTTCGAGGTAGTCAAAAACAGGGTCTTCAGACGTCAATATTTGTGTTTTATATTCTTTAGGACTTATGGGTTTAAACATTCCAAAAATGTTGTCAAAAGCTTTCCCTATGCCATATGTTGCTACGGATATGTGGTCGGCGCTCTTATATTCGTCAAAGAAATAATGTAAACTTTCCTTTTCAATAGCTTTAAGGGCCGTATTCATCTCCAGCACGGCAGCAGTTCCTTTATTTTTCTCTCCTTCTACGATCAGTTGGTAAAATATTTGCTTATCAAATGCTCCTAATCTACTCGCGACCCTGGTTCCCATTTCTGGTGCTAATGTCGGGGATATACTCACGTATGCATTAAAAAGGGAATTGTCCTTAAACAGCCAATAGTTTTGAAAATTAGCGGTTATATCATAGCCTACAATCATTTTAAAAGGCGCAGTGCTGAAATTAAGGTCTAGATAAGGTATAAGCTCCATTCCCAAGAATTCGAAGAATTTCTTTCCCTTCTCGCTTGGTAATCCACTATCTGGCTCAAAGGCGCAGTCTTCATACCTTAAATCATCTTTGCTTTGGTTTATTCCAACGATAATACTTTCTGGCATACCATGGAATCTACTATAGAACTTTGAGGTGGCTACCACCTGATCAAAAAGATAGTTACCGTCTAAAACGATAATTAAAGGGTATTTTTTGGTGTCATCTAGATTTTCCGGAAAATAGTATTGCACATCCCTTCTTTCCTGAAGTTTGAAAGATTCAAAGATTTCTTGTTTAACCTGTGCGTTGGCTAAAAACCCTACGGATAGCATCAAAAAAAGAAAAATACGCTGCATATACTTTATTTTGGCAGCAACCATTGCTACCTATTACGGTTCAATAACGGTAATAGGAGAAAAGATATTGCACCAAAAACAATGTTCATAAGGGTTTGTGCGATCCACATTATCCAACCGAATGCATCTCCCGAAACTTCTTGTATACCAAATAGTGCCAAAGCTTTGCTTACCAATATGGGAAAAAGTCCTACCCCGCCATTGGTGGTAGCCATGGCAAATGCGCCAAAAACAAAAGCGACCATAACCTCACTAAGCCCTAAATTCGCTGTAGAAGGGACCGTGAATTTAATAACCCACATCATGCCGATATAGCATGACCAGATAAAAACGGTATGTGCTACAAATGCCCATTTCCGCTTCATTTTGAAAATACTGAAAACCCCGTCTAACAAGCCTTTTACAAAAGACTTTATACGTAGGGCAATGTTAGACTCCGATTTCTTTATGAATAACACAAATATTAAAAAACCAATTACTCCGGCTACCAACAGCATGAAAATACTATTAAGGTTAAGTCCACGCTCTTGAAAAAACGTAATTATTATTTCTGTCTGAAGCACCAAGGTAATAACGACAACGAGTAAAAGCATAAAGACATCAATAACACGCTCGGTAACAATAGTGCCAAAACCTTTTTCAAAGGGGACTCCTTCATAAGTGGTAAGTGCAGTTGCTCTTAATATTTCTCCGGTTCTTGGCACACCTAAATTGGCCAAATAAGCCATGAAGATCATAAAAATATTATTGATTAATTTGGGTTTATATCCCAAAGGTTCCAAGAGATAGTTCCACCTTATGGCCCTTGATATATGTCCCAGTAAGCCAAGAATTAGAGAAATGGTAATCCAAAAAACATTAGCCTCTTTAATATAGAATAAAATCTGTTCGCGATTGGAAGGTGCAGTATTGTAATACCAATAGAGGACAAGGAATACTCCTATGGCAATGGGGAGGACTGTTTTTAAGGTTTTCTTTAGGGAATTGGTCAAAATCTGTACTGAAGTTTAACTTAGAACAGGACCAAGTTACTTAATTTAAAGCAACAAGTTGTTTTCCTCATTTGGAAAAACTAAGGACGGATTAAAGATTTTGGCTTCTTCTATATCCATTCTAGCGTACGTGATCAATATTAAAATATCGCCGACGGCTACGCGTCTAGAGGCCGCACCGTTCAGGGTAATCTCACCGCTTCCCCTTGGTCCGGGAATGGCATAAGTCTCAAGCCGTTCTCCGTTGTTGTTGTTAACGATTTGTACTTTTTCACCTTTAATAATGTTGGCGGCGTCCATTAAATCTTCGTCAATGGTAATGCTGCCGATATAATTAAGGTCTGCACCTGTAACTTTTACACGATGAATTTTCGATTTAACTACTTCTATTTGCATTTGGCAAAAATTAATTAAGGGCTATGTTATCAATAAGTCTAACTTCTGCAGCGTAAACGGCTATGAAGGCCCTATATTTTATATTTTCTTGTTTTCTTTGAATAGGAGTCAATGTTTCCACATCGGTAATATCAAAATACTCTAATTTAAAATCGTTATCAGACTGGAAAACCTCACTAACCCATTCCCTTAAACTAGAAGCACTTTCCGTGCCAAATTTTTCTTTGGCAGTTTTTAAAGTGCTATAAATTAAACTGGCCTTAAGTCTTAGCGGAGCATCTAGTCTTTCATTTCTGGAACTCATGGCCAAACCATGTGGTTCTCGTACAATAGGGCAGGGTACGATTTCAACTGGTATTTTTTCGATTTCGGTCAATTTTTGAATGATGCGCAGTTGTTGAAAATCTTTTTCTCCAAAGTAGGCCTTTGTAGGTTTTATAAGCCTTAGAAGGGTTTCTACTATTGTGCCAACCCCATTAAAATGGTCGTCTCTAAATTCTCCCTCCATTACTTTGTCCAGACCGTGAAAATCGTAGGTTTTTGAAACCACGGTATCATCATAGATTTCTTGAATTGAAGGGGCAAAGACCGTAATTTTAGGAGCAATATTATTTACCAATTCCAAGTCTTTACTGAGTGTGCTGGGGTATTTTTTTAAATCTTCCGAATTATCAAATTGGGTCGGGTTTACAAAAATGGTAACGACAACGTGTTCATTTTCCGAGATGGCTTTTTTGATTAAGGAAGCATGGCCTTGATGTAAAGCCCCCATGGTAGGGACCAGTCCAAGATTACCATGAGGCGATAGCTTTTTCAAGTGACTTAAAAGCTCTTTTTTTGTTTTAACGGGGAGCATGTAATTTTGTCATTAACGAGCAAACTTACTATAAATACTGCTAATCTCTATATTTTTTGTAATTTTGCACCTGCGTTTCTGCGAAAAATAAAAAATAGCTTTTATGAATGGTAAAAAGATATTGTTTGTATCTTCTGAATTAGTTCCTTATCTACCGGAAAATGAGGTTTCTTTAATGTCTTACGAGGCTCCGAGAATGGTCAATAGCAATGGAGGGCAAATTAGAATCTTTATGCCTAGGTATGGTAATATCAATGAAAGAAGGCATCAACTGCACGAAGTTATCCGGTTATCGGGGATGAATCTTGTCATTAACGATATGGATATGCCATTGATTATTAAGGTAGCTTCTATACCAAGAGAGCGCATACAGGTATATTTTATAGACAACGAGGAATATTTCAAAAGAAAGGCCACTTTTACAGATAAAGAGGGGAACTTATTTCCCGATAATGACCAAAGAGCCATATTCTTTGCAAAAGGAGTCATGGAAACGGTCAAAAAACTAAATTGGTCTCCGGACATTATTCATGTGCATGGTTGGATGGCGAGTCTATTACCACTATATCTTAAAAAGTACTACTCAGACGAACCTCTTTTTGCCGATAGTAAAATAGTACTTTCCGTTTATGGTAAAACCTTTGAAGGCGAGCTCGATAAGGATATGCTCAAAAAAATAACTTTTGATGGTATTCCCGAGGAAGAAATTGCTTCTTTGGGGTCGCCCACATATAATAATTTGTTAAAAGTAGCTGTAGATTTTTCAGATGCAGTTATTTTAGCCTCTGAAGAGATTCCAGAAGAATTGAATTCACATATTGCTAACCTCCAAAAACCAGTGTTGTCCTATGTTCCTGTTCAAGAATTTGAAGAAGCATATGCCAATTTTTATAACACGGAAGTTTTAAAATAATCGAATGAATTTTTTTAAGAATAGCCCTTATTCGGTCCTTATGGGCTTAATCTTTGTGGTTACCCTTTTCAGTTCCTGTGAAGAAGAATTAACCACCATAGGCGCAGGTGTTGTAGCAACAGATCCGTTTACTACCGGAAAAGAAGTTTACGATGTTTTTGCTTTCAATAAAAATATTGAGGCGGTAAGAACCAATAAATTACCCTTGTATCAATTGGGCACGTTTACAGATGCGGCTTATGGTACAACGGAGGCTTCTATTACCTCGCAAGTACAGCTTCCCAGTGGCAATCCTACTTTTGGCAATCTATCCCAAAGAACGGAAGAAGATGCGGAGACCGATGATGTTATCACCACAATCGAGGAAGAAGAGACGGTCAAGGAAGTTTTTCTTTACATTCCATTTTTGACTAAGAGTGGATCAAGGGACAGTGACCTTGACGGTGTGGATGACGAATTCGATAAGGAACCGAACGATGCGGACAACGATAATGATGGCGACGGTGTTTCCAACAGGGTAGAGAATGCCACCAATACAGATCCGCTAGACCCAAACAGTGTAGATGCTGATGCTGATGGCAAAAACGATACGGACGGTGCTACAATCTTTGCAAACAACTTTGCTAGAAGGGTAGATTTGGATAGTATTTATTTCAATGGTAAAAATTACGATGATTTAGAGGTTAATGCGGATTTAGAAGTAATTGCACCGCCTACTTTCAATTTAAGAGTAGCGCGTTCTACATTTTTTCTTAGAGATTTAGACCCGGGTAGTGGCTTCCAAGAGGCGCAAGAGTATTTTTCTTCGCAGGAATTCGCCCCTTCATTTGTGTCCGATGTTTTATTTGACTCTAATGAAGACGGGCAGCTTGTTATAGACAGTAAAGAAATTTTAACACCAAGGGAAGATGATGAGTCTACCGAGGACGTAGATGAGTCACTAGCTTTTGTACGGTTAAACCCTGGATTAAGAATCCCTTTAGACAATCAATGGTTTCAGGAAAATATTCTGAACAAAGAAGGAAGTTCAGAATTATTAAGTCAAGCCAATTTCAATGAGTTTGTGCGTGGTATACATTTAGCGTTGACCCCTCAGGAAGGAGAGGACCTTATGTTGTTGTTAGATTTAAGACAAGCCAATATTACAATGACTTACACTTTTAATTCGTATAATACAAATGGCACATCAGATGATGTATCCGATGATGAGATAGAAACCAACGAAAGGGATGTTGTCTTTAATCTCATATCTGGGCTTCCTAATGGGGGTATACTTGGCAATGCCGTGAACACCCTAAACAATGAAATGTATTCCCCACAGGTTTTGGATAACTTGGACAACGAAGAAAATGCTTCAAGAATTTTTCTTAAAGGAGGGGCTGGTATTACCGCTAGAATCAACCTTTTTGAGGCGAATGGAGGTGAAAGTGTTATTGAGCAAATAAGAGCGGAAAATTGGGTTATAAACGAAGCCAATTTGGTTTTTAATGTAGATGCCTCTTTAACAGGTGATAATATAGCTCCGCCAAGACTTTATTTGTATAACATGGAGACGGGAAGTCCATTATATAACCCTCTGACGGAACAGAACACTGCTGAGAACATTTTTGGACTTTTCCTTAATTATGATGGAATCGTTGAGACTGATGATGACGGTAATGTAAAATACACCGTTCGTATCACCGATTATATCAATGAGATAATAGTGAGAGAGGCGGCCAATAGCACCTTGGGCCTTGTACTTACGACCAATATTGAAGCAGTAGGTTTGGCTAATGCCATTTTAGAAGAAGGAGAGGTCGATATTCCGGCCACGTCAACCTTAACGCCATTAGGTACCGTTTTTTATGGAAGTAATATCCCGGAGTCAGATCCTAATTTTGACAAACGCCTGAAACTTGAGATTTCTTACACGGAGATTAACTAAGATTCTTTTATAATAAATATTATCCCGGTTTATACAATTCAAGGATTATAAGCGTTCTATATCCAGAAACGAAATGCTTTTTTACATTTTAGGTTACTTTTGCTTAGGAAATTTAATATAAATCACCAAACACAAACAACATGTGTGGAATTGTAGGTTATATAGGTCATAGGGAAGCTTTCCCCGTTATTATCAAAGGATTACAACGCCTAGAATATCGTGGTTACGATAGTGCTGGCGTTGCCCTATTTGATGGAAGCGAAATCAACCTTGTCAAGACAAAAGGAAAAGTCGAGGATTTAAAGAATAAAGCCAAGGGTATTTCTCAAAAGGGAAGTCTTGGTATAGGTCATACAAGATGGGCCACTCACGGTGTACCTAATGACGTGAACTCTCATCCTCATTATTCAAATTCTGGTGACTTGGTCATCATACATAACGGAATCATAGAAAACTATGAGTCCATCAAAAAAGAGCTTACGAAAAGAGGCTATACTTTTGAGTCAGATACGGATACTGAGGTTCTCGTGAATTTAATAGAAGAGGTCAAGAAGACCGAAGACGTGAAACTGGGTCAGGCTGTTCAGATTGCTTTGAATCAGGTAGTGGGAGCTTATGCAATTGCCGTTTTTGACAAAAAGAAACCGGACGAGATAGTGGTAGCAAAGTTAGGGAGTCCATTAGCCATAGGAATAGGGGAAAATGAATTCTTTATAGCTTCAGATGCTTCACCTTTCATAGAATTTACTAATAATGCTGTTTACTTAGAAGATGAGGAAATGGCTATTATCCGTTTAGGGAAAGAGATAAAACTCCGCAAAATCAAGGATGATGCCGTTGCTTACCCTAGGATTTTAGAGTTACAGATGAATCTTGAAGAAATTGAAAAAGGTGGTTATGATCACTTTATGCTTAAGGAAATCTATGAACAACCTAGAGCAATTAAGGATACTTATCGTGGTAGATTACTCGCCGATCAAGGATTGATACGTATGGCCGGCATTGACCAAAACTTAGAAAAGTTCTTGAATGCCAATAGAATTATAATTGTTGCCTGCGGAACGTCATGGCATGCTGGCTTGGTGGCGGAGTATATTTTTGAAGATTTGGCCAGAATACCTGTCGAAGTCGAATATGCCTCTGAGTTTAGATATAGAAATCCGGTTATTACGGAAAACGATGTATTAATTGCTATTTCTCAATCTGGAGAAACAGCAGATACGTTAGCAGCAATTAAATTAGCCAAGGAAAAAGGAGCCTTCGTCTTTGGCGTCTGTAATGTAGTAGGTTCCTCCATTGCAAGAGAGAGCGATGCGGGAGCTTATACACATGCAGGACCGGAAATTGGGGTGGCTTCTACCAAAGCTTTTACCACACAGATTACCGTTTTAACGCTTATCGCTTTAAAATTGGCCAAGGAGAAAGGTGCTTTTTCACAAATACAATATCACGAATACTTAACGGAATTAGAGACTATTCCTGCCAAGGTAGAAAAAGCTTTGGAGTCCAACCCGTTAATCGAAATCATCTCCAATGTTTATAAGGATTCAAGTAACTGTCTTTATTTAGGTAGGGGCTACAATTTCCCGGTTGCTTTGGAAGGTGCTTTAAAGTTAAAGGAGATTAGCTACATACATGCAGAAGGATATCCCGCTGCGGAGATGAAACACGGACCTATAGCACTTATCGATGAACAAATGCCTGTTTTTGTGATAGCTACCAAGAGAGGACATTATGAAAAAGTAGTTAGCAATATTCAGGAAATAAAATCAAGAAAAGGTAAAATTATCGCTATCGTAACGGAAGGTGATGAACAAGTAACAGAGCTTGCCGACCATGTAATAGAAGTGCCTGAAACTTTAGAAAGTCTTACGCCTTTGCTTACGACGATTCCATTGCAATTACTTTCTTACCACATTGCGGTGATGAGAGAGTGTAATGTAGATCAGCCGCGTAACCTAGCAAAATCTGTTACCGTAGAATAAACGTTTTTAAAATTTGTTTTGAAAAGGAACCTGGTTTTACTGGGTTCCTTTTGTTTTTTAAGGATTTCCCATTATGTGTGGATGATTTTTATCAAAATAATACTATGCATGCATAATTTTTTTCATTTTACTATTTTCCGTTTAAAATTATCTGTATATTGACCCCAAACTAATTTTAACTCAAATTTATAATGAGAGCAATACTATTTTTAGCATTGATGCTGTCTGGCACCGTAGGGTTGTCCCAAACAATAATCAATGGAAATGTTGTTGATCAGAACAATGAACCTATTCCTGGTGCAAATATTGTCATCGTAGGAAAAGCAATCGGCACTACCGCTGATTTTGACGGTAATTTTGTTTTGGAAACATCAGAAGTCCCCCCCTTTCAAATTAATATTTCTAGTATTGGGTATGCGGACGCAGTAGAGAACGTTACTTCTAACAACCAAACCTTTACGGTGGTATTGGAAGAAACACAGACCTTTTTGGATGAAGTGGTGATATCCGCTTCCAGGACTCCGGAACGTATTTTTGAATCTCCGGTTACCGTAGAGCGTTTTGGATTACAAGAAATTCAAAACACTGCATCTGCCGATTTTTATGGCGGATTAGAAAATCTAAAAGGCGTAGACGTAAACACGAACAGTTTAACCTTTAAGTCGGTAAACACCAGAGGTTTTGCCACTTTTGCCAATACGCGTTTTATGCAATTGGTAGATGGGATGGACAACTCCACACCGGCTTTGAATTTCCCTATTGGGAACTTGGTAGGTATGATAGAGCCAGATGTGCTTAGTGTGGAATTACTACCAGGTGCAGCTTCTGCACTTTATGGTGCAAATGCTTTTAATGGAATTCTCTTTATGCGTAGTAAGAGTCCTTTTGATTATCAAGGCATAAGCGCTTCCGTAAAACAAGGGGTCACTTCACAAGAGGCAGCGGGAACCAATTCCTACACGGATGTTGGTATAAGGGCCGCGCACAAATTCAGTGATAAGTTTGCGGTGAAATGGAACTTTGGATTCTTGGATGGTACCGATTGGGCCGCTACAAGTGAAGTAGATAAGTTTAATCCCGGAGCTACAAGGGCAGATTTAAATTATGACGGAATCAATGTTTATGGTGATGAAGTTTCAACAGATATTAAGGATGTAGCCGTTACTTTAGAAGGTTTAGGGGTCTTGCCCGCTGGCGCCAATGCTTTGGTTCCCTCTGTTGAAGTAAGTAGAACAGGCTACAACGAAAGAGACCTTACTAATTATACGGCACGAAGTATTAAATCTGACTGGGGCCTTTATTATAGACCGATAGAAGGTAAAAGTCTTGAACTTTCCTATATAGGAAAAATAGGAACGGGGAACACGATTTATCAAGGTACGAACAGATATAATATCGCGAGGTTCTTCCAAGAACAGCATAAGCTGGAGATTAGAAACGATAATTTCTTTGTTAGAGGTTATGTAGTTGCGGATAAGGCCGGTGATTCTTACGATATGGTATTTACGGGTATTAATATTAATAGAGCTTGGAAAGACGATAACACTTGGTTTGGTGAGTACACTGGCACCTATGTGCAGGCTACACTAGGAGGAGCTACAAACGAACAAGCACATGCAGCGGCACGGGCCCAAGCGGAAACAGGAAGATTTTTACCAGGAACACCAGAGTTTCAAGCGGCTTTTAATCGTAGTATAAATGATCCGGATTTATCAACGGGTTCTAAGTTCCAAGATGCCTCCAAGTACTATCACGCAGATGCTAATTATAATTTTAGTCATTTGATCGATTTTGCTGAGATTCAGATAGGTGGGTCTTACAGACAGTATAGTCTAAATTCGTCAGGAACCATTTATACTGATTTTGATGGACCGATAGACTATTCAGAATTTGGGGTGTACACACAAATTCAAAAGAAGATTGAATTAGAAGGAGAAAAAAGTTTAAAACTAACTGGTTCCGTACGTTATGACAAGTCAGAATTTTTTGATGGCTTCTTTTCTCCAAGAGTCTCTGCAGGTTTTACCCTGAATAGAGATCATAACATCAGAGCTTCTGTACAAACAGGCTTCAGGAACCCTACCACTCAAGATTTGTTTATCGGCTTAAATGCGGGTAGGGCCATATTGATCGGAGCGGCACCTGATAACCTAGATCGTTTTTCTAGACCTTACGAAGTTAGTGGCGGAGGTCAATTATTAGGTCAGCCTGCGCAGATTACGCAGACCGGTAGAGCGGCTTATGAGAATTCTTACTCTGCCGAATCTGTACTTCGTTTGTCCGAAACCGGCAATCCAGCGGATTTGGAAATTGCAAATCCTGATTTGGTGCAGCCAGAGCAGGTAACATCTTTTGAGATAGGTTACCGTGGTAAGGTTGATAAATTGGTCATCGATTTCAGTACATATTACAATAGCTATAAAGATTTTCTTTCTCCGGAGAACGTGATTGCTCCATATTATGGTACTGTTGGTGATGGCTCTTTGTCCGTTGCTGCGATTGCTAATGGAGATTTTCAGACCTATCAGGCTTACACGAATTCTGATGTGGACATCAATTCCTACGGAGCTTCATTAGGGCTTACTGCTAAAGTGCTTGGTAATTTTGACTTAAGCGGTAGTTATACCTTTACTAAACTAGATTTTGATAGAGAGCTAAATCCTGATTTTCAGGTACAGTTCAATACACCAGAGCATCAGTTCAAAGCCTCATTTGGTAATACAGAGTTATTCAAAAATTTCGGATTCAACGTTAATTACAGGTTCAGCGATGATTATTTTTGGGAGGCTACTTTTGGCAACGGGGTAATACCTGAGTTCCATGTAGTTGATGCACAGATAAATTATGCTGTGCCTAGTATTAAGTCCACTTTTAAAATAGGTGGTAATAACTTGTTAGGCGATGAATATTTTACTGCTTTTGGAACAGGGTTTATAGGTTCTATGTATTACCTATCATGGACTATCAACAACTAAATGAAAATCAAATACGTATTTGACATGAAAAACTTAAAATATATTTATTTATTAACGGCATCCTTACTATTTGTCAATTGTAATGATATTGAAGATATAGATTTGGATGCTCCAGAGGTAATGGAGCCTACTCCAGAACTTACGGCAGGTTCGGTGGACTTTTCCAACTATGTGGCTTTAGGAAACTCTTTGACGGCAGGTTTTACTGATGGCGCTTTGTTTCAAGCGAGTCAAAACCTATCTTTCCCGAACATTCTTTCTCAAAAGTTTGCCATAGTCGGCGGAGGTAGCTTTACGCAACCCCTAACCAACGATAATTTAGGAGGTTTAGCATTGGCGGGGACTAGAATCCAAGGGCCCAGACTGGTTTTTGGAGGAGCAGGTCCGGTAGGGCTGGAATCTGTGATAGGTCCAGTTACGGTGACTACTGATATCGCTTTGAACAATCCAACAGGTCCTTTTAACAATTTAGGAGTGCCTGGTGCTAAAAGTTTTCATCTCCTAGCACCTGGCTACGGTAATTTAGCAAATGTTCCTTTGGGACTTGCTAATCCATTCTTTGTTCGGATGACGGGAAGTACACCAGATGCTAGTGTTCTTGAATTGGCCGTAGGCCAAGCACCAAGCTTCTTTTCACTTTGGATTGGGAATAATGATGTGCTGGGTTACGCTACTACAGGTGGTGATGGGACTAACCCTTTAACACCTGTAAACGGAGCGCCTGGTGTTGGTTTTGATGGTAGTTATGGTGCGTTGATTGCAACACTTACGGCAGGTGGGGCGCAAGGCGTTGTTTCAAATATCCCAAATGTCATCGATATTCCGCATTTTACTACAGTACCACATAATCCGTTAGACCCTACAAACCCTGATTTCGGTCCTCAAATAGCAACATTAAATGGTATTTTCGGACAATTAAATCAAGTTTATGCCTTTTTAGGTGTTCCAGAAAGAAGTATTGAATTTTCTACAACGGCTGCCAGTGAGGTAGTGATAAAGGATGAGAATTTACCAGATTTGTCGGCTCAGATTGCGGGAGTTTTTAATGCTAGTCCTGCTTTTCCATTATTTGTACAATCCTTTGGGCTTCCTGCAGAAGCAGCGCCCTTGGTCGCGGGCTTGTTAGGTAATATTTATGGGCAGACAAGGGAAGCCACTGCAGATGATCTTTTGGTCTTACCAAGTGCTTCCATTATCGGTACTGTAAACACGGCTTCCGTTGGGGCACTAGTTGCCCAAGGATTACCGCAAGCATTGGCTGGCCAGTTCTCTGTTGAGGGTATTTCACTTCCTTTAGAAGATAAATGGGTGCTTACTCCAGAGGAGCAAGCGGAAATAGCAACAGCCACGGCGGCATTTAATACGATTATTGAGGCTACTGCAAACGCTGCAGGTTTGGCTTTGGTCGATGCTAATGGTTTGTTGAATCAATTGGCCAATGGAGGCATCACTAGTGGTGATTTTACGTTAACATCAAGTTTGGTTACAGGTAGCGCTTTTTCATTAGACGGAATTCATCCCACAGCTAGAGGGTACGCACTTTTGGCAAATGAATTTATGAAAGCTATAGATGCTACATATGGCTCTAACTTTGAAGCTTCGGGCAATCTTGTCAATGTTGGGGATTTTCCAACTAATTATTCGCCTGCGCTTCAGTAAAATAACATGTGTAAGAGAAATTAAAAGAGGCACTTTCGTAGTGCCTCTTTTGTTTGGTAAAAAACCCAAAAAACAGTTTTTCTTTAAAATGTAATGACATATCTTTACAGCCGGAAAATGAAAGCATTCTCCAGCTTATTTTAAACGCAATACATAAACAAAAGAGTAATGTCAAAAGTTACAGGTAAAGTTTCACAAATCATTGGCCCAGTGGTTGATGTAGAGTTTCAATCAGGCGCAGACCTTCCTAAAATCTATGATTCTTTAGAGATCACTAATAAGGATAAATCTAAATTGGTGTTAGAAGTACAATCTCATGTAGGAGAGAATACGGTTAGGACAATTTCAATGGATTCTACTGATGGACTAAGCAGAGGTACTGATGTAGTTGCTACTGGAGCCGCTATACAGATGCCTATTGGAGATGATGTTTATGGACGTTTGTTTAATGTAATCGGAGATGCTATTGATGGTTTAGGTGATTTACCTAAAGCGGGTAAAGATGGTTTGCCAATTCACCGAGAAGCTCCAAAATTTGAAGACCTTACCACTACTACTGAAGTTTTGTTCACAGGTATTAAAGTAATCGATTTGATTGAGCCTTATGCAAAAGGGGGTAAAATTGGTTTGTTCGGTGGTGCAGGTGTCGGTAAAACAGTATTGATTCAAGAATTGATAAACAACATTGCAAAAGGTCACGGTGGTCTTTCTGTGTTTGCAGGTGTAGGTGAAAGAACTCGTGAAGGAAATGATTTACTTCGTGAGATGTTAGAGTCCGGTATTATTAAGTACGGAGATGATTTCTTGCACTCTATGGAAGAGGGCGGCTGGGATTTATCCAAAGTGGATAAGACAGCGATGAAAGGATCAAAAGCGACTTTCGTTTTTGGTCAAATGAACGAGCCACCTGGAGCACGTGCACGTGTTGCGCTTTCAGGTTTGACCATAGCGGAGTATTTCCGTGATGGTGCTGGTGAAGGGCAAGGTAAAGACGTTTTATTCTTCGTTGATAATATATTCCGTTTTACACAAGCGGGTTCAGAGGTATCGGCACTTTTAGGTCGTATGCCTTCTGCAGTAGGTTACCAACCAACCTTGGCAACGGAAATGGGTGCAATGCAAGAGCGTATTACATCAACTAAAAGAGGTTCTATTACATCTGTACAGGCGGTTTATGTTCCTGCGGATGATTTAACGGATCCAGCTCCGGCAACAACATTTGCTCACCTGGATGCAACTACGGTATTATCTCGTAAGATTGCGGAATTAGGAATTTACCCTGCCGTTGACCCACTGGATTCTACTTCTAGAATTTTAACGGCAGAAATTTTAGGAAACGACCATTATGCTTGTGCACAACGAGTAAAAGAGCTGTTACAACGTTATAAAGAATTACAGGATATTATTGCCATCCTAGGTATGGAGGAGTTATCCGAAGAAGATAAATTGGCCGTAGGTAGAGCAAGACGTGTACAGCGTTTCTTGTCACAACCTTTCCATGTGGCTGAGCAGTTTACCGGGCTTAAAGGTGTATTGGTAGATATTAAGGATACCATCAAAGGATTTAATATGATTATGGATGGCGAATTAGACCACTTGCCAGAATCTGCCTTTAACCTTAAAGGAACTATTGAAGAAGCTATAGAAGCTGGTGAGAAAATGCTTGCTGAAGCTTAAAATAGTATTGAGATGTTCGCATTTGGTATTGAGCGATCAGCAACGCTTTACTGAATACTAACTACTAACTACTAACTACTATTGAACTATGTATTTAGAAATCGTATCTCCAGAAGCAACCTTATTCTCAGGTGAAGTAACATCAGTTACGGTGCCAGGTATTAACGGTGAATTTCAAATGTTAAAAGGTCACGCACCAGTGGTATCGCTTTTGCAAAAAGGAGACGTTAAGGTAGAAGGAAATATTGCTATTGAAGAAGCGCACGAAAATAAATTCTCTACAGATTCTACAGGGAAAACAATTCTTTCTATTTCTAGTGGAACAATTGAAATGAAGGATAACAAAGTGATTGTACTAGCGGATTAGATAGTATGAAATTCAAATATTATTCAAAAGCCATACCTTACGTATGGCTTTTTTTATGGTTTGTATACTAGAATATCCGCAGGTTGACAATCCAATTCTTTGCAAATAGCCTCTAGAGTGGAAAAGCGAACCGCTTTGGCCTTTCCAGATTTTAGTATGGACAAGTTGGCCTCGGTAATCCCAATAGCCCTTGCAAGTTCTTTGCTCTTCATGTTTCGGTCAGCAAGTACTTTGTCCAGATTTACTAAGATGCCCATGTTATATCGTTAAATCGTTTTCATTTTGAACCTGATAACCTCGTTTAAAAATAGCCACAATAAATAGTAGAAAAATTCCTAAAAGGAAGGTCAAAAGGTAATTTAAAATATTTCCTATCTGTTGTTTTTGCATGATAAAGATATCTATGGTTAAGAACAATAGAGGTGCCGCAATCAAATTAAGCAGCGCAAAATAGTTTAATTGCTTGATAGCCCTATCCGTGAAAAGTTTTGGAGCTTTAAAAGTTTTAAAAATAGTAGAAAGGAGGTAAAAAAATACTGCAAAAAATAACATTGATAAAGTAATTTCTAAGTTCAAGTCATAAGTGCAACATGCATATTTAAAATACTTGGGGCTAGCCCCAAGTATTTTAGGTTCAATATTTATATTGATCTTGCATGAAACATTACAAACAATTGACCCTATCTCAAAGGTATCAAATTCAGAGTCTTTTACAAGTCGGATTTACTCAAACCCAAATCGCATT
>NZ_MDGN01000056.1:0-18244 GCF_002742365.1 Maribacter sp. 4U21
TGTCCGTGGTCACCTTGGCCTCCCTGCTGATATGGTCGATGAAGATATATTGCAGCGACCTTGCCGAGAAGTCCTCGATGCGCATGGCGTACATGCGCCTGACCTTACCTTCCGGGGTAAGCTGCACGGCCGTGACCGCCTTCTTTTTCTTGGCATCGTAGCTGCGCCCTATCTTTCCCTTTTCGACCCCGCCGAGCACGAACTCGTCGACGTGCACCGTGCCGTCCATCGGGCGGTTCCCGCTGGACGCCATGGCCTCCCTTACCTTGAGCATGAACAGGCGGGCGGTCTTTTCGGTGACACCGTAGCGCACGCCCATGTAACTGGCCGACAGGCTCTTTGTACTGGTCGACATCTCGAAACAGATGAAAAAGGCCTTTCGAGGACCGAACTTGACCTTATGGAAAAGCGTGTTGGCAGTGGCCGAATCGGTATGGCCGCAGATGTTGCACGTCCTCGAAAAGTCTTTTCTTACCTGCACTGCGACATGGTTACATTTGACGCATTTGAAACCCTCTTTCCATTTGATCCCGGCGAGATACTCCTTGCAGTCCAGATCCGTTTTGAAGCGATCGGAGAACTCTAGAAGGTTTTGACCCTTGAAAATATCCATATAAACCCTATATTTATTGAATTCAAAAGTATGAATTTATCTACTGACCTCTACATATTTATTTTATGCCTTGAATGAATTTACGGCGTTCGGGGGTATACTCATAGCCTACCCAATCATTTGTCACTATACCGCTCGGGCAATTGTTGTGAAAAAAAAGAACAAACCAGTCAATTTCATCAACGCTCTACCCTATACCCTGGTGCTAATTTTCGGAACAATCTTAAGTATTCCCATCTTCCATGGCTATTTTAGCAATAAAGCATCAACCAACAAACAGCTCATCGGTATCTATGTTATTGCATTTGGCCTATTTGTATTCCTCCTAATTGTTGGTTTTGTAGCTTCCATAATAGGATTGATATAGCAACCTATAATGCTGACAAAACAATTATTGGCACTATCCTCACACCTCATTATGATACCTTAGGCCCTTACTAACTATCAATTAGATTATGATTAAATTGCTGAATAAATCATCTCTTTAAATGAATAGCTCTTTCTTAAAACTCATCTCAATCTTCATCTTATTAATTATAACTACCGATGCTCACGCTCAGGACACCTACAAGAGGAATACCTCCGTTGATGTTGAATCGTACGTTTTTGATCTTACCTTAAGTGATGATTCCAACGAAATTATAGGTAAAACTTCTGTAACCGTAAACCAGTTAGAAGAAGGTTCATTTGCTCTGGACCTCATCGCTAAAATCAAGGATTATGGGATGAATGTTTCTGGCGTTACCGAAGCGGGGAGGTTGGTAGATTATACCTATATCGATAATAAAATTAAGATTAATCCGTCGGTATCGGACAAGAAGGAAAGAACATTCACTATAAATTACCAAGGTGTCCCGGAAGGAGGATTGGTCATCGATACCACCAAGTTCGGGCAGCGTTCTTTTTTTGGTGACAATTGGCCCAATCTGGCCAGACATTGGTTGCCGTCCGTAGATCATCCTTATGATAAGGCATCCGTAGAATTTAGAATTACGGCACCCTCGCATTACGATGTAGTGGCCACAGGCGAAAAAATAGAAGAGAGTAATCTAGGATACGGCATGAAATTTACGGTTTATCATGAACCCGCACCGGTAGCTATGAAAGTGGTTACTATTGGCGTTACTAGATTCGCGAGCAGACAACTGGAAGATGTTTACGACGTTCCGGTATCGGCATGGGTGTATCCTGAAAACAGGTTAGCGGGTTTTAACGATTATGCCGTAGCCTCTAAGGTGTTGAAGTATTTTATTGATAACATAGGGCCTTATTCTTATGCGAAACTTGCCAATATGCAAGCTAAGACCCAATGGGGCGGTTTGGAGAACGCTGGTAACATTGCCTACTTTGAAAACTCGGTCACCGGCAAAAATGAAGTCGAAGGACTTATCGCGCATGAAGTAGCCCACCAGTGGTTCGGTAATTCCGCCAGCGAAAATGATTGGAACCATGTGTGGTTGAGCGAGGGATTTGCCACCTACTTTGCCATACTGTATCAAGAATCGGTTTATGGTGACGAAACACGCAAAAAGGAACTGGCTTTGGATAAAAAGCAGATTATTGAATACTACCAAAAAAATCCGTCGCCCATAGTGGACCCATCCATTAAAGATCCCTTAAAAGTATTAAGCACAAACACCTATCAAAAAGGAGGATGGGTCTTGAATATGCTCCGTCATCAATTAGGTAACGAGGTATTCTGGAGGGGCATTCAATCTTATTATAAGAAATATCAAAATTCTAATGCGATGACCTCGGATTTTCAAAAATCTATGGAGGACGTTTCAGGGCAAGATTTATCGGGCTTTTTTAAACAATGGATATTCACAAAAGGATACCCAGAACTTCAATGGGATTGGAACTATGCCAAGGGGAAATTGAGCATTACCATTCATCAACTACAGGAACATCACAGCTTCAATTTTCCATTAGAGATCGGTATCATTACCGGAAATGAAACCACGATTGAAACACTACAGGTTACCAAAACAAAAGAAGAGTTTATTGTTCCTTTATCAAAACGACCTGAAACCATTGAACTAGACCCTAATCTTTGGTTGTTATTCGAGGAAAAATAAATCTAAGTGGTTTGCATCAAACCGTAAGACGATTCTTTTTAAGAAGTTTGTGTATGAACTCCATCTTCCTAATTACAGGTTTGGAAATGACGAAAGGGTAAACGTCTGCAATACCCATAGAACGGTTCATGCTGTTTATAGCAGAGAATAGAGGAATAGCCTTCCCTACTATTTTTTTAAAACTTGATTCCTCATAGGGATCAACTATAGATTTCATCCTTAGGTGTTTTTTATCTTTTAAATTCGGCTCTATTTTAATTCCAAAGTAATAGGCCGTTTCCACGGTATCCAACAGATGCAGGTAGTGCGCCCAAGTCTCTGCCCAATCCTCCCAAGGATGGGAGGAGGAATATTTACTAATAAAATTCTTTCTCCATTTTTTTTGAGGTCCGTTTTTATAATAATTTTGAAGTGCGTCTCCATAAGATGTACGCTCATCACCAAATAATTCCCTAAAATCATTCAGTATTTCCTCATTGGAATATACAAGTAATTCCCAATAATAATGTCCTATCTCATGACGAAAATGACCTATCAGCGTTCTATAGCGTTCATTCATTTCCCGTTTCATTTGCTCCCGTAATACTGAATCTGCCTCGGAAAGAAGAATAGTCACTACCCCATTGGCATGGCCGGTCATTAAGTTTTTGCCGTTGTCCCCAACATCTCTTCGGGATAGAAAGTCAAAGCAAAAACCTGTTTTGGGGTGCGCTAACTTGCTTTGGACGGGTAATCGTAGTTTTTGAAGTTGAAATACAAGCCTGTGCTTCGCTACTTCTATCCTTCTCCATTTTTTCAGGTTTTTTTTAATTCCTATGTCCGGTATTGTCCTATTTAGTTTACAAGCCTTACAAAAACCAGTTGCATCGGTATCCGGAACCAGCCAGTTACAAACATTATAAGCATAGTTCTTACACCGAACAAAGTTTTGCAAGCCATCTGTGGGGCTTTGCCATTGCTTTAAATTAGGTAGTAATGCTAACAGATCGAAAGTGGTATCTAAGTAACCCAGATGATAACCGCATTGTTCGCACTTATCATTTTCAAAAAACACGGGATTATTACAATTTTCACATTGGAATAACTTCATAGTTATTAGTTAAGAAAAATGCTTATGAAAAACTTAAGACTACTTAATCATTTTTAAATTGACCAGTTCTTGTTCCGTTAGAAAACGCCAGTGGCCTCTAGGTAGGTCTTTTTTTGTTAGTCCGCCATAAACCACGCGGTCCAGTTTTATTACTTTATAATCTAACTCCTCAAAAAGTCGTTCTACAATTTTACCTCTGGAGCTAAAAATTTCAATACCGACCTCTCGTTTGGGCGCATTATCTATGAAACTAATATCCTGAACGCGAACAGCCTTGTCTTCCACGGTTACACCTTCTTGAATTTTTTTAAGATCCGCACTTCTCAAATCCCTATCAAGAACAAGGTGGTATATTTTACGTATTCCGTTAATAGGACTCTTTAATCTTTTCTTTAAATCGCCATCATTGGTAAATACCAAAAGACCTGTATGCTCTTTGTCCAATTTATCGACCGGCAACAGTTTAGACTTGGAAGCGTTGGATATTAGTCCGGAAACATGACGTTTGCCTTTCTCATCACGCACGGTAGTAGAAAAATCCTTTGGCTTGTTTAGCAGTACGTATTCTTTTTTTATGGGATTCAACAAACGTCCATCGAACTTTACCTCATCCTCTAGCTTTACCTTGTAACCCATTTCGGTAATAGGTTTACCGTTCACGGTAATATTACCGGCCGCTATATAAATATCGGCGTCCCTGCGTGAGCATACACCGGAGTTAGCTACATATTTATTTAACCGTATAGCGTTAGGGTCAGAAGGTTGTTTGGGTGCCGTAGTTTTTTTGATAGGCGCATTACCACGAGCGTAACTCTTCTTCCTAAAGTTACCTCCTTGTCTTCCCGATGCTTTTCTACCCTTATTGGAATCTTCCCTACTCATGATGCGAATTTAGTTGCAAAGGTAGGAAAATGGATTGCCGCCTTAGCAATACTACCTAACTAAATCAACCTTCGAATTGAACCGTAGATTGGCGTTCACGATTTACGGTAAGTTTGGTGACATCTGGTCTGGAGTAATGCCCAACGGCATCAAAATTCTGCCGTTCTTCATAAACGCGGTTAAAATCCAATTCCTGATAAATCAATCCTTCTTCATGTAACACCGGCTCAACGATCCATTCCCCATCAGGGCCAGCAATACACGAACCCCCGTTTGCCAATATTTCCGGTGCCTTTTCTAGAATGGCATTAAGATGCGGTGTGTCCTCTGGAAAATCGGTTTTAGACATTAAGGAAGAAACAGAAATCACATAACTTCTAGACTCCCGTGCAATGAACCTTGTAATATCTTTTGTATTATGCTCACTCCCGGGCCAAACGGCTACATGTAAATTTTCTCCCTGCCCATAAAGTGCGGTTCTGGGAAGCGGCATCCAATTTTCCCAACAGTTTAAACCGCCCACCGTAAATTGTTTTAGTGCGTGTACCTGCAGTCCGTTTCCATCACCCGGCGCCCATGTAAGTCGCTCATCATAGGTGGGCTGCAACTTTCTATGGGCCGATTTTATGGTCCCCTGCTGGTCTATATATACTAAGGAGGCATAAATACTATGACCCCCACGATTTTGAGCACGCTCCATCATCCCTAGATAAATGGCGATATTGTTTTCTTTTGCAAGGGTTTGTACCGTTTCTAATTCTCCCGCCTCTATCTGTATGGAATTTCTAACATAATGTGCATGAAGTTCTTTGTTTACTTTCTTATCCCAGGATGCGCCCTCTGTTAAGGCTAACCAAAACGGATAGCCGGGCAGCAAGGCCTCCCCGAAGACTACGAGTTCTGCTTTTTCTTTTGCGGCCTCTTTTATAGTGGCCTCTATTTTCTCCAAGGTAGCTTTTTTGTTAAGCCAAACTGGAGCAATTTGAGCCAATGCTACTTTTAATATATGTTCCATTATAAAATCCGATTTAAAACCAAATCAATATCGATTAAAAGAATACTAAAAACACCTGCAACAATGATCAACTTCAAAATATTATGTAACCAGACGTAATGCTTTTTGGTCGTAGCTTTTGGCAATAATAACAGAAAGAGTACCAAAAAAGCCACGCAAATTGCAAAATAATAATGCATATAGCCAATATCGAACTTAAAGATAAGAAGCAATGATGGTATCAGCGTCAATAGAATTAAGGCCGCTATTAAGAATTTAGAGGTTCTAACACCATAAATAATGGGAATTGTTCTATAGTTCTGAGCCAAATCTCCAGAAATATTCTCCAAATCCTTTATCATCTCCCGTGATAGTATCAGCAGAAACAGGAAAACGGCATGAACAAAAATTACGTTTTCAAAATTCTTATAGTATACAAAAACAGCAAAAAAAGGTGTAATAGCAAGAGTTGCAGAGACAAAATTTCCGACAAAGGGCACTTTTTTTAGCTTATGAGAATAGAACCAGATACCGAAGATGTAAGCCGAGAAGAACAGTACGGCCCTAAAAGAAACATAGCTTGCCGCAAACACGGCAAGAAAGTTCAATACAAAGTAAGTGGTTAATTTAAAACGCTGGCTCACCAGCCTATCCAACATACTCTTCCTGGGCTTGTTGATCAGGTCCTTTTCGGCATCGTAAAAATTATTAATGATATACCCGCTTGCGATCACTAAGGTAGAAGCCAAGACGATGACCAAGAGATTGATGTCCAAAATAACCCTGCCTAGCGGTAATTTTGGTGCCAGTATATAAATGGAAGCTAAATACTGTGCTAGGGCTATAATCAGAACGTTATAACCACGTACCACAGAAAACAGACTCAACACTTTAAGAAGTAAGAGTTTGTTTTTTCTACTAAACATGGAATGGATGCGTCCTAGAAGTTGTAAACCACCTCTAATTTATAGTCTTTTAATGCCTTCTTGGCCTTGGCCAAATCTTCTGTAAAACCAAGGATGTAACCGCCGCCGCCAGAACCACATAATTTTAAGTAATATTCGTTACTGTCTATGCCCTGTTTCCACAGTTCGTGAAACTTAGCGGGAATCATAGGTTTAAAGTTATTCAAAACTACGTTTGACAACTGTTTCAAATTTCCAAAAAGGGATTTTACATTACCATTAACAAAATCTTCTACGCAGGCATCGGTATGTTTTATAAACTGATTTTTAAGCATATTCCTAAAACCTTCACTCTTCATCTGTTCCATAAAAAGCTGCACCATAGGAGCGGTCTCACCGGTTGACCCGCTATCCAAAAGAAAAACGGCCCCTTTACCTTTCGCATTTTGCGTAGGAATACTGGTAGACTCTATGTTATCTTTTGAATTAATAAGTATAGGTAAGCTAAGGTAACTGTTCAAGGGGTCTAAGCCAGATGATTTTCCGTGGAAAAAAGATTCCATATTCCCAAAAATCGTTTTTAGCTTAAGTAATTTTTTCCTGGTAAGATTTTCTAATACCGTAATCTTATCATTGGCATATTTATCATAAATAGCGGCTACCAAAGCACCACTACTACCTACTCCGTAACCTTGAGGTATAGAACTATCAAAATACATGCCTTTGGCAATATCTTCCTTTAACTCCTTTACATTAAAAGACACCAACTCTGGTTGTTCTTTTGTAAGCTTATCTAAATACTCGGAAAAACCGCTCAGCGCCATATTGGATTGTTGCGCTTTCTCCGATGTATTATCGTCCATTTTCAGGGCTCCCTTGAAAAAATTATAAGGTATAGAAAGTCCTTTGGAGTCCTTAATAATTCCATACTCTCCAAAAAGAAGTATTTTAGAGTAAAATAATGGTCCTTTCATTCTTGATATCTAAAACAATAACTAAATATAATCAACTATTCTAAATTAGTTGAACAAATCGGTTAAACGGTTCAACAAAGAACGTAAATTCTTGTTTTTAATTATCCAAGCCTACGTTTATTCTTTTGGCTCCAAAACCAATTCTATCACAAATATACTGTTGGTTTTGACAGTATACAACTAACTCATTCTTAATAAATTGATAGACTTCTTCTTTTTCGTTTTCGGGATATAAAACATGAACATTAGCGCCAGCATCCAAGGTAAAGCAAACGTGTGTACCAGAACGTTCCCGAAAAGCCCAGATTTTATTTATAATCTCTAAAGTATTCGGTTTCATTAAAATAAAATAAGGATGGCTTGTCATCATCATGGCATGTAGGGTAAGTGCTTCGCTCTCTACAATTTTAATGAATTCCTTCAGGTCTCCCTCCTTAAAGACCGACTTGAGTTTTGTTAAATTCTCATGGGCCTGTGCAAAGCGTTGACGAGCAAATGGATGATCGTGCATTAAATCATGACCTACCGTACTGCTTACCTGTTTTTCTCCTTTGTCCACCAAAAGGATGGTGTCGTGATAGTTCCTGAATAGTTTATGTACCTCGTAGGGATACTTTATGCCATATAAGTCGGAGCTTCTATCCGTATCGGTATGGTTTCCCCATTGCACGATATCTCCCTGAATACTTCTACAAGCACTACCCGAACCTAATCGGGACAAAAACGATGCTTTTTGTATAAATTGAGTGTCTGACATTTCTGGATTCAGTTCTTTCTCTATTTCCATTAAGCAAAGCGCCAGCGCGGACATACCGCTTGCGGATGAGGCGATACCGCTGCTATGGGGAAAAGAATTGGAAGTTTCAATTACAAAATGATAGTCCAACAAAAACGGTACATAGGTTACAATACGACTAAAAAAAGTCGTAATCTTAGGAGTAAAGCTAGGTTTTGGCTTTCCTTCAAAAATTAAATCAAAAGAAAAGTCGGTTGCCCGCTTTTCCAGTTTACTGTAAGTAAGAATGGTTTTGGTGGCACAGGCATCTAGGGTGAAACTAATGGACGGATTCGCCGGAATCTGATTCTCCTTCTTTCCCCAGTACTTCACTAAAGCTATATTACTCGGGGATTTAAAACCAACTACACCTTCTTCTTTTAAATTATGATATGCTGAAGGAACAAAATCTTTTTCGGTCATTAAAACAGTATTTGCGCAAAGATAGTTTTTAGCTACATCAATTGAAATAATTCCTTATTTTAGACCTAAACTGCTCAGCATTGAAAAAGAAACTAGTCTATATCGTTATCTCCGTTACCCTTTGCCTAGTTATTGGGTTTCTTGCCAGTTTTGCAACGCAGAGCTCTGTTAATGACTGGTATTTAACCCTGAACAAACCAAGTTTTAATCCGCCCAATTGGATATTTGCACCAGTTTGGACCGCACTTTACATACTCATGGGCATCGCTGCGGGATGGGTCTGGGGAAAGGGTTTCCACCATAAATATGTAAAAACGGGACTTTATCATTTTGGTTTTCAGTTATTGTTAAATGCTCTGTGGAGTATCGTATTTTTTGGACTTAAAAGTCCGTTTTATGCACTTTGGGTAATCATTGCACTCTTGATTATGCTTATATTAACCATTAAATGGTTTAAAGTAGTGAGCAAGTTGGCGGCCATTTTATTGACTCCTTATCTATTATGGGTCTGTTTTGCCACGCTCCTTAACTATAAAATATGGGAGCTTAATTGATGGTTGATGGTTGATGGTTGATGGTTGATGGTTGATGGTTGATGGTTGATGGTTGATGGTTGATGGTTGATGGTAAGAAAATAAAAATTTATATAGAACTTAGTGAATTACTTCATTTATATGACGCTAATACCAAAAGCTTTTGCATTGTGCGGTAGTTCCTTGCTGTGGCGGTAACTTTCAATTTGCGCTCTATAAGGTTGTTGTTCAACTTTGCGTTGCCATATCCCTTTTTACAAAGAAGATATACGCAGCTATCGGAAATCTTGAATTCTTCATTGGGGTAGGTAACCGATTCAAAAGAACGTATCTGTTCCCCCGACGGAACATCAAAAAGAAGTGTAAAATAAACGCTGTTAGTTTCTAAATATTCTGAAGTTGTAAAGGGGTTATCATCTATGATTTTTTGAACTTCAGCAAGAGATTTTACTAAAGTCGGAACCCGAAAACCGAAACTATCCTCAATGGTCTTTTTAATGATTTGCTCCAATTCGCTGACGGATTTCTCTGGGCATTTAAATACAATATTACCGCTCTGAATATATGTTCTTACCTCATGAAAACCAGTAACACCCAGCACTTCCCTAAGTTTTGCCATGGGTACTTTCTTGTGACCTCCAACATTGATTCCTCTTAAAAAAGCGATATACTTCTCCATATTTATTCGTTATTCGCTAATTCAGCAATTATTCCTTGTGCCGCCATATAGCCCGAGGTCCAAGCATTCTGAAAATTGAAGCCTCCGGTGATGGCGTCTATATTCATTATTTCTCCAGCGAAATACAGATTAGGAATTACTTTACTCTCATAGGTCTTAAAATTGATTTCCTTTAAATCGATGCCGCCGGCAGTCACAAACTCTTCTTTAAAGGTACTCTTACCAGTAACCTGATAAATTCCGTTGGTTAATTGCTCCGCCAAATTTTGAAGCTGTACTTTAGAGACATCTGGCCATGTGTCCGAATCAGCTATCCCAGACGCCCGTACTAGATTTACCCACAACCTCTTGGGAATATCTACTACTTTTGTCCGTAAAACTGTCTTACGCTCTACTTTTTTCACCTCCATGAATAGTCCCAAAAGTCCCTCTTTATGATACTCTGGAACCCAGTTGACCTGAATCTTAAAATTATAGTTGTAGTTTTTTAAAATTCTGGCACCCCACGCGGATAGTTTTAAGATGGCCGGTCCACTCATTCCCCAGTGTGTTATGAGTAAAGGGCCTTCTGAGGTAAGTACGGCCTCCCTATTTTTCTTACCGTATAAGTTTCCCTTTCCCGTACTGCTTTCCAAAACCTGAACCTCAGCGGCAGTACTTAAGCCAGGAATATCGGCAATTCTTTTATCCTGTATGTTAAACGTGAACAAAGAGGGTACAGGAGTGACAATGGTATGACCTAAATTACCTAAGAGCTCCCATACTTTAGGGTTACTTCCCGTCGCCATAATAATTTTCTTGGATTTGAAACTGGCATCTCTAGTCTTTACCAGCCAATGCTCTTTTTCTGCCGTGATGCCTACTACTGGACTCTTATAATGTATAGCTACCCCTAATCGATTTGCTTCGGACAAAAAACAGTCAATGATGGTCTGTGAAGAATCCGTTACCGGAAACATACGGCCATCCTCTTCTATCTTCAATGCAATTCCTCTTTCTTCAAAGAAAGTGATGGTATCTCCGCTGGCGTAGGTATGAAAAGGACCTAAAAGTTCTTTCTCTCCTCTGGGATAGTTCTTGGAAAGTTCTTTTGGGTCAAACTCGGCATGGGTAACATTACAACGGCCACCTCCGGAAACTTTTACTTTTGAAAGCACTTCATTGCCCCTTTCGAGTATGGCCACCTTGTTTTTAGGAAGGTGTTCAGCGACATGGAGTGCTGCATAGAAACCTGCCGCACCACCACCAACTATGAGAACATCATACATTACTGAACCCTTTCCGGGAAATTGGTAATAATCCCGTCTACGCTAATTCGCTTCATGGCATCTATATCAGCGGGTTCATTAACCGTCCATGTATATATTTTAAACCCGGCATCTCGTATTTCGTTAGCAACTTCTAAATCCAGGTTTTTGAAATAGGGATTTATGGCCACCGCATTAAGTTCCTTCGCTATGGGAATGGCATCAATAGGATTTTCCTCTGTCAGAACCGCTATCGCTACCTCATCATTCAGTTTACGCATTGCTCTTAGTTCATCCCAATTGAAACTAGAAATGATAAAATTTTCTGGAGACCAATTCTTTTCCTTTACATAGTAATCCATAATAAAGTTTACCCTGTCCGACGTATTCGCCCCCTTTAACTCAATATTAAGGGCCACTTTATTGTCTATCAACTTCAATACATCTTGAAGCATGGGTATCTTATGCCCTCCATCTAGGGTTAACCTTTTTAAATCGTAGATATTATATTCTTCTATTTTTCCTGGGCCATTGGTAAGCCTATCTACCATTTCATCATGAAACACGACAATCTCACCACTGGAAATTTGGAAGACATCGATTTCTATCATATCTACCCCTAAATCCAATGCTTTTTGAATAGATGCTAAACTATTTTCAGTTTCATGACCCATTGCTCCCCTATGACCAATTACCAAAGGTTTTTTCATATCGCAAGCCGTTACTAGAATGATTACCGCTAAAATTGAAATCTTTTTAAACATTTTTCTAATTTTTCAATTCAAAAATATAAGATTCTAATGGATTTAAATGCACATCGATATTTCCTACACCATCTATAACATTTAAATCTTGGCTAGAACCGTATAGACCATCCACTAGTTTATAAGTTCCGTTCTTCAATTTCCATTCGCTAATTATTTCCGATGGAATCTTAAGTTGAAAGGTATGATTTTCGTGCGTGTCAAAATTAGATACCACTACCAATTTTTCCTTCTCACTCCAACGCACATAGGACAGCACCCGGTGATTATAATTGTCCGTATGCTCCTTATTGTAGAAATGTATCTCGCGATATTTTCCCATAAGGGCTTCACTTTCTATAGTGAAGTTCAGTAGACGCTTGTAAAAATCTCGTAGTTCCTTTTCTGCATCACTTAACTGACCCCCATCGAACTTTTTTTCATTGACCCATCTCTGAAAATGGGGTACACCGATATAATCAAAAATCGAGGTTCTTGTTGGGCTGCCAAAACCAGCGTTTTCCGCTCCAGGTTCTCCCACTTCCTGACCAAAGTAAATCATGGTAGGCGATGTGCTAATGGTGGCGGAAACTACCATGGCCGGTTTAGCCGTTTTAGCATCGCCCACAAAATCCGGACTAGCAATGCGCTGCTCATCATGGTTCTCTAAAAAATGAAGCATATGATGCTCTATATCTTCCAAACCTTTTTGAACAACGGGTATATGATCCGTCCACCCGTAGCCTTTCATAATGTGCTTTATACTATCGTACAGTTCTACCTTGTCATATAGATAATCCATTTTACCTTTTTTAATATAGGCTCTATATAGGTCAGGATTATATACCTCTGCCATAAGAAAAGCATCCGGATTCTTCATTTTTATGCTAGAGTTCATGTAGCTCCAAAACTCAACCGGCACCATTTCGGCCATGTCATATCTAAAGCCATCTACTCCAAAATCTAACCAGTACAACGCAATATCCCTGAATTTTTTCCAAGAACCTGGAACCGATTTTTCCTTCCAAAACGCAGCGTGTTCCGTAATTCCCTTTTGTGCAAAGTCCTCTGGAAGCGAATCAAAATCATAAGAGCCATCTGGGCGCACCCCGTAGTTAATCCGTACCGTTTCATACCAATCGTTCATATCTGGTTGTGCCAGTCTAGAGCCATTCCCTGTCCATTTGGCCGGCACCTCGGTATATTTGGAATCTGCCAAGCGATGTTCTTCTCCGCCTAAAGGCAAATAACCATCCTTCCATTGGGGAACCTTAAATTCTTCCCCGGGAATGTAATAAAAGTTATTATCTCGGTGGTACTCCAAGGTAGAATCGTCCTCGGCTCCAAAATCGGTTACCCCGGCGGGATTGGTTTTTCCCTCATAACCTCTGGCAACATGGTTTGGAACAATATCTATAATAACCTTCATACCGGTGGCATGTGTACGGGTTACCAAGTTTTTAAATTCCTGAAGCCTATTACCGGGGTCTATGGCCAAGTCAGGATTAACGTTATAATAATCCTTAACGGCATATGGTGATCCCGCCCTTCCCTTAACTACATCCGGGTCATCGTTAGAAATCCCGATTGCGGTATAATCATTTATAACAGCATGATGCGGAACACCGGTATACCACATATGTGTAATTCCCAGCTCCTTGATTTCTTGCAGCGCACGAGGGGAAAAGTCATCAAACTTACCTACCCCGTTCTCCTCAATGGTTCCCCAAGACTTGTTGTTGGTATTGGTATTACCAAATAGCCTTGTAAAAACCTGGTAAACAACCACTTTATTTTTTCTTTCCATTTTTTGATGCAAGGGTTTTTGAATTTCGTTTTTACAGGATATACTGGCCAAGACCACCAGACAAAAGAAAATAAGAATGGTTTGGCGCATGGGTCAGCGGATTATACCATTATTGTATTACCAGGTATCAGCTCTACCCTTTTACCATTTACACGTATGGACATTTCGGTATCTCCATTAAGCTCAAAAGTAGTTTCCTTGTCCGTTACGCGTACCTTAATGATTCTATTTCTAAAATTAACATTAAAAGCAAAGGCTTTCCACTGCTTTGGAATTTGAGGATAGAAAGACAACTTATCATCTACAACGCGCATGCCTCCAAAACCTTCTACGATACTCATCCAAGTACCTGCCATTGAGGTAATGTGCAAGCCCTCTTCCACCTCCTTGTTATAGTCATCCAAGTCAAGTCTTGAAGTTCTCAGATAAAAAGTGTACGCCTGCTCCATTCTACCCAGCTTGGCCGCTTGTATACTATGCACACATGGCGATAGCGAAGATTCATGAACCGTAAACGGCTCATAAAAATCAAAGTGCTTTTCTAATGATTCTGTTGAAAAATCAGCCTCAAAAAGATAAAATCCCTGAAGTACATCTGCCTGTTTGATGTACGGAGAACGTAAAATTCTATCCCAGCTCCATTTCTGGTTGATGGGTCGGTCCTGTTTTGACAGATCCTTCACTTGAACCAACTCCTTGTCCAAAAACCCGTCTTGTTGTAAGAATATCCCATATTTTTCAGAAAATGGGAAGTATATGTTATCGGCTACTTTTTTCCAATTTTCAAGCTCCCTATCATTTAATTTCGTCTTTCCCATGATACGCTTATAATCGTCTGCGTATCCATCTTTGACCTTACCTATTTGTTCCAGGGTGTAATCTATGCACCACTTGGCCAAGTAGTTGGTATACCAGTTATTATTGACGTTGTTCTCATATTCGTTGGGTCCTGTTACCCCTAACATAACGTACTTTTTTTTGTCCTCGGAGAAGTTCACCCTTTGATGCCAAAATCTTGAAATACCGATCAACACCTCTAGACCCATTTCTGGTATATAACCATAGTCTCCCGTATATCTGTAATAGTTATAGATTGCAAAGGCTATGGCTCCGTTTCTATGTATTTCTTCAAAAGTTATTTCCCACTCGTTATGGCATTCCTCTCCGTTCATGGTAACCATAGGATATAACGCCGCACCGTTTACAAACCCTAGCTTTTGCGCATTCTCTATGGCCTTATCCAGGTGATTGTATCTGTACTTTAGTAATTTACGCGCAACTTTATCATCTTTAGTAGCCATATAGAAAGGAAGACAATAAGCTTCCGTGTCCCAATAGGTGCTACCACCGTATTTCTCTCCGGTAAATCCCTTTGGACCTATATTCAATCTTGAATCTGTTCCGAGATAGGTCTGGTTCAATTGAAAGATATTAAAACGTATGCCCTGTTGGGCTTTTACATCTCCTTCGATAACAATATCGCTCATCTCCCAAATCCGCGCCCAAGCTTGTTTTTGTTTTTCCAACAAATCATTAAAACCGAGTTGGGAAACTTCTCTAAGTACTTCCTTTGCGGCAGCGACCAATCTTGATGTCTTATAATTCGTAGAAACAGTATAGCCACCAAATTTATGTAATGCTACCGTCTCGCCCACTTTCACCTTTTGCTTAAAGGTTTGGCTTACCCGTAAATCCTCTTCAATAATATGTGGTTCAACAACACTACTACTGCCGTTATAAAGTAGGTGCGACTGCATAAAGGTACAGGTTGCAAAATTTGTCTTCATCGTATGTGCCTCAATAAAAGCTTGGTTTCCTTCGGAAGAAACTCCTGTAGTGTTCCAGAACTTATCATCCCAATTACTGTCTTCATTGGTAATGCTGCTATCCAAATAAGAATCAAACATTACTTCAGCATCCGAAGAAAGCACTGTAACGGCATACTTTATTGCCCCTACCTCATCTATATCCAAACTCAGAAATCTAATGGCTTCTACCCCTATCTTGATATCGTTAGGTAGGGTGGCAACGAACTCCCTCTTGTAATAACCCTCTTTCATGTTGAGCTCCCTTCGGTAATCCGAAACGTTCTTACAGGTATTCAAATCCAACGTTTCCCCGTTCACACTTACATTTATTCCAATCCAATTGGGAGCATTCAATACTTTGGCAAAATACTCAGGATAGCCATTTTTCCACCATCCCACACGTGTCTTATCCGGATAATAAACACCTGCAATATAACTTCCTTGAAATGTGTCTCCCGTGTACGTTTCTTCAAAATTGGCTCTTTGCCCCATTGCGCCGTTGCCAATACTAAATAAGCTTTCTGAGGATTTAACCTGTTCTTTGTCAAAACCTTCTTCTATGATAGACCAATTATCGGCCTTTATATAATCTTGATTCATTCCTACAATTTATAATGAACATTTATCCTATAAATGGTATGTTCTAATAATTCAAATTTACGATGGGGTTTATGAACGCAAAAGTTTTGATAAGAAATCAGTATCGATTTCCGTAAAATCATTGAAATTATACTTCGACTCTGACAACACCTTTTGATCACCTATACCAATACTTATCATATGCGCGGCATTTGCAGCTTGGATACCGGCAACGGCATCTTCAAAGACAACACATTTATTAGACGGAACCCCTAAATTTTCTGCAGCAATCAAAAATACTTCCGGGTCCGGTTTTGCTTTGGTTACATTATTACCATCCACAATACTATCAAAAAAAGGCAATAATTTTACTTTTTCTAAAATTGGCCTAGCGTTTTTGCTTGCGGATCCCAAGGCGATAGGAATATGATTATCTTTTAAAAAATTCAATACCCTTGGCACATCCGGCAGCACCTCTGACTCGTCCATGTTTTCTATATAGGCCAAGTAGTCCACATTCTTATCTACCATCCATGCATCAAATTGTTCTTGATATGCTGTTACGTTTCCAATTTCTAGCAAAATCTCAAGACATCGCTTTCTACTGACCCCTTTGAACATTTCGTTCTGTTCTTTGGTAAATTCAAAACCAAGTTCATTGGCCAGTTTTTTCCATGCCCGATAATGATATTTGGCCGTATCCACTATTACCCCGTCTAAATCGAAAATAAATCCAATTTTTTGCATCTTTTCTTCTTTGTAAATTAATTGATTGTTGACTCCCTTTTAATAATCGTAGCAGAAATAATTTCGGTGCAAAAGGGTTCTTCTACCTCTTCATTATCGCTTTCTACCCTATCTATTAAAAGTTTAGCGGCCACCTCTCCCATTTTATCCCCATGTTGAGCAATGGTTGTCAAAGTAGGTTTGGAGTATTTAGACAAAATCCCATCTGTAAAACCGATAAAAGATATATCCTCGGGAATTCTTTTCCCCATGCATTGTACTATACCCATACAGTGGATAGCAAAAATTTCATTTACACAAAGTACAGCATTTACATCCGTAGTAGAAAAGAAGTTCTTGATAGTTTGCTCATCCAAGTCTTCATAAGGCAATGTAAGCACCAAATCCTTATTGAACACTAGTCCGTTTTGTTCTAAAGCCTTTACATACCCTTTTCCGCGACTAGCACTTACATTAAAATAAGCATCCGTAGTTACTAATGCTATTTTCTCTCTGCCTGTCTTAATAAAGGAGTCCACGGCTTCAAAGGCAATACTCTCATCGTTTAATATGACCTTATCACAATCTACCTCATCCGTAACCCTATCAAATAATACCAACGGAATCCCCTGCTCTGTTACTTCTTTCAAGTGATTAAAATCGGCTTTCTTCTGCGTTCCTGCGGATAGCGACATGATAAAGCCATCAATGCTGCCGTTGGCGAGCATTTCCATATTTATTACCTCCTTGTCGAAAGATTCGTCCGATACACATACAATAACATTGTAACCACGCTCATTGGCATATTTTTCTATTCCCCTAAAGACGGTGGTAAAGAAATGATGTACGATATCAGGAATAACAACACCAATGTTCTTTGTTCTTTTATTCTTTAAACTGATAGCAATGTTATTGGGCTTATAATTATAAAGTTTAGCGAACGCCTGAACCTTATCCTTGGTATCTCTACTTATCTCATGGCTATTCTTGAGTGCTTTGGAAACAGTTGAAATTGAAACGTCCAACTCTCTGGCGATATGTTTTAAAGTAATTTTTCTTTTCAAACCAAAGATTTTAAATGGTAAGTAACCCTACTAACAAAATTGAATATCATTATTAATGAGTTTAAAATTACT
This sequence comes from Maribacter sp. 4U21, assembly GCF_002742365.1. Classification (NCBI taxonomy): domain Bacteria; kingdom Pseudomonadati; phylum Bacteroidota; class Flavobacteriia; order Flavobacteriales; family Flavobacteriaceae; genus Maribacter; species Maribacter sp. 4U21. The sequence continues at coordinate 17,993 of NZ_MDGN01000056.1, forward strand.
CGTTTTTGAATTCAATTTTCCTCGAGGTTGAAAATAATCAAAAGCTTGTAAAATTCAGAAAATTAAAATTGTTTATATTTTCTAAGTTCAAGTCATAAGTGCAACATGCATATTTAAAATACTTGGGGCTAGCCCCAAGTATTTTAGGTTCAATATTTATATTGATCTTGCATGAAACATTACAAACAATTGACCCTATCTCAAAGGTATCAAATTCAGAGTCTTTTACAAGTCGGATTTACTCAAACCCAA
>NZ_MDGN01000057.1:0-363 GCF_002742365.1 Maribacter sp. 4U21
TCATCAGATCTACTTCTATATCTCCTATACGTTTACGCTCCGTTACCACTGCCGGTCGTTGTTCTATGGGAACTCTTTTGATAATAGCTCCCCTATTATCCTTCAAATTACTACGTTTCTGTCTTCTTCCTGTATGGCGCAAATGTTTATGAAGACCTTTATAAGCTTTATGTTTTCTATGGTGACTGTGCTTTGCGGTCCATATCCATTTATAAATAGTCTCGTGACTAACACATTGCTCTTGCTCCTTGGCAAGACGTTTGGCAATAAGCTCTGGACTCCATTTATTGTGAGACATTAACTCAGCTATACGGGCTTTTAGATCATCCGTTAGGAGTATTGCCTTAGCTTTGACCTTATGGC